>NZ_JABDWM010000007.1:0-291356 GCF_019685295.1 Rhizobium sp. NLR22b
ACATCGGCGACCTGCTGCCCTTCAATTACTCCAAGACCACTGCGGCCTGATAAAGCTGGGTACTGCTACCCAGCTAAGCGCAAGTGTCCGTCAACTGCCGTCAATGCGCATTGAAAATCGCGCTTACACTGATGCGCACATAGAAGGCAAAGAGACAGGAACGTACAGTAACGAAGGAGCGGCGATCGGCTGCAGCGTCGGGGCGGCTATAGGGGGAGCTTTTGGCGCCGCATTTGGCGGCGGCTTGGGTGGTTTTGCGGGCGCAAGCTTCGGCTGCACTGCGGGCGGCCACATAGGGCGCGCCCTGGGGGAGCGGGTGAGTTACGCATTGCAGTAGCAGCGCCTTACGGATCGGTTCTCCAAACGGCTCAACTTGCTACTAGAGAGCTACGAAAGTGCAGTCGACGTCGACAGCCTCTTCGATTTCGGCTGGCTTCGTTGCAGCCTTGATCATATTCTTGCGCGTCATGCGCAGATATACAATACCCGGCCGGGCCGACGTCGCGCCAATACTGAGCCATCGTTAAAATAATGGCTGCAGCGTCCGAAAGGGGACTGGCTGTAGCGGTGCGCGTCGGTTGCGACCGTCGGTACGAGCGGGGAAGAGAAAGACGGTCCACGGTAACCATATCTTGGAGGGCTGGGCAGAACACGCGTGGGACTTCCGTTTACTCTGATCCAGTGCAAGCCTACTCAGGCGCTCCCATCCACGTCACCATCTTCGTCGAGCTCGTGCACCGGCAGATAGGTGTTCTTCTCCATCCACTCCCGGACGATGAACCTGATGGTGTCGTTGCGCGTCTTGCCGAATTCGCCGGACAGATCTCGAAGGGCTTCTTCAATGTCGTCGTCGAAGGCGATCGGTCCGGCGTTGCGCAATAAGAGCGCGGCTCGGCGGAGCATGATCTGCAGATCAGCTCGCGAGATATCTGCGATCCGGTCGGCGGCGTCTTCGAGGAGGGTGGCGGTGTCGTGCATAGATGACCTGGAAAGATTGACCTTGTGCGACAGACGGCAAGATCCAAAATAATTAAACCTCGCGCGCAGCTTCAAGGTGCCTGAAGCCGAGCTCGCTCAGGCCCTGCCGCTTCTTAGTATGCCAAAACATTCTCATGATTTATCAAATGCTCCATTTTTTCGTTGAAGTCAGGGCGCGTAACGTAAGACATATACACTTGGAAATCTCTCTTGTTACTGAAGCGTTCGATCCGAATATCGTCGTCCCAAAGAGGGCCCGGCTGCCGATACGTCTTCTGCCATATTCGCGCTGACGAAACTTTCGATCCACGTAAGATGCAAACGCTGACAACGGGGGAGTTCAGCGAAAGGCTAGGGATATCCCTGTCGGAATCGAACATGGAGGCAGAGTTTGTGCGCACAATCAATGCCATATCGTCTGTTTCAACAGTCAACGACAACGAAACAACCGCGCCGTTGATATAGGCCGTTTTGTATATCAAAAGTGGTCGAAGAGGTTCAGAATAGTCTTCGTTCGTGGCGAAAACGTAGGTCGTCCGATCAGGTGCCCAGTAGAGACCAGAATCAGTTGCATGGATGGCAGTGGCGACGCCCCCTATTCCCACATCCCACGTGTTGTGACGTTCGCCGGCAATCTGCGAGGCCAAGAAGCGATCACAAAAGAAAGCGCACTCTGATATTTGTTCCGAGTTTTGCGGTGTAACCTTCCGAGCATACTCTAACATGGCTAAAGCGCTCTGGGCCCCGCTCCCAATGGCAAGATCATCATTGTCGGAGGTAATAATCGGTGGACCTTGGTGGACCTTCCAATTCCAGCGATCATACCCGCGTCCGTTGGCCACGAGTCCAAGGCTGCTAACGTACCTCGACCTTGCCGCGGTGTAAGCATCCTCTTGGACCTTCATTAATGCGGCGTCGGTGAAATCCTTGGCATCACGGCCACCCAGATGCTTCCCGAGTACCCCTATTACATCCTCTGCCGCAGCGCCGTCTCCGGCAAAGGCGAAAGCCATGGTGCCGAAATTGCACATTTTAAGTACATCTTCGGTATATTGAACTCGGGTTGATTCTGATCCTAATGCCATTCCTGTAGTCAATGCATCAGGCTGGCCTCTTACGATTTTCCTTGGTGCAACTCTTTTGGTGCCGAGGGTATCTGCGACCAGATATGAACCGAATTTTCCCCCATATATTAACGCAAATGTCATATGATACCGCCTGTCTACTCTGATCTTTTAGATTTGTTATTTGTCCGAGGCCGAAACTTATTTCTAAAACCGAATATCGAGCCATAAGCATGACGGAAAGCTGATGCCGTAATGTGTGAACCGTCGGGCAGGAGGGCTCTTCTGTTATTTCAGTAGTGAAAGCCGCTACTTCTGATATACAAGAATGGAGGCGAGTACGGACAGCTATTTTGAGTCTTTCGGATATTTCATCATTTCTGCCAAACGGCGTGCTTCTGGCGGCATCTCTTGTCGCAGTTGTATACTCTATCGTCAGCGCTGTTAGACAGTATCGTGAGGCCGCATCTCAATCTATAATCATCGATGCGAAGCTGGAGGCTTTGCGGAGTGATTCAATCGCGCGGCATCGAGAAGCCCAGCGTGAAATTGATTCCAGCCGCGACGAACTCCTTGACATCAAGAAGTCCCTCGACAGCTACGTCAAAGATCTGGCTGACGAGGTAGGCGCCAAAGAAGCTGAGATCAAACTGCTGCGTGCTGAGGTAGAGCGGCTAAGGAGCGAGAATCGCAAGCTTGCTGGGGGTGCCAATGGCGCCTAGGCGGCTACAAGCTGGAGTGCATAGCTCAAGGCTATCAGCTAGTGATATAGCCGCGGGCGGCGGTAGCGGCGGCATACTTGTATATTTAATCAACGGCTGGGTAGGTGATCCAAATTTAAAGAGCCTGCTGCTTTATCTTGTTCCCGCAATCTCCATTTTGATAACTGGAGCGTATTCGGCTGTTGTATCGTTTGCCCTTAATAGCCTTGAATATAATTTAGCTCGGCGGGCTCTTGGGAATGCAAGAAAGCATCTGGAGGAAATTGAGGGAGACGGCAGGGCTTCAGAGACTCATAAAAAGGCTGCCAGGGAACGAGTCGAAGAGGCGGAGCGCGACGTTATGATGATCAGTTTAAAAAGTGTCCCTAAGCCCAGGTGACGCGAACCTCCGGTAAGAGGTGGAAACGGAGGTGGTCTATGTGGACTAATCCCCAAGGGCGGTTCACAATTCACCATATGTTCCCGTGTTTTTACGGGTGAGAGCAAGCTGCTATTGGAAACGACTTTCCTTGTTTCTCAGGCGATGCAGGGATCCATTGATTACTCTTAATCAGCGGGTCGTAGGTTCGAGCCCTACATCACCCACCAATCTTCTTGAAAAGATCGAGATTTTTAAATTCGGACCGGGCTTCCGGTTTGATGGAAATCGTTCCAGAAACGGAAGATCTGGTTGATACTGGCTGCACCGACACGCTTGCCCTATGTTCTTCTCCGAAGCTGGAGGGTTTCATGAAAAGCGTCGTCTTTGCCGTTGCCTTGTCGCTGTCGTCGCCGGCTCTTGCTGGCGGCGTGATGGAAGTCAAAGCGAGCGCACATAGCTGCGGCGAGATTGCGCAGATCATCCGTCAGAATAAGAAGGTCTTCGTTCGAGTCGGTTTTGGCGGGCGCAGTTTTCGGTATCCGCCGGCGCAATGCAGCCTGGGCGACAAGCGCAGCACGGCGAGTTTCCGCGATGCTGAAGGGCGGCAGTGCGTCCTTGATTATGCCTGCGTCTATGATCCCGCCTCGCTTTACAATTTCCCCTGACAATGCGGCAACTGTCTTAACTCTTTGAGAACCATTGACAAATGGGAGCGAAACTCCTTGAACCCGGAGCCTCAATGCCAAGGAAATGTCATGTCAGAGCAGCCTGGCTTTAGCATCGGGGCCGCCGTAACCGGTTGGCCACCTTCAGAAGTGGATCTGGCTGCCTCTATTTTGCGAGCACATAAAAGCTATGCGCTCGCTACTATCGCAACCTGCTGGCCGACGCCAACTTCTTGAGAGATCAGCTCCTTATCGCCAGCAGTCTGATGTCGAAAAATATCGTACGCCGCTTGAAGGCTCAGAAAGAGCGTCTTGTACCATGAAGCAGCAGAAGGGCATCGACCTTGTCAGGTCTGGCGCCGACGCCGGCTACTCAGTCAACGAAGGCAGCCGACGAGGGGCTTCAGGACTGGGCTCGACCAAACCTGCGAGAAGGGCCACGGCCCATGGCGGGGATCAGCTGACATTGGCCGAGGTCAAGAAAGGGGAGAGCCTCAGCGCGAGGTGCGTGGCATGCTGTCACGAAGCCCGGATCGACCATTCGGAGCTCGCGCGACGGTTCGGCGCCAGTACGATGATCGGCATGCCGACGCCAAGGCTGCGGTGCGGATCGTGCGGCAATAAGGGTAACAACAGATGGATTGCGGATGGAGGGGCATCGCATCACCAGGCACCACACGTCAGGCGATGGTCGCTTTGAATGAGAGCGGGCGGGAATTCCTGCTCCGACGCGGTGCAGGCGAATTCCCTACTGGCCCTCTGGGCCGAGCGCCCTACTTCAGCCCTCCCATTCAGGAGTTACCCATGAAAAGTGTCGTCGTGGCCGTCGCGTTATCGCTGTCGTCGGCAGCCTTTGCCGCCGAGACGGTGGAAGTCAATGCCAGGGACCACAGCTGCGCGGAACTCCGACGCGTCATTCAGCAGGAAAAGCGGGTCTTCGTGCGCATGGGATTCGGCGGCCGCAGCTTTCGTTATCCGCCGGCGAGGTGCAATCTGGGGGACAAATACGACACTGCGCGAGTGAGAGACGCAGACGGCAAGATCTGCCTCCTCGACCATGAGTGCGTCTACGATCCTCAGTCTTTCTATAACAGAATCCCCAACTAGCCTTTGAATCCCAGCGTCGCTCGACCAATCGAGCCTGCGAAAGCGCCGGCCCGGTCCGGACCGATGGCGGCGATGTCGACACGATGGAGAGCCATTCCGGCGGCAGTTACAAGACCTCCGGTAGCCGAGACCGCTTTTCCAGACCGGCAGAGCCTTAAGGGTCCGACGGCAAGAAATCAATAAAGGCAGGTAGCCGGACTGGTTCGGAGTTGGTGACGAGAACAAGAAAAAAGGCCGGGCGAAACTCGCACCGACCTTCCTCGATCTGTCTCAATGACGGCTGCCAGTACATCCGTGGTCAGCCGTCAGAGACAAATTTAATAATCTCTAAATAAGTGCCGATTGCGGTTATTCAAGGGGCGGCCGCACAAAAGAAGCTCGTGCCCGCGCGTCACTCTGAGATTGCGGTCACCTTAGGATCATACGCATCTTCGATGCATAGATCCTCCTTGGCGTGTCCTGGCCGGACGCGCCAAGGAGGTATCTAGCGCGGCTCCTTTCGACCGGCAGCGGTTACTGCTGAGCAGGAGCGGCCGGCGGGGTAGCCGGTGCGGGTGCCGGAGCAGGCGTTGCGCTGTTATCGGTCGGAGCGATCGGCTTAGCCGGGGCCGGCTCGGACTGGGTCGTGGAGGCTGTCGTATCCGGCGAAGTGCCGGGAGGTGTGCTGCTCCACTGCGAATAGGCGAATGCAGCAACAGCGATCACGGCCAATGCAGCAACCCAAACAACCCACGTATTGCTGCTGCGCGTCGTCGGCGTCGTGCGCAGATCCAGGTTCGGGTTCAGCGGGCGGTTCGGATCGTTGGCATTATTGGGGTCGTACGTCATGGTACTTTCTCCTCTTTCGGTGATGAAGTAATGGATCAGTGGGACTTTTGTTCCATTCTGGGGCCGAAGTGCCTGTGTTGGCGGGATTTTTGAGCCTGGAGCGGCTTCTTGAGCGGAAAGCAAAAGGCAATTGCGGGGATGACGCCTGAGGAGATCGTGCTGTCATACGCACAGCACAGCCGCCGTATAGACGGGCATAACCGCAGCGGAAGCGTCGTTCTTGACAGGACGGGGTGTCTTTGCCAATGCTTTGGATCTGGGGTCGCGATCACCCCACGAGGCGTCATGCTGAAGAATCGCGTCCGGTAAACCCGATCAACGGAGGACGCGTCATGCCGTCATTTCTCGAAATTTCTCCCGACAAGCTCAGCCGCCTCATTGGTACTCCTGGGGCGCCCTGCATCATCGACGTCCGCACGGACGAGGATTTCGGGCTCGATCCGCGCCTGGTGCCGGGCTCGATCCGGCGCGACCACGCCGAGGTTGCGTCCTGGGCTGATAGCATCAATGCCGATGCCGTCGTCGTGGTCTGCCACAGGGGCGCCAAACTCAGCCATGGTGTCGCCGCCTATCTCAGGCATGCCGGGATCGAGGCGGAAAGCCTCGAAGGCGGCTTCGAAGCCTGGGTCGCGGCGGGACCCGTCGTGCCCGAGGCGAAGCTGCCGCGTCGCGACGGGCAGGGACGCACCGTCTGGGTGACACGGGCGCGGCCAAAAATCGACCGCATTGCCTGTCCCTGGCTGATTCGGCGTTTCGTCGATCCGAATGCCGTCTTCCTGTTCGTGCCGGCGCCTGAAGTTGTCGCCGTCGGCGAGCGCTTCGGGGCTGCGCCCTTCGATATCGAGGACGTGTTCTGGAGCCATCGTGGCGAGCTCTGCACCTTCGACGTGATGGTCGAGGAGTTCGGCCTGGCCTCCGAACCGCTCTTGCGCCTGGCGCGGATCGTCAGGGCGGCGGATACGGCCAGGCTCGATCTCGCGCCCGAGGCATCCGGTCTGCTTGCCGCCTCGCTCGGCCTCTCGAGAATGTATTCCGACGATCTGGAGCAGCTCGAGGCCGGAATGCTTCTCTACGATGCCTTCTTCCGCTGGTGCCGCGATGCGACCGAAGAGACCCACAACTGGCCCGCGCCGAAAAAGAGAGTATGAGATGGTCGACATGACGGAGAATGCGCCCGCCGGACAGGCGGGCAAGAAGGACGCGGGCGAGGGGCATCACCACGGCGTTTCGTTTGGGGAGGCGTTCCGGGTGTGGCTGCGCGTCGCCGCCTTGAGCTTCGGCGGCCCGGCCGGCCAGATCGCCGTCATGCACCGCATTATCGTCGACGAGAAGCGATGGATCGGCGAGCACCGCTTTCTGCATGCGCTGAATTATTGCATGCTGCTTCCTGGCCCCGAGGCGCAGCAGCTCGCTGTCTATATCGGCTGGCTGATGCACCGCACATTGGGCGGTCTCGTTGCCGGCGTGCTCTTCGTGCTGCCGGGCTTCCTGTCGATCCTCGGCCTCAGCTACATCTACGCGGCCTATGGCAGCGTCGGCATCGTCGCCGGCCTGTTCTTCGGCCTGAAAGCGGCCGTCCTTGCCGTCGTCGTGCAGGCCGTCATCCGCATCGGCAGCCGGGCGCTGAGGAACCGCGTCATGCTTGCCGTGGCGGCCGCGGCCTTCGTCGCCATCTTCTTCCTCCACGTGCCGTTCCCGCTGATTGTGTTGGCCGCCGGAATCATCGGTTTCTTCGGCGGCAGGCTCGGTCTCGACGCCTTCAAGGCGGGCGGCGGCCATAAGGCCGCAAGCGGCGCGATGCTGTCGGATGCGGAATCGGCGCTAGGCGAGGGTATTCCGGCGCATGCGCGCGCCAACCTCGCCTGGTCGATGCGCATATCAGCTATACTGCTCGCCCTCTGGCTGGTGCCGGTCGCCACCCTTTACGCGTTCTTCGGCCCAGGTGACGTCTTCAGCCAGATCGGCCTGTTCTTCAGCAAGATGGCGGTCGTCACCTTCGGCGGCGCCTATGCCGCGCTCGGCTATGTCGCGCAGGAGGCCGTGCAGCATTTCGGCTGGCTGAAGCCGGGCGAGATGCTGGACGGTCTCGGCATGGCCGAGACGACGCCGGGGCCGCTGATCATGGTGCTCCAGTTCGTCGGCTTCATGGCCGCCTTTCGCAATCCCGGCTCGCTCGATCCGATGCTTGCCGCCACCCTTGCTGCGATCCTGACGACATGGGTAACCTTCGTGCCCTGTTTCCTCTGGATCTTCCTTGGTGCGCCCTTTATCGAAAAGTTGCGCGGCAATGTCGCGCTTGCCGGGGCAATGTCGGCGATCACGGCGGCGGTGGTCGGCGTCATTCTCAACCTCGCCATCTGGTTCGGCCTGCATACGCTGTTTGCCGAAGTCGCGCAGGTCAGTTTCGGAAACCTGCGGCTCGATATTCCACAGCTGCAATCTGCCGTACCGGCGGCGATCGCGCTCTCTGTCGCCGCCGCCATCGCACTTTTCCGCTTCAAGACCTCGGTTATCACGACGCTCTTCGGCTGTGCGATCGCTGGCATGCTCTGGACGCTGGCGATAAACTGATCAGGCCTCTGTTCCCTCGGCGGGAACGCGGGTTGCGAGCATCTTGTCGATGCGCATGCCGTCCATGTCGAGCACCTCAAAGCGCCAGTCTTCGAAGAGGAAGGTTTCGCCGGCTTCCGGGATATGCTGGAGCTGATGCAGCGCGAAGCCCGCCAGCGTATGAAAATCGGCGTCGGGGCGATCCTTGAGGCCCAGCCGTTCGAAGGCGTCGAAGGCCGGCATCATCGCGTCAATCAGCAGCGAACCGTCTTCCCGCACGACAATGTCGGGCTCCTCGTCGGCGCCCGGCAGATCGCCGGCGATGGCTTCGAGCAGGTCGGTCTGGGTGACGATGCCTTCGAGACTGCCATATTCGTCGACGACGATGGCGAGGCGAACGGGCGACGCCTTGAAGCTGTCGATGACGCGCACGACCTTGCTACCCTCGTGCAGCACCAGGGGCTGCTTGATCACCTCCAGCGGCCTGACCTTGCCGCCGTCGAGGACCTGATCGAGAAGATCCTTCTTCAACACCATGCCGATCGGTTCGTCGATCGAGCCGCGGGCGACCAGCAACTGCTCATGGCTGCACTCTCGGATCGTCTTCAGAATCTCCGCCTCGCTGTCGTCGGCATCAAACCATTCGATGTCGAGACGCGGGGTCATGATGTCGGAGATCGGCCGGTCGCCGATGTTGAATACCCGCTCGACGAGTTGCTGCTGCACCTGGTTCAGAAGACCGGCCTCCTGGCTCTCGGCGACCAGCAACTTTAACTCCTGCGGGGAGTGGAACGAGGATTCTCCGGTTCCGGCGCGAAGGCCGACCGCCCGCAGCACAAGGTTGCCCATACCGTTCAAGGTGAAGATCGCCGGCTTGAACAATAGCAGGAAGAGGCCGAGGGGACGCACGACGGCAAGCGAGGTCGCCTCGCTGCGCTGCAGCGCCAGGCTTTTCGGCGCAAGTTCGCCGAGCACGATGTGCAGCGCCGTGATGATGACGAAAGCGATGACGATGGAGACGGTATGGGCGCCGGTTGTCGCCCACGGTTCAGGCAGCCAGGAGAGCAGCGGTTCGATCAGATGGGCGAGCGCCGGCTCGCCTACCCAGCCCAGAGCCAGCGACGAGATGGTGATGCCGAGCTGGGTTGCGGCGAGATTAGCATCGAGATTGTCGATGGCGCGCTGGAGAGCGGAGGCGTTCATGCGACCGGCCGAGACAAGCTCGGTAACACGGCTGCGCCTCATCGAAACCAGTGCGAATTCTGCGGCGACGAAGAAGCCATTGGCAGCGACGAGAAAGAACACGGCTAGTATCCCGACAAAGTCGAAGAGCCCGCCCGCGGATTCGGACATATTTTGCTTACCCCTGAATTGATGCGAGTCCGAAACTACACGCTCGCACAGAGCTGGCAAGGCGCGGCCGCCATTCTTGCGATGCCGCGGCGCTTATCGCTTCGGCGCTTCGAAGAGCTCGACAGGGTTTCCGGCCGGGTCTTCCAGCAGGATCTGCTTGCCGCCGATGCCCTGGACTATGTCGTTGCGAAAATGCGCGCCCGCCTGGCGCAGCTTAGTGACTTCGGCTTCGAGGTCGGCGACTTCGATCTGGATGCGGTTCCATCCACCGGGCTCCGGCCATCGTCCGTCCGGCATCGCCTGGGAGGCTCCGCCCGGTCCGGTTGTGCCGCTGACGAGCAGACGAAAACCGTCCCTCGTCAGAATGGCGAAGCTCGGGGCCGGGTGAAGCGCGACCGAAAAGCCGAGATGCCGCGTGTAGAATTCCATCGCGGCGTCGACGTCGTCAACGATATAACGCATGCTGATGCCGGGCATGATTTCCTCCATCATCTTTAAGGCGAGCGATCCCGGACGACGGATCCAATGGCCCCAGGCGCTCGATCGAAGGTGCGGAGCAGCGCTCCGTTATTTGAATCTGCGCCCAATTCCGCACAAAATCGAATCCGATCTTCGGGACTATGCGTCGATCGCGTCGTGTCGGGAAGAACGGCAGTTCACTGGAGTGTGTAAAATTAAACTAAAACGCCGATTGGGAATGGATGAGGGCGGTGAAGGGATAAGCACAGTCGCTCTCCCCACCTTCCTCATTCCTGTGCTCGTCACAGGGATGAGGGTGGGTGAGGTGACGCCTGCCCTAAACCTTCCGGCGCACAGCGGCGATGATGCCAAGCAGTCTCTTCGGCATCAACCTTCACATCGCCCTCATGCGTCGACGGATGCAGCCCCTCGACCGGCGGCAACGGATCGCATTCCTCGCAGACGCAGCGATATCGTTTGATCGCTGTCGCCTTCATGCCGCCTGCCGGCTCCAGCTGGCGAAGGGGTCGGGCAGGTTGCGCCAGCGTTCAGGTGTGAAGGCATCACTTTCCACCAGACAGGCGTCGAGTTCGCTGCTGATCCACGCGTCGTCCATCGGGTCGGCGCCGATGAAGACGATTTCCTGGCGACGGTCGCCCCATACGGGGTCGAGATAGGGGCCGATGGCGCTGAGGAAACCGGGCGCGTCGGGCCATTGTTCGCGCGGCACGGAAGCCCACCACAGGCCCATCTTGCCGGTGCGCACGATCGCGCCGGCCTGACTGATCTCGCCGACATGGTGCGGTCGGGTCGCCAGCCAGAAGAAGCCCTTGGCGCGCACCACGCCCGGCCATGTCCGATCGAAAAAAGCCTGCAATCTTGCCGGATGGAAGGGCCGCTTCTCGCGATATACGAAGGAGCGAATGCCGTATTCCTCGGTCTCCGGCACGTGATCCCTGAAGCCGTGCAGTTCCTTGTACCAGAGCGGATGGGTCTCGGCCCTCTCGATGTCGAAACGGCCGGTGCCAAGCACCTCCGCGAGCGGCACCTTGCCGAAATCCGCCTCGATCAGCTTCGCATCCGGATTGAGGCCGATGATGATCTTGCGTGCGGCGTCGCGCTGCTCGTCGCTTGCCGTGCCGATCTTGTTCAGCACCACGACATCGGCGAATTCGATCTGCTCGACCAGCAGGTCGACGATCATCCTGTTGTCGCCGTCGCCTGCGGTTTCGCCGCGGTCGGCGAGGAGATCGGCCGAGGCATAGTCGGCCAGCAGATTGGCGGCATCGACGACGGTCACCATCGTATCAAGCCTTGCGACATCGGACAGGCTTTCACCGTTCTCGTCGCTGAATTCGAAGGTGGTGGCGACGGGCAGGGGTTCGGCGATGCCTGTGGATTCGATCAGCAGGTAATCAAAGCGGCCCTGATCTGCGAGCTGGCGCACCTCCTTCAGCAGGTCGTCGCGCAGAGTGCAGCAGATGCAGCCGTTGGTCATCTCGACCAGCTGTTCCTCCGTGCGAGAGAGATTGGCGCCGCCATCGCGCACCAGTGCGGCGTCGATGTTCACCTCGCTCATGTCGTTGACGATCACGGCGACGCGCAGGCCCTCGCGATTGGCGAGCACATGGTTGAGCAGGGTCGTCTTGCCGGCGCCGAGAAAGCCGGAGAGCACCGTGACCGGAAGTCTGTTGTCCATGGGAACCTCATCGGATCGATATTTGATGTTATATCATTACATCTGTGGCGACGAAAAAAGGCGGAACGGGGTCGTCCGCCTCTTTCCGCCTCACCTCTCCCCGGGAGGCCTTTTATCAAGGTGCTCCCGCGCGTCGCATGAATGTCATGCGCTGGAGAGGCAGGCCTTCATGCTGTCGGCAATGCCGCGCATGAGGGTAAAGTAGAGATCGGGGCCGGCCTTGAGGGTCGCTGCTTCCGGATCGAGCACACCTGATTTGGCGCTCGTGCCTTCGATAACGACCTTGACGAGGCGCGGCTCGAATTGCGGTTCGGCAAAGACGCAGGTTGCGCCGAGTTCGCCGACCTTGCGGTGGATTTCCGACACGCGCTCGGCGCCGGGAATGGTTTCCGGGCTGACGGTGATCGAGCCGGCGACGCGGATGCCGTAACGGTTCTCGAAATATTGGTAGGCGTCGTGGAAGACGACGAAAGGCTTGTCCTTGACGGGGGCGACGGTGGTGGCGATCTCCTTGTCCAGCGCCGTCAGCTTATCGTCAAGCGCCTTGGCATTGGCCTGATAGGTCAGTGCATTGGCGGGGTCGGCGGCGACCAGTGTCGTGGTGATGACAGTCGCCATCGCCTTGGCATTCATCGGGTCGAGCCAGAGATGCGTGTCGAAGGCGCCGTGGCCGTGCTCATGCTCTTCATGATCATCGTGATGCGCGTGGCCACTGTCATGTCCGGGCTCAGCCGCATGATCGTGGCTATGGTCATCTTCGGCGGCATCCGCATGCTCGGGGGCGCTTTCATGGTCCCCGTCGTCATGCGGCTCGAAGGCGCCGCCTTCGCGGAAGGGCAGCTTGGCCAGTCCTGGAGCGTTGTCGAGTTCGACGACACTGGCGTTCGAGCCCAGCGTCTCGAGCGGCTTTTCCAGGAAAGCCTCCAGGTTCGGGCCGACCCAGAAGACGACCTTCGCCTCCTGCAAGGTCCGCGCGTTCGAGGGCTTCATGCTGTAGGTGTGCGGGGAGGCGGCGCCATCGACGATCAATTCCGGCTCGCGCACGCCCTGCATGATCGCCGCAACCAGTGAGTGGATCGGCTTGATCGAGGTGACGACGACGGGCGCATCGGCAGCCCGCATCGTCCCGGCAAAGAGCAGGGCGGGGATCGCAAGGACCGGGATGGCGAGGGCAGCCGAAATTCTGAGGGCCAGGGTTTTCAGGGCAGGCCCCAAGGCGCGTTTCATCATATGCTCCGCTTGAATTACAAATGTTATGTTATTACATCAATTGCGTTATGCTATAACGTGTGCAATAGCAGGATGCAACAGCGCTTTCGGAAAATTTGATGCTCTCTCCCGCAAATACCAAGGGCGAACGGCTGGTTTCGCTCGAAAATGTCGGCGTGTTGCGCGGCGGCCGCTGGCTGGTGCGCGGCGTGGAATTTTCCGTTTCGCGCGGCGAAATCGTCACGCTGATCGGGCCGAACGGCTCGGGCAAATCGACGAGCGCCAAGGCGGCAATCGGTGTGCTGAAGCCGGACGAGGGCAGGGTGGAGCGCCTCTCCGGCCTCAAGGTAGGCTATGTCCCGCAGAAGCTTTCGATCGACTGGACGCTGCCGCTGACGGTGCGCCGACTGATGACGCTGACCGGGCCGCTGCCAGAGCGCGACATACAGGCCGCACTCGAAGCCGCCGGCATTGCCCACATGATTGGCGCCGAGGTGCAGCACCTTTCCGGCGGTGAGTTCCAGCGGGCGCTGATGGCCCGGGCGATTGCCCGCAAGCCTGACCTGCTGGTGCTCGACGAGCCGGTGCAGGGGGTGGATTTCTCCGGCGAGATCGCGCTCTACGACCTCATCAAATCGATCCGCAACGCCAGCGGCTGCGGCGTCCTGCTGATCTCGCACGATCTCCATGTCGTCATGGCCGAGACCGATACGGTGATCTGCCTCAACGGCCATGTCTGCTGCCGCGGCACGCCCGAGGCCGTCAGCCGCAGCCCGGAATATGTGCGCCTGTTCGGCAGCCGGGCGGCTCAGACGCTCGCCGTCTACAGCCATCATCACGACCACACACACCTGCCGGATGGTCGCGTGCTGCATGCGGACGGTTCAGTGACCGACCATTGCCATCCCGAAGATGGACATCACGCGCATGAGCACGCTCACGATTCCCGTGAGCATGCACATGGCCAAGATCATGGGCATGCGCATGCCCACGCTCATGGCGATCATCATGGGCACGATCATGCTCATGAACATGCCCATTCCCGCAGCGGGGAGGGCCGCCATGCTTGACGATTTCTTCGTGCGCGCCATCCTTGCCGGCGTCGGGCTGGCGCTGACGACCGGGCCGCTCGGCTGCTTCATCATCTGGCGGCGCATGGCCTATTTCGGCGATACGATCGCCCATTCGGCGCTGCTCGGCGTCGCGCTTTCGCTGCTCTTCGAATTCAACCTGACGCTAGCCGTCTTCGCTGTCGCCGCGCTCGTCTCGGTGCTGCTGCTCTTCCTGCAGAAGCGCCAGGCGCTGTCGGCCGATGCGCTGCTCGGCATCCTCTCGCATGCGACGCTGGCGATCGGCCTCGTCATGGTCGCCTTCATGAGCTGGGTCAGGATCGATCTCATCGCCTTCCTGTTCGGCGATATCCTCGCCGTGTCCACCACCGATATTGCGCTGATCTGGGGCGGCGGGCTGTTCGTGCTGGCGGCGATCGCCTGGCTCTGGCGGCCGCTGCTCGCGGCCACCGTCAATGCCGAGCTTGCCGAGGCCGAGGGGCTGAGACCCGAGCGGGCGCGGCTGTTCTTCATGCTGTTGATGGCCGTCGTCATCGCGATTGCCATGAAGATCGTCGGCATCATGCTGATCACCTCGCTGCTGATCATTCCGGCGGCGGCGGCGCGGCGCTTCTCGGTCACGCCGGAGATCATGGCTGTGCTGGCCTCGCTGATCGGAGCGGCCGCCGTCGTTGGCGGGCTGTTCGGCTCGCTGACCTACGACACGCCGTCCGGTCCTTCGATCGTGGTCGCGGCGCTGATCCTCTTCATTCTCAGCCTGCTTCCCGTCAGGCGCCGCGCGCTCGCGCAAGGACAAGGCTCATGACAACACCGCAACTCACCAAGAACCAGTCGCTGGTCTTCGAGGTGCTTGAGAAGGCCGAGGGGCCGCTCAGCGCCTATACCATCCTCGACAAGCTGCGCGACCATGGTTTTCGCGCGCCGCTGCAGGTCTACCGGGCGCTGGAGAAGCTGCTCGAATATGGTGTCGTGCATCGGCTCGAAAGCATCAATTCCTTCGTCGCCTGCGCCCATCCGGGCGACAATTGCCACAGCCACGGCATCGTCGCCTTTGCCATCTGCGAAAGCTGTGGCCAGGTGATGGAATTCCACGATCACGAGGTCGACCACCGGCTGATGAGCTGGGTGCGCGGGCAGAAGTTCAAGCCCGAGAAGACCACGATCGAGATTCGCGGATTGTGCGAGGCCTGCGGGGCGTAAGACGGGGAGCCGTCCCGTTGCAAACAACAGGGCGCTCAAAAGGATAAGGCCGGCAAACCGGCCCTCCACGTGCTGACAACCTTTTTTCGTCCGAGTCAGCCTCGCGCTGGCTTCGAGGATCTGCTTGGTGCGACCGCAGGGAGATGCTCGCGACAAGCGCGAGCATCAGGAAAGAGGGGTTGGCCCGCTCTGCCGGCCAGCGGACTGGCGCGGGCAGACCGCCTCAATCGTTCCGATCAGTTTTTGCCGGAACCGCCCTTGCCGGCGCCGTCATTGCCGCTGCTGCCCGCGCCGTCGTTGCCGCCCTTGCCGGCACCATCATTGCCGCTGCTGCCCGCGCCGTCGTTGCCGCCCTTGCCGGCGCCGTCATTGCCGCTGCTGCCCGCGCCGTCGTTGCCGCCCTTGCCGGCACCGTCATTGCCGCTGCTGCCCGCGCCGTCGTTGCCGCCCTTGCCGGCGCCATCATTGCCGCTGCTGCCCGCGCCGTCGTTGCCGCCCTTGCCGGCACCGTCATTGCCGCTGCTGCCCGCGCCGTCGTTGCCGCCCTTGCCGGCACCTCCATTGCCGCTGCTGCCCGTGTCGTCGTTGCCGCCCTTGCCGGGGCCGTGATCTTCCCCGTCCTTGCTGCCGCCGTGATGGTCTTTTCCACCCTTACCGGGTTCGTCCTTGGCGTGGTCGTGATCCTTCCCGCCTTTGCCGCGGCCGTGATCATCGTGGTCCTTGCCGCCCTTGTCGCCTTTGTCGCCCTTGTCGCCCTTGCCGCCCTTGTCGCCTTTGCCGCCCTTGTCGCCTTTGTCGCCCTTGCCGCCCTTGTCGCCCTTGTCGCCTTTGCCGCCCTTGTCGCCCTTATCGCCCTTGTCGCCCTGGTCGCCGCTGCCGCCCTGGTCACCGCTGCCGCCCTGATCACCGCTACCGCCCTGATCACCGCTACCGCCCTGATCGCCGCCACCGCCCTGATCGCCGCTGCCGCCCTGATCGCCGCCACCGCCCTGATCGCCGCTGCCGCCCTGATCGCCGCTGCCGCCCTGGTCGCCACTGCCGCCCTGGTCGCCGCTGCCGCCCTGATCACCGGTACCGCCCTGATCACCGCTACCGCCCTGATCGCCGGTACCGCCCTGATCTCCGCTACCGCCCTGGTCGCCGCTGCCGCCCTGATCGCCGCTGCCGCCTTGGTCGCCGCTGCCGCTTTGATCGCCGCTGCCGCCATTCTGGCCGACGTCTTCGCTGTCCCCGCCATTGCCACCGTTGCCATTGATGGCGTGCGAGCTGGTGCTGGAAGTCTTCTTGCCACCGGCGTCATGGCTGCTGCGATCCTTATCGTTCGGACCGAATTTGCTGTCGGTCTGTACTGTCCGCGTGGGCATGCACAGCCTGTATTCGAGGGTGCCGCGGACTGCGGCCTTGCAGTTAACGACTGTGGGGGCTGCCGTCGCCAAGCTGCTGCTTGCCAGAAGGGACGCCACAGCGAGGCTGAATTTTGCTGCTCTGCTGATCATTTCACTCGTCTCCCAAGGTTAATTAACCGCTAATGGGGAGAAGACTTATACTAACAAGGGATTAACATGAAGAATAAACAATGGTTAATCTGTTTCTATCGCCAAATAGAGTTAAATTCGCAAGTATAAAATTTTAATAAATTTTTATACTGGTCGTGATATTCTCCCGTTACGAACAGAAGGAATCGGCCATGAAGCGTCTCCTTTCTCTTGCGATATTTTTGGTAATTGTTCCGCATTTTCAGGCAGTTGCGGGATCATCGCTGCCCGTGACGCGAAGCATCGGCGCACCGGTGGGATTCGCTGCGGCCTGCGCCAAGTACAAGTGGCTGTGCGGCAGGACGGTGGCGCAACAGTTGGACGAGCAGGCGGGAATAGCGCTTCTTCAAAAGGTCAATCGTGCCGTAAACGGACGTATCGTTTCGGCGGAAGATCGCTCGTCATCCGGAAATGGGGATGTCTGGTCACTGCCAGCTGCCGGCCGTGGCGACTGCGAGGACTATGCGCTGCAGAAGATGAAGGACTTGATCGAGGCGGGTTTTCCATCGAACAGGCTGGCGCTTTCCGTCGTGATCGGACCGCATGATCAGAACCACGTCGTTCTGATTGCCCGCACGGCCGGCGGCGATTATGTGCTCGACAATCTGACCAGCACCGTGAAGCCCTGGCGCACGACGGGTTACACGTTTTTGGCCACCCAGGATTTCCAGTCGCGCACAGGCTGGCGCGTGACGCTTGCCGGTCCCCGCGCCGGCGAGTTCTCCTGAGCTGAAAGCCGCGAGTCGGCGCGTTCGCCGCCGCTGCCGAATGCTTCAGCCGAGCAAGGAATTCGTTCGTGACCAAAGCCGAACTTGCCGATCTTTACCGAGGCTACATCGCCTGCCTGAACCGGCAGGACTGGCCCGATCTCGGCCAGTTCGTCGACGAGGATGCGGTCCGTAATGGCCGGCGGCTTGGACTTGCGGGCTATGTCGCCATGCTGGTGCGGGATTTCGATCTGATTCCCGATCTTTCTTTCAATGTGCGAATGCTTCTTATAGATCCGCCTTACGTTGCCTGCCGTCTGGGCTTCGACTGTTCGCCGAAAGGAAAATTTCTCGGGCTGGATGTGAACGG
The DNA here is from genome assembly GCF_019685295.1 of Rhizobium sp. NLR22b. NCBI lineage: Bacteria > Pseudomonadati > Pseudomonadota > Alphaproteobacteria > Hyphomicrobiales > Rhizobiaceae > Rhizobium > Rhizobium sp. NLR22b. Next base: position 17,878 of record NZ_JABDWM010000007.1, read on the forward strand.
CAGGCACCTTTCCTTTACCGAAAACGTGATCTACGAATTTCGCGGCGGAAAAATCATCGAAGTCTGGTCGGTCATCGACAAGGCGGCGATCGAAGCTCAGCTTGTGGACGGGCTGTGACACGGCGGAGCGGGACTTCGTCAGAGGATGGCGACGCGCTCGCCGAAAGGCGTATCGTCGTCGAAATTGCGGGTGCCGATCCGCTCGCTTTCACCAGACAGGAGCGGCTGTTCCGCGTCTTCGCCGGCCTCTTCCCCTTCGCCCGATCGCGCATGCCCATGCTGCTTTCGTGGATGCTCCTCGTGGTCGACAAGCAGATCCGCATGCGGAACAAGAGTGCCCGCACCATTCGTCTCCGCGGCTCCCTTGGATGCGTGCTGATCGGCCGTGATCTGCGACTGGCGGGCGGCAACCCAGGCATTGTCGGGTTCCGAGCCGATCGAGGTGCTGATGCCGACCTTGGTGGGCTCGGACGCGGCCGTGGAGGAGATGCGGTTGACGGCTTCGACCATGGGGCACTCCTGCTGGTGTGAACCGGCGGACCAGTTGAGCCGCCATCCGACGGCTGATTGGCCGATCCAGGTTTGATATATTGGGCCTCAACGGGAAAACGCAAGGCGGCTTGGCTGCCCGCTGGAAAAGGCGGAATCGGGTGCAAAGGCAGGAAATTCGACGATGGATTGCATGGCCAGCAAGCTGCCTGGCGCGTGCAAGATGTAAGAATCAGAAACACTTTGTGACTAAGCTACTACAAAAGCTGCACTTTTCGACTTGCGAGGCAAGTAGAGATGACGGATATTGCTCTCATGTTGAGGACGCTCTCATGATCCGAATGATAGAAGACCCTGCCGAACTGGCTGGCGAAGACATCACTGGCAAATATATTCTCCGGAAGCTGAATTATCATTGGTTCGCCTACGGCAAGGCGGCCATCGTGACCGCCTGTAAAGGCACGATCCTCCATCTCGATCGGGAGGAAACGGTGTATTCCGAGCGCTGGGGCCGTCGTGCCTACACGGGGACCGGTAAGCGTTATCCCGGCGGCATCTGTCCAATTTCGGCGGTTGCCTGTGTTTGCGATACCCCTGATGACGTCAATGCCGTCATTCAGCTGGATGTGGAAGCACAGGACGAATTCTATCAGCTGATCGCCAAGACGGAAGCCAAGGTTCGGGCGCTTGCCGCTTCGTCGGGCGAGAACCAGTTCTTGGAAGCGGCCGAATAGGCGTTTTTCAGCAATATCCAATCCTGCCGCAACGGCAGTCTCCGGCCACGCAACTGCGGAAACAATTACGCCTGTTATCGGGGCGGTTTCATTTGCCGTCTCGCCACGGGTTGTTGCGCGCGTTTCACTTCCTAAATCAGGCGTAGGACAGTCAGACTTTTGCGGCCGCTGCCGACAGCAGAAGGCGCTTGCCCGGTGGAACGGAAAAACGGTCATGACGCAGGAACACAGCCGGCCGCGTCGCTCGTTTGCGGCGGCGCCGTCGCTCGGATCGCTCGCGATAACCGTTGCAGTGATGATTGTCGCACTGTTCTGGCCCGCCGGCACGTTCGCCTGGCCGCGCGGCTGGATCTTTCTCGGCCTCTTCGTGGCGCTGACAGCAATCGCGCTCGTCTGGATCTGGCGGACGAATCCGGAGTTGTTTGCGGCGCGTAGCCGATATCAGAAGGGAACCAAGCGCTGGGACGCCGTGGTCGCGACGCTGACGATCATTCTCTTTGCCGCCATTCTTCCGGTCGGCGCGTTCGATGACGGCCGTTTCCACTGGGCGCCGCAACCCTGGTGGGTCGTTGTCCTCGGCTATCTCGTGATGAGCGCGGGCTATCTCGGCCTCACCTGGGCACAATCGGTCAACCGGCATTTCGAGCCGACGGTGCGCATCCAGACCGACCGCGACCACAAGGTGATCGACAGCGGCCCCTACGCCGTCATCCGCCACCCCGGCTATGCAACCGCCATTTTGCTCGCCGCCGGGACAGCGCTGTCACTCGCGTCGATCTATGCGTTGATCCCCGCAAGGGGCTTGAAGGATATGCGGAGTATATGGAACGGGTGCGCTGGCGGTGGATTCCCGGTGTTTGGTGAGCGGTTTCAAGCGCCTGTGACCGGTCCTCGTCCTTCGAGGCTCCGGCCCTTTCGCCTGCGCATCCGAGGATGAGGGTTGATCAGTATGCCGTGTGGCCGGGCCTGCGCGAAGTCCGAGGTTGCCAGCCAGCCGCTAGGCTTGCTTTCCGATGAGGGCCGCGAGGGCTGCCACCGGCAATCACGCAATCTACCTGAGATCCCGCCCGAACCGCTGCCAATTCGCCACATAATTTTCCGCCGAGCGGCGAATACCCTCGACAGCCGCCTCGTCAAGCACCCGCACCACACGGGCGGGTGCGCCGACGATTAACGAGTTGTCAGGGAATTCCTTGCCCTCCGTCACCAGCGCATTGGCACCGACGAGGCAGTTGTTGCCGATCTTGGCGCCGTTGAGAATGGTCGCACCCATGCCGATCAGCACGTTGTCGCCGAGCGTGCAGCCGTGGAGGATGGCGTGGTGGCCGATGGTGCAGCCCTTGCCTGTCGTCAGCGGAAAGCCCATGTCGGTATGGGCCATCACCCCTTCCTGGATATTGGTGCCGGCGCCGATGGTGATTTTCTCATTATCGCCGCGCAGCACCGATCCGAACCAGATGCCGACATTCTCGCCGAGTTCGATATCGCCGATCACATGCGCATCCGGCGCGATCCAGTGGAGGCCGGCGGGCGGCAGTTTCGGCGTCAGGCCGCCGAGGGCGTAGACGGGCATGGGTCTCTCCTCAGACAATGTCGACGGAGAGCATCGCGACGCCCTCGATGCCGCAGGTGATGCGGTCGCCCCTGGCAACCGCGCCGACACCGGCCGGCGTGCCGGTCATGATCACGTCTCCGGGCGCCAGTACGAAGAGCTTCGACAGTTCGGCGATGATCTCCGGCACCTTCCAGATCATCTGGTTGAGGTCGCCGTCCTGGGCGCGCCTGCCGTTCTGCTCCAGCCAGATCCGGCCGTCGGCGGGATGGCCGAGGCGGCTCGCCGGCACGATCGCCGAGAGGGGGGCGGAATGTTCGAAGGCCTTGGCGAGTTCCCAGGGACGGCCGAGCTTCTTGGCCTCGCCCTGCAGGTCGCGGCGGGTGAAATCGATGCCGACGGCATAGCCGTAGATGCAGTCAAGTGCATTCGCGGCCTGGATGTTCGCACCGCCCGATTTCAGCGCCAGCACGCATTCCACCTCGTAATGCACGTCGTTCGACAGCGGCGGGTAGGGGAAGGCATTGCCAGGCGGCAGCAGATTATCGGCGTTCTTCTGGAAGAAGAAGGGCGGCTCGCGGCTCGGATCATGACCCATCTCGATCGCATGGTCGGCATAATTACGCCCGACGCAATAGACGCGGCGCACCGGAAAACGCTCGTCGCTGCCATCAACCGGCAGCAAAACCGGTGCGGGACGCGGAATGACGGTGGCGGGATGGGGCATGGCGGGGCTTCCTGTTCAACGAGTCTTAGGCTCATCTTAGACGGAAAACAGTGTCGCGGGGAAGCGTGCTTGGCGGATTGACGCTGTTGCCGGCGGGCGATAACTTACGTCCATGAGCAGGATTTTCGCAGTCTCCACGACGTCTACGACCACCGCTTGGCGGCGGGTGGCAGACGCGTGAACTGAATTCCGTTCATCGCAGAAGACACCAACCCGCCGGAAACGAGCGGGTTTTTTGTTGCCGCTCGTCTCCCGCATTCGAGGACGAGAACATGGACGATATCGGGAAACAAATTGTTGCCGAGCGGACGCTTGCCACCGCCTGCCGCTCTCTGGCCAGCCGTTATGCCGGGGCCGCCTTCGCCTATGTTTCCGGTTCCATCATGCGCGGTGAGGGGACCGAGTTTTCGGACATCGATCTCGTCGTTGTATTTCCGTCGCTCGAGCGGGCCTGGCGGGAATCCTTCACCGAAGACCGTTTTCCGGTCGAAGCCTTCGTCCATGATCCGCAGACGCTGGCGTTTTATCTCCATCAGCATGCGGAGGGCGGCTGTCCCATCATGGTCCATATGGTTGCGACGGGCAGCATCGTCGGGCCTGACATCGAGCGTGCGCGGTTCATCCAGGCGAAGGCGGCGAGCGTTCTTGCCGCAGGGCCGAAGCCTCTCGATGGCCCGAGCTACGATATGCTGCGCTATCAGGTCACCGATCTCGCCGATGACCTGCGCGGCCACCGCCCGCCTGAAGAGATTGCCGCCATCGCCGCGCTTCTCTATCAGAAGCTCGCCGATTTGATGCTGCGCGGGCGCGGCGCATGGGCTGGTCGCGGCAAGTGGGCGCCGCGGCTCCTGCGGGAGCTCGATGTGGAACTGGCAGCAGACTTCGATGCCGCGTTCAGACTGGCGGTGCAGGGTGACGGCGCCCGGTTCCTGGCTCTCGCCGATCGGGAAATTGCCCTGCATGGCGGGCGCTTTTTCGACTGCTTCAGGCAGGAGGCTCCTGTGGAGGCGCGGCGGCGAGAATAGGCGCGAGCGGTGCGCCGGTGTCGGATGTAGGCAAGAAGCAGGGTTGCGCCCTGTCTTCGGGCTCCGGCCTTTGGCCTGCGCGCCTTCAGGATGAGGGATGTTGGAGGATGCCGCGCCTGATAAAAAGCGCTGGAGAATGCCGCGCGTTAAAACAGACGTTGGGCTATCGCGTGACAGCCTTGGAAGCCGATGCCTTGAAAACAGGGATAGCTTTCTTGAGCGTATGTCCTGAATTAGCGCGGGGGCCTATCTGGTGGGAAGGAAGGTTGATTATTATATCAGACCCATCAAGGGCTTGGAGGATGATTTCTACCGTGACGAAAAAGAAGCAATGAGCTGTGGGCCGGTTGATGTCACTGGTGGCGATCGTGTGGAACATTTCGGTCACTGTTACAGCTACCGCAGCAGGTGCCTATTTCGGCTGGCAAAGTCACGGGCTTGTGGGAGCGTTGGCACTTGGTCTTGTAGGGGTCGTGGTGGGAGGCCTCCTCCGTTCGCCCTCGGCCCTTTTGGAGATGCTGACTTAAATTCTATCTGACCTTGAGCCTCAGCCCTAAAGAGCAGACCTAACCAAGAGCACTCTGCTCTGCGCAAATCCTATCAATCAACGCATCCAGCTCCCCCTTCGGCGGGCGGCTCTTCGCCAGGCGCTGCTTGAGGTGCATGATAGAGTCGGCCAGGATTTCGTCCAGGCTCTCGGCGCAGGTAAAGTCGCCAGCCACGCGCTTGACCTTCGAATTGTCGAAGATCGCAGTCCAAGCCTTGTCGCCGAGGAGGGGGCCGATCCAATCCGGATTGTACTTGATCAGCGTGTCCGTCGGCACGTGGACGATCTTGGCCTCCACGCCGAGCAATCTTGCGATGGTCTTCTGGATATCGTTCCAGATGTGGGCGCGGTCCGAGGTGATGTGGAAGATTTCACGGAGCGCCGCGCGATTGCCGAAAAGGCCGATGAAAGGCACCGCGAAATCGACTGAGCGGGTGAGTGTCCATGGAGTGTGGCCGTCGCCGGCCACGATGATGGGGTCGCCGTCCAGCATGCGCCTCGCCATGATGTCGCTGTCGCCCATCATGATCGGCAGGCCGGTGCGGACGGTGTGGCTGGGGCGGACGATCGTCCATGCAAGATCACCGGATTTCCTGAGCAGTTCCTCGCAGGCGATCTTGGCCTGGCTGTACGGCCAGTAAGGATTGATCGCCGGGGTCTTCTCGGTGATCACGTAATGACGCGGCGGTTTTTCGTAGACCGAGGCCGATGAGATGAAGATATATTGGCGGCAATTTCCGGCGAAGACCTCGATGTCACGTGCCACCTGATCTGGCGTGAAGGCGATGAACTGGCAGACGACATCATAGTTCGCTTTAGCGAGATTGGCATAGGCGCTCGATCCGAGTTCCCCGACGATCGGGGTTACCCCGTCAGGCAAGGCTGTGCTTCTCAGGCCGCGATTGAAGACGCTGACATGATGGCCCTCGGCAACGGCGCGTTCGACGCATGGATGGGAGATCTGGCCGGTGCCGCCAATGAAGAGGACTTTCAAAGCCATGGAGTGACCTCAGGGCCTGTGGGCGGGATATGCGGTCACTCTTAATAGCCGGAAAGAAGGGGGGCGTCTCCCCCAATCTCGTGTGCTGCCGAGAGCATGGGAGTGGCTGGTGCCCGACCCCCGCCGGTGGCGATGGATGCCCCGAGATTGCCGCCGTGTGGCCGGGGCCGTTTATGCACGTGCCTTGCGACGGACTGCGACGACGAGCCAGACCGAGGACAGCAGGAAGTAGAAGGCGCCGAACCCGGCATAGGGCACGATATCGAGGATATTCGGCGCGGCGGCGGCAAAGGACTGGCTGATCATGAAGCCGCCGGCAAGGGCCGATTGCGCGCCGCTCATGATCATGACCCATTGGGCGCCGTAGATGCGCCAGCGCCTGACGCCGGTATAGAGCTGCAACAGGCCGGAAAGGATCGCCCAGGCCCCGAACACGGTCAGGACCGCGTAGGTGCTGTGGCCGAGCGCGATGACGACGGCGAGGGCCGTGACGGTGCTGACGGCGACATTCAACGTCTGAGACGGGTTGGCCTGCAGGCCGCCATTGACCCTGGTGTCGACCAGATTGGCCAGCGCATCCCACAGGGGATAGATCACCAGCAGAAAGGCCACGGCGCTTGGCTGCCGGGCAAGGAGAATGGCGGCGGCAATCCAGATCACGGAGAAGGCGGCACGGATGAAATAATAGGATCTCAGCCAGTCGGACTGGGGGGAAGATTGAGTTTGCATCGGCAGATTCCTTTCTAATTGCCATCCTACTAGTAGGTAAATAAAAACGAGAGTCAACGTCTCGGCCGCACACCTTCTTGTGATGCCGCGATGCACCGAAAGACTTGACAATCTATCTACCAGAAGGGAGGCGTTATCTCCCCGACTAGGGTGGAGATTGGCAAGTGGCCTGACCGTCGCTCCTTCCCAGCCGGCAGCGACAATCATGGTGCTTTAGTTGTTTGGGGAAGCCGTTACGCCCAGCCGATCTCCCCTCCTTGTGGGGGAGATGTCCGGCAGGACAGAGGGGGTGCCACGCGGCACGCCCATCCACTCCCACCTGAAATAGGCATCCCAGTCGCACAACGCCACTATACAGCAACGGCAACGTACAAGGATGAGGAGCGCGTTGGAGGATGCCGCGCCGAAGCTCAAGAGAGCCTCATCCTGAGGTCCCCGCAGGGGCCTCGAAGGGCGAGGCGGGTGCGCCAAGGCTGGATGGATGCAAAGGAACAGCGTTGGGGAAAACGAGCGGTTCCTGGAGGAGCATCTGTGCACAACTGTCGCTGCGCGATTACTCCCCGCCTTCCGTCAGCGCATCCCTGACGATCGCATAATAACCGGCAAGCTCGGGAATATCGGCAGACAGCTTGTCGAAGACCGGGTCCGACGGGGCGAGCGTGGCGGAATATTTGGCGTCGATGAAGGCCTGGTGGGCGGCCAGCGCTTTGGCGTCGGCTTTGTGAACGACGGTGAAGACGGGTGAGGGGGCGGTGCGGCCCTTGACGATGATGCGGTCGAGTTCGACGACGATATAGGTGTCAGCGACCAGCCTGGCGGTTTCTTCTCCGAGCAGCAGCGCCACGCCGTAATTCTTCGATGCGCCTTCAAGGCGGGAGGCGAGGTTGACGCTGTCGCCGAGGCAGGAATAGTCGAAGCGGCGGGTCGAGCCCATGTTGCCGACGATGCATTCGCCGGTGTTGATGCCGACGCCCATCTTCAAAACATGCGGCTTGCGGCCGAGTGCAGCCGCCTCCCGCTCCAGCTGCCCGTTCAGCCGGGAAATCGCCGACTGCATGGCGAGCGAGGCGCGCACGGCGTGAAGCGCATGGTCGGGGTCGTCGAGCGGCGCATTCCAGAAGGCCATGATGCAGTCGCCCATATATTTGTCGATCGTGCCGCCGTGATCCATCACCACGTCTGAAAGCGGCGTCAGCAGACGGTTGATCAGGCCGGTCAGCTGCTCCGGATCGTCCTTCAGCGTCTCGGCGATCGTGGTGAAGCCGCGTACGTCCGAGAACAGCACCGAAAGCGTGCGCCGCTCGCCGCCGAGCCTCAGCTGCGACGGGTCACTCGACAGGCGCTTGACAAGATCAGGCGAGATGTATTGGGCGAAGGCGCGGGTGATCTGACGCTTGTTGCGGCGCTCCTCGGCGAAATCGAAGGCGGCCTGGGCGAAGACGACGGAGATATAGGCGACGGTCGGGCCGAGCGGTGAAACGAAGACATGGGTAAGTCGGATGCCGGCGGCACTGACGGCCGCGAAGGCGAGGAGCGCCGCCGCACTGTTCACCACCGTCAGCCAGCCCGTTGAGCGCCAGACGGTGGCGGCGGCAAGCAGCACCGATACCAGGATGCAGGCGGCAACCGTCGGCAGCCGGCCCTCGGCGATCGATAGGCCGCCGCGGATATTGTCGTAGATCGTCGCCTGGATTTCGACGCCGGAGACCAGCTTGCCGGTGTGAACTGTATAGGGTGTGGCGAAGGCATCGACACCGCCCTTGTCGATGGCAGGTGCGTTCTGCAGGCTTAAGCCGACGAGCACGACGCGGTCCTTGAAGTAGCCCGGCGGCAACAGGTTCTTCGGGTCAAGCGCCTGGTAATAGGAGACTGTGGGATAGCTGCGGGCCGGGCCGAAGGATTGGATAAGCCGGCCAGCCGGCAGCGCTTCGGGCGCCACGCCCGAGACCTTTGCTAGCATCGCCGCGAAGCCATCCTCATAGCCCGGGATGCGCCGGAAGATGCCGTCGCCGCTCAGATCGATCGAGGCGATGCCGGTGACGGCGCCCGCTTCGATCATTTGCGGCAGGGGTGTCGCGCGGATCAGTTGCGAGGCCTGCGGCGTCTCGATCAGTGTCTCGTCGCCGGCCAGCACCACATCGGGGCCGACCGCCCTGGTGATCGCCGCGTCATTATCAGATGTAGAGGGTTCGGCCATGATGATATCGAGGCCGATCACGCGGGCGCCGGCGGCGCGCAGTTGGCTGATGAGCTCGGCATGCAGGCTGCGCGGCCAGGGCCACTGCGCATTGATATCGGCAAGCGAGGGTTCGTCGATCGCCACTATGACGGGTCCGCCGGGTGGCGGACGGGGGTCGTCGACGGTCGAGAGATAGTCGAAGCTTCTGAGCTCCAGCAGCGACCAGGCGGGCAGGCGCGACAGGAGCAAGATGGCGATCAGCGTGGTCAGCGATAGCACCAGCAGCCTGAGATGGCGGCTCCTGGTCTGCCTGGCCTGCAGGGGCTTGTCCCGCACCCGCATCAGAAGCGGACTTTGAGGGTGCCCTTGAAGGCGCGGCCCCAGCCGGGCACGCCGGGCGTGATCTCGAAGTCCTCGTCGAGCAGATTATAGGCGGCCGCTTCCAGCTCCATGCGCTTGTCGAAGGGCTCCCAGACCAAGTGGGCGTCGAGGCTCCAATAATCGTCGAGTTTGGTGCCGAACCGATCGCCGTCGCGCTCGCCGATATAGTTGGCGGCAACCGTCGCCTTGACCTTGGCTTCGTTGACCCAGGTCAGCGCAATCTGTCCTGAATTCTGCGGTATGAAGGGAAGGGGGCCGCCGTAGATCGGTTCGAGCGGATCCCTGTTTTCCGAATCCATGTAGGCGTAGGTGGCGGAAAGGCCGAAACCATGGCCGAGCACGACGTTGGCGGTGACGGCAGCGCGATCGATGCGGCCGCGCGAGATCGGCAGACTCGTATCCGAGGGCAGCGAGATGAGCGGAAAATCGATCGAGAAATCATGCAGTTCCTGATGCTGGTACTCCACTGACGTGAAGAAACGGTCGGTCCATTCGGCATCCCACTGGAGGGCGACCGTATCCGTATAGCCTTGCAGATTGTTCGAAAACTGGTTCGCCTGCAGCCCAAGTACGCCGATCGGGGAAAGAGTCGGCACGGTGGTATCAAAGCTCTGACGCATGAAGGCAGCACGCAGCCAATGGTTTTCAACCGGCGCCCAGGCAAGACCGAAGCGCGGCTCCAGCCGGCTGATATCAATGCCGTCCCCCTCCATGCGCGTGGCGAACAAGGCGTATTCGCCCTTGAGATCGGGCGTGATCTCATGCAGCACATCGACATAGGCGCGGCCGATATCGATGGTATTCTCGGTACGATCGGGAGGAGCTGTCAAGCCCAGGAGCGTCGTATCGACGCTGCTGCTGGCATCCATCCAGCCGCCTTCGATGCCGTAGCGAAATGTCAAAGGTCCGGCACCTATGGAATGGCTCAAAGCGCCGATATAGGTATGAGATTCGATCTCCTGAGTGACGTTGGTAAAGGGAATGACGAAGGGAACCCCTGCGCCGATAAACACCGGGTCCACGTCGACATCAAGCGCGCTGTTCGTGGTCGATTTGCTTCTTGAATAAAGCAACGCTCCATTCAACACGTTTTCATAGGCAAACGTATGGCTCCAGCCGATGCCGGCATATGTGGTTTCTCGTGCGGTCTGCTCTGTTGTGTAGAGAGGCAGCGCGATAGGGACACGGAACAGGAGTTCCATGAACCCGGTGTTTGAGGACAACGCATTCAGGGTTCCATCGTTCTTGCCATGGTTGACGAAGGCTACTACGCGATCGTCAGGCGTGACTGTTGCCGTCAGATAACCGTTGGCGCCCAGCAGCTTGTTATCCGTCTGGACACCGCCGAAATCCCGGTAGTCGCGGTCGAGCGCCAGTTCTTCCCAGGTCAGATTGCCGTAGAAGCTGATCGGGATCGTCGCGTTTGAATAGCCTTGGATATCGGCTTCGCCGATGCGCCTTGTATGGCCGTCGACACTGTTGATGCCGCCGCCGAGCGAGCCTTCGATGAAGGGCACGTCGAATAGGGTTGCCGAGCGCGAGCGGCCGGAGAGCATGTGCGGAGAGATCAGCAGGCCCTGGATGAAGGATGAGTAGCTCGACGCGTTGCCGCGGTTCTGGATGATATTGTCGTCGCTGAAGTTCGTCGCGTTGACGAAAGGAAAGATGCTGCCCTTGATCGACTGATCGATATAGCCGCTGCCTTGGAAGGGATCGAAAACCGCATCGCCGTAATAGCGGCCCCAGGCATCCAGCCCCTGGAGCCGGAAGGCGTCGTTCAGCGTCGAGCCGGCGCTCGCATTGGCGCCGAGGCCGCTGTAATCGCCGCCGCGGGCGCGCGAGCGGCGCAGGAACTCCTGCGCGTTGCGGATCGCGCCGTCGGCGTCGTAATCGTCGATATCGACGGCAGTGCGGAATGCCGAGATAGCCGGATCGTTCTTGTCGAGGCGGTCGGCATTGTCGAGTGCCTGCTGGGATGGAATGCGGTCGCCCTTTTCGTAATGGGCGGCAGCGAGCATCAACTGCGACTGCGAATGCGCCGGATTGGCCGTGCTGGCGGCAAGCAGATCTTGCAATGCTTTGTCGCGCTCGCCGGTCTGCAGGTAATAGCGGCCGCGGGCGAGCAGGACGAGATCGAAGGATGGATCGAGGGCGATTGCCGTATCGATCTCGCGCTTGGCCTCCTTCATCCGCCCCTGGTCGAGATAGAGGATTGCCAAGTTCGCGTGCAGCAGCGGGTCCTGCGGATCGAGCTCGATCGCCTTCTTGAAGGCCTTTTCCGCTTCGCCATTGGCGTCGCGCGAACTCTCCAGCAGGCCGAGCGAATTCAGCGTGCCTGATGCGCCGGGGGCAAGTGCTATGGCGCGGTTCAGATCGGCAAGCGCGCCGTTGATGTCGCTCTGATAAACCGCCTTGTAGCTCGCGCGAGCGGAGAGCGCCATCGGATGGTCGGGGTCGAGCGCCAGCGAGCGTTCGATCGCCTCCTTCATCTGTTCGCGGTCGTCGGTGAGCTGCGCCAGCTGGGCGCGGACCGCCGGCAGGGTCGGATCGTCGGGATAGCGCTGTTCGGCTTTCTTGATGATCTCGAGAGCTGCGCGCGGGTTTTGCAGGAAGCCGGCCGTATAGGCCTGCATGATGGCGCCGTAGGGGCCGGTGGTATTGGCCGGCGGCGGTTCGGCATGCTTCGGATCGGCAAGCGAGCGGGCGAAATAGGCGCCATATTGCGCCATGTTGCGGCGTGTCGGATCGAGATGCGGCAGGGCCTTCTGGAAGAGCTTGGCGGCATCGCCATAGCGCTTTTCAGAGCCGGCGACGGTGGCGTCGATCAGGTCGATGCGTGCCTGCTGGGCTGCCGTCAGCTTGCGGCCGCGGATATTCTCTAGTGTTGCGGCTGCGGCCTGGCGTCCGTCGAAGGCGCTCTGCACTTCGGCGAGTTCCAGCCAGTCTTCGGTGGTGCGGCGCTCCGGCGGCAGCGCCAGCAGGCGGCGGCGCTCCGTCGCCATGCGGTCGGCCCGCAATGGCGAGGTCGGCATCAGGTCGAAGCCGTCGCGCAGGTCCAGATAGAAGAGCATTTGCTCGCGGTCGTCGGGATTGACGCTGATGATCTTGTGCGGCGCCTGGCCGATGGTGGCGACTGCCCCTTCACCCTCGCTGACCTCGACGCTGCCCTGCGGGTTGGAGAGCGCCACGCGGCCTTCGAGCACGATCATCGAGGTCTTGGCGCCCTCGACAGTCATCGTCCAGTCGGTGCCGCGGATCGCGGCGGCGGCGGCCGGTGTTTCCACGGTCAGGCCCTGGCCGCCGCGCTCTGCGCGTGCCCAGATGGTGCCGGATTGGAGATTGAGCACCGTATCGCCGCTTGCGGCCATCTTCTTGACTTGCAGGGAGGAATTGCGGCCGAGTCGCACCTGCGTATGATCGGAAAAGACGATGGCGAGCTGGCCATTGGCATTGGTGCGCAGCACGTCGCCAGTCAACAGATCCTGGTTGATGTCAACGACGCGCCAGTCCGACACGTCGATGAATCGCACTTCCTCGCCGGTCTTTCGGGCGATCACCGAGCCGGCGACCGGCGTGGCGCGCGGCACGGGATCAGCCATCGCCGGCAGCCCGAAACCGGGCACGGCAAACGCAAGCGCCATCCCGATGCGACAGATGTTACTGGAATAACCCCGCATGTCCTCGACCCCATACCCCGCTTCCCCTTTGTCCGCGTAGAGTGGAAAAGTCAAGCATGTTGCACACGTGTTCTTGCTTTCGCCGAGGAGTGTAATATCAGGGAAACACTTTGGGGTACGGAGTATTCAGGTGAGCGAGTTTGAAAATGCCACTGAGGTAATGCTGAGCAATCCCTCAAGCGGGGACGTCAGCACCGAGTATTTCGATCATATCAAGAAAATCAACGACATATTTTATGATCAGATCAAGATATCCGATCAGAAGGCCGCCTATATCTTTACTTTCATGCTTGCCTTTCTGGTGAGTTCCAGCGAGGTGCGGGCCGTCTTCAGCCTGGGGCGCTACACAGGCGGCACGCCGGGCAGCATACTGTTTTCCGGCCTGCTTGCCGCAGCCTCGGTCTTCTCCATCCTGTCGGCGATTCTTGTCGTGCTGCCGCGGCGTCTCGGCGCCTCCACCTCGCTGTTCTGGGGCTCTTGGCCCAAGCATCGCGACATGTTCTTCGAGGCCGCTGTTCGCCGTGACGAGCGCTACCTCTTCGACCAGTATTTTGAAAACGCCAACATCCTCTCTGCCATCGCCTGCAACAAATATCGCTGCGTCACCTTCGCCTTTCGTGGCTTGATGGTGAGCGTGATCGCCTATGTCTTGCTTTTGATTGCCGGGTGAGGGTGAGGCGGCGATGCCAGGGATGCGGGGCGCGCCGAGGCGCGCCCTGATCATTCAATCTTCGACTTCGAGGACGAACTCGATCTCGATCGGCACACCTAAGGGCAGGCTGGCGACGCCGAGGACGACGCGGCCGGAGAGTCTTTCCTCGCCGAAGACCTGGAGCAGCATTTCGGATGCTCCATCAGCGACCTTCGGGTGGTCGCGGAAATCGCCTTCGGTGGCGATATAGACGCCGAGCTTGACGACCCTGACGACCCTGTCCAGCGAGCCGAGGTACTCTCTGGCGGCGGCGAGGGCGCTGAGCGTCGCCGTTTCGGCTGCCTTCCTGCCGTCTTCGGCCGTCAGCGTACCGCCGACGCGGCCGATATAGCGCGGTTTGCGGTCGATGACCGGCAGCATGCCGCTGAAGAAGACCAGCTTGCCTGTCCGGATCGCCTCGACATAGGCCCCGAACGGCGTCGGCGGCGGGGGAAGCGTGATGCCGAGGTCCTGCAGCCGCCGTTCCGCGCTGGCTGCCTGCGCTTTTCGATGGTTTACCATTTGCCCAGATGTGCTCCGCCGTCGACGTGCAGCACCTCCCCGGTGATACGCGGGGCTTCCGTCAGGAAGAGGACCGCTTCGACGATCTCATCGACATTTGAAATGCCAGCTATCGGCGACAGCGTGCTCAGGAAATCCTTCGGATTGTCCTTGTGCAGCGGCGTGTCCACGACACCGGGAGCCACGATATTGAAGCGAATTTTCTCGTTCGCATATTCCATCGCCAAGTTCTTGGAGATCGCGTTGATGCCGCCTTTCGTCATCATCGACACCGAAGCGGAGAAGCCGGCGATCGGATGATCGGTCAAGGGCGTCGTGATGCTGACGACGCTGCCGCCTGACTTCTGTGCGCGCATCTGTCTGACGGCCAGTTGGGTCAGATGGATGAAACCTTCGAGATTGGTCGAAGACAACGTCCTGAAATCCGTCATCGTGAAATCGACAAACGGCTTGGCCAAGAAGATGCCGGCATTGTTGACGAGCGCGTCGATCGAGCCGAAACGGTCGATCGCGGTTTTGGCCACGTGGGCCGCAGTCTCGGGATCGCCGATGTCGCCGTCGACGAGGGCCAGCCTGTCGGAAGCCGTGAGAGCATCCGACGCGCTGACCTGGCGGGAGGTGGCGACGACGTTGTAGCCGCGTTCGACGAAGGCATTGACGAGGCCTGCTCCGATACCCTGGGAGGCCCCGGTAATGATGACTGTCTTTTGCTTGGTCATGTTGAACTCCATTAATCTGGTTCGGGCAACACGAGCCTTGCGAGGGCGGGTCGCTCGAGATGGGCCGGCGCCTTAGCGCCGGCCATCGGTTGGTGTGTTTTCGCAAGGTGAATATGGCGAAAACCCTATTGCTCGATTAGATGGAAATATCTGGATTCTCTTTTGCAATGATGCAAAAGTGAAGGCATGGCGGACCTCAACGACATCGCTGTTTTCGTAAAGGTGGCGCAGTACGGGAGTTTCAGCCGTGCGGCCCATTCCCTCGGCATGCCCGTTTCAACTGTCAGTCGGAAGGTGACATCGTTAGAAGAACAGCTCGGTGTGACGCTCATCCAGCGCACGACGCGTAAGCTCAGTCTTACCGCGCAGGGGCAGGCCTATTACAATAGGTGCAGCGAGCCGCTCGCTCATCTCGTGGACGCCGAGCAGGCTCTTACGAAAACGCAAAGAAAGCCGGAGGGATTGTTGAAGATCTCCGTTCCGGTGATCTTCGGGCAGGAACCCTTCTACGAATTCGTCTCCTGTTTTCTGAAGATCTATCCCGATATTCAAATCGATCTTTTCGTCACCAATCTGTTTCTTGATCTGATCGCCGAAAATATCGACCTCGCCATCCGTTTCGGCGAGCTGAAGGACTCCTCCATCGTCGCGCAACGGCTCGGCAAGAGCGTCCGATATCTCGTCGCCGCACCCAGCTATTTCGAAGGCCGGGCGCTTCCTTCGAAGCCGGAGGACCTTAGGGATCATGATTGCGTGCTCCTGAACGGCCGCAACGGCGAAGGGGAGTGGCATCTGGTCAGCGGTCGGCGAGCGATCGACGTCCGTGTTAAGGGGCCGGTCTCCAGCCGGGATTTTGATGCAGTCAGCGCCTTTACCTATCGCGGCCACGGAATCGGGCTGCTGCCCTCGACCTATTGCGACGACGAAATCCGGAGAGGTGAGCTCATCCGCCTGCTGCCCGACTGGTCGTCGGAGGAAATCTTCGTACATGCCGTATACCCCACCCGGCGCTTCCTGCCCTTGCGCCTTCAGGTCTTTCTGGAAGCGCTGAAGACATGGAAAAGCCCATTGTGGTTGCCGCTCCACTGAATGCGGGATGGCATAAGGGACAGATGTCCCATAGCAGGCCTGACATAAGGCCCGGGAATACGCCAAACGAGCACTCACAGGCGCCACGATTTCGACACCCTCAATTTGGCGCGCCTGGCGCTTTGTCATCACTGAAAATTGAAACCGCCGGCGCGTCCGAGCACCCGCACCTCCGCAAGCTGTGTTACAGTTTCTTCGCTTCCTGACGAGGATTTGCCGATGCTGACGACACTTGCTGTGCTCATGGCTATTACCGGCGTCGCGCCGGCAGCTGGGGCGGGCGGAAACGAGGTCGACGTGACGCTTGTGCTTGCCGTCGACACCTCGCGGTCCATGGATTTCGAGGAGATCGGCATTCAGCGCGACGGTTATGTCGAGGCGCTGAAGCATAAGGAATTCATCGATGCGGTCAAGGGCGGTCTCACCGGCCGCATTGCCATCAGCTATTTCGAATGGGCTGGCTATGTCGTCCAGGATTCGATGATCGACTGGCAGGTGATCGAGACGGAAGCGGATGCGATCGCTTTCGCCGACAAGCTCGATGCCCGGCCGATCGCCACGCAACGACGCACCTCGATCTCCACCGCCATCGATCAGGGCGCCAGCATGATCATCACCGGTCCCTTTCGCGGCAGGCGCGAGGTGATCGACATTTCCGGCGACGGCCCCAACAATTCCGGCGATCCTGTCACACCCGCCCGCGACAAGGCGGTGGCATCAGGCATGATCATCAACGGGCTGACCATCATGCTGCGTCCTTCCGATGCACCCGGCGGGCTCGACAAATATTATGCCGATTGCGTGATCGGCGGCCCCGGCAGCTTCGTGCTGCCGGTCAACAAGATCGAGGATTTCGCCATCGCCGTGCGCCGAAAGCTGGTGCTCGAGATCAGCGGCATTTCCCCGTCGCCTGGGGTGGAGAGGATCGCCGCCGACGCGCCGACGACGGATTGTCTGATCGGCGAGAAGCAGTGGCGGGATATATTTGATCGATGAGGTGCGGGCTATGGCGCGCGACTTGGGACGAGCAGAGACGGGGGTGCCGCATGGCACCCCTAGAAAGGAAAGAAGCCTCGCCCTGAGGGGCTCGAAGGCGAAGCGGGTACTCCCAGCGTCTGTCGCCGCAACCTACAACGGCAGCTGCCTGCCGGCCTGCTCGCTGACCATGTATTCGGCGTACCAGTCCGGCCAGTTCTCGTCATGCTTGCCGCCGTTGCGTTTCTCGTGTTCGCCGTGGGCTTGGGCGGCGCGGCGGAGTGCCGCCGCAAGGTCGCTCGATGTCGAGAAGGCCGTCTCATCGGCGTCGATGCGTCCCGGCAGGCGGGTGGTGACTTCCTGAAACAACCAGCCGTTGCCATCCGGATCCTTGAAGGAGGCGAAGGAACGGTAGCTGCGGTGCTCGGGGTCGCGGCCGGCGACGCGCAGGCGGCCGAAGAGATAGGGCTCGTCCGTGCCGGCATAGACGCCCGATGCGTCGTGGAAGACCTCGCTCACCTCGACGCCGCGGGCGATGAGATCGCGCCGCGCGGCCTCGATGTCGGAGACGATCAGGTAGAGCCCTTGCGCTGAGCCGGGGGCGGCGGCCGTGACGTTCCTGCCGAAGATGATGGCGCAGCCGGAGCCCGGCGGGGTGAACTGAATCACCCGGAAATCGACATCATTGGCAAAGTCGGCGTCGAGCCTCCAGCCCAGGTTCTCATAAAAGCGTTTGGCGCGGTCGACGTCGGAAACGGGGATGACGACCACTTCGAGCTTGGTGTCGATCGGCCGTGTTTCTGGAATTTCGATGGGGGTTTCACTGCGCATTGCATTGCTCATCTTCAGCTCCCTTGAGGTTTGGACGCATTAAGAATGGCGATACATGTCGGGATCGAGTGGACCACAGCGTGGGGTGGGCGTCGAATCAATTATTCTGCTGTTGGAGAAGACGGCGGGCTTCTCCCGCCGTCAGTTTGTCGACAAGCCCGTCCTCTATTTGGCGTCGTCCTCGGCCTTGGCCGATGATCTGCTGCACCTGATGTAGATGCTCGGGACAAACCCGAGCATGACGAAAGAGCGGTTGGCCGACTTCGTCAGTTGGGGGATAGCGGACCGATCCTGCGCCTGTCGCGCGGGCTTCTATGCCGCAAGGGCGGCGCGCGTTTTGCCGATCATCAGGGCGGCGCGTGCCGCCTCGCGGCCTTTCTCGACGAAGTGCGCGCGATAGATCTGGGTATGGTGTTCCGTCTCCTGATACTGGTGCGGTGTCAGCGAAACGGATAGCACCGGCACGCCCGTATCCATGCCGGCACGCATCAGGCCGTCGACGACGGCCTGGGCGACGAATTCGTGGCGGTAGATCCCGCCGTCGACGACGAAGGCAGCGGCGATGACGGCGGCGTAACGTCCGGTCGCGGCAAGATCGCGCGACAAAAGCGGCATTTCGAAAGCGCCGGGGACATCGAATATGTCGATCTGTTCGGCGGGAACAAGCTGTTGGAAGCCTTCAAGCGCACGGTCGACGATATCGGCGTGCCAGCCGGCTTTGACGAAGGCATAACGGGTGGGTGTCATGGTAATCTCCTTTGGCGTACAGACACATCACCCAAGGCGATCACGAGCATCCGCCGCCAGCCCGGAGGGCAGCAGCAGCGCACGTTCTCTTTCATCCGGACTATGACCGTCGGCTCAGGCATCTCACCTGATCTGCTGACCCTTCCGAGGAAGGCGCTCGCGGGCTCGCAATCGAAACTGCATACCGCCGGTAGGGACTTTCACCCCGCCCTGAGAACGGCGCGGACAATAGGGGCAAGGCGGCGGGCTGGCAATAGGGTAAGATGGTTTCCGGATGGGTGCGTTGGTGTGTCCTCTAATATGGCCATTTGCCTTTCGCTGCAGCTCAAGGCGTTCATCGCTTTCGCTCCCCGCCCCTCATCTGCCTGCCGGGCTTCTTTTCCCCGCTGGGGAGAAGGGGAATCGCGGCGGGCGCCTCGCTCCATTTGAGATGTTTGCGGTAGGTATGGTCACCGTGAGGCTTGCTTCCCCTTCGCCCCAGCGGGGAAAAGAAGCCCGTCAGGGCAGATGAGGGGGTGAGCGACGATGGGAGCGAATGCGCTGAGCGTCAGCGAAGGGCACATGCTCCACCACCCTTGTTGAGCACGCCCTTCCGCCTACATGCTTCTGCTGAGGAATATCCATGTCGAAAAAGCATGCTGCTCCGCCTCACTGAGGGGTAGAGCAGCAACCATGGGAGAGAGCGATGCCAGAATCTTTCGTCGTGCGCCGCGAGACGCATCTTGCAGCGCCGCCGGCGGCGGTGTTTGCGCTGATGACCGATCCGGAGAAGATCCTGCGCTGGATGGGGACGGAGGCCGAGGTCGAGCCGGAGCCCGGCGGGCTCTATCTCGTCAACGTCACCGGCGCCCGTTTTGCGCGCGGCTCGTTTCGCGAGGTGGTGCCGGTGCATCGGCTTGCCTACAGCTTCGGCTGGGACGGCAGCGAGGTGGTGCCGCCCGGGTCGAGTCTGGTCGAGATCGACCTGATCGAACAGGGAGGCGGGACGCTTTTGCGGCTCACCCATAGCGGCCTGCCGAGTGCGGAGCAGTGCGCTGGCCACGAGGAAGGCTGGGCGCATTACCTCGGACGGCTCACCGAGGTCGCCGCCGGGCGCAACCCCGGTCCAGATCCATTTTACGGCAGGAGATGAACGGTTTTCGGCAGGCGGCGGGACGCCCCTCAAGCGCTTGACGCTACGGGAAGAACGGTTTGCCGCGGTCAAAAAAGTGCTGCTTTTTCGTCCGCAAACATGAACGTACAGTTCATCTCCAGTTCAATTTGGCGGTCCTAAGGTGATTGCGGCTGGATGAAATGGAGTTTTCGATGAAGGCACTTTCTATCGCGGCTGCCTTGCTCGCTGGCAGCCTCTCGATCGGCACGGCTCAGGCGATGCCGATCGGGGCAATCAAGGTTGAGAGCACTGTCACAAAGGTCGACTACGCCTGTGGTCGCGGTTGGCACCTGACCCGCTGGGGCGAATGCCGGCGCAACTGGCACCGCCCGCCGCCTGTAGCTTTCTATGGCGGTCCGCCCCGCTGGGGCTGGGAGCGGCGTCATCGCGATTGGGATAGCCCGCGCTGGGGCTATGAGCGGCGCTGGGACCGCGAACGCCGCTGGCGGGATGACTACTAAAAAGCCTTTGACAGAGGCAGACAAACGAGGGCCGGTGCGATGTTTCGCCCGGCCTTTATCCGTTGAAATAACGAATGCGCTCAAATGCGGCTGACGAGCCAGTGCTTTCCGTCGATCAGCTCTTCAAGCTCGGCCGGATCCTTGACGCCGAACTCGAACCATTCCACGAGTTCCTTCGCCTTCCGCTTGCTTTCCTCGGCTGTAAAGTCGATCCCATAGCGCTCGCACCAGCGTCGAAGGATCGACGTCAGCAGCGTCATGTCATTCCCGTCAAGCGGGTCTTTCGGCCAGTATGTCGTGCCCATCGCAACCCCTCAATCGCTAATGACAGGCTGGCACATAATCGAATCAATGTCGCGCAATTTAAAAGTGTTTATTGGGTTGTTTTCCACCGTGGTGAATGGTTTTCCACAGAGTTGTTGGACGGTGGGGTTGACAGGGGTGCGGAGGGACCCGGCTGGCGCAAGTGCCGAAAGGAAATCCCCCGGACACCTGAGGTGTCCTCAGTTGCCGACAAAGTCTCCTCCGTCATGCCCGGCCTTGTGCCGAGTATCTGACCAGGGCAGTTGTTTGAACGAAAACCGTTTATTTTCAGATGCATAATTGGATCGTCGCAGATCCTCGGCACAAGGACGAGGATGACGTCGGGGGTTTTGGTTGCCAACAGGCGGATACCGGAGACCACCTCAGAGGCCGCGGGAGTGTCCGTGGGCTGATGTCTCGGGGTTGCCCACGTCCTGTTGCAATGCCAATGTTAACCCATGGATCTGCCTTCCTCTCTTGCCTGGCTGATTGACGAGGCTGCGGCTTCGCCCGGTCCCGAACGGTTTCTGGCCGAGCTCGGGCGCCGGCTGCTGGCCGATGGCTTGGCGCTTTCCGGCGGCGCGCTGACACTTTCGGTGCCGCATCCGATCATCGCGCGCCGTACCTGGCTGTGGCGAGCCGAAACCGGAGCCGTCATCGAGGCGTTGGGTTTTGCCGCCGCACCTCAAAGCGATGCCGGGCGCGAATGGCTGGCCGGGCTTGGGCCGGTTTGGGAGGAGAGCATTGGAGCTTCGCGGGACGGCGCTGTGCTCGGCTGGGCGGGCGTCGGCAGGAGGACGGGGGCGGACGAATTTTCTCCTGATGAAGCCGCGCGGCTGCAGGAGATCGCGCGTTTTGCCGCCGCGCCGCTTACGGCCCTTGCGGCGCGGGAGGCGCGGGCGGCACTGCTTGAAGCCTATCTCGGCCGGCGCAGTGCGGCTCGGGTTCAGTCCGGTGCACTTGCCCGCGGCACCGGCGAAACCATTCGCGCCGCTCTTCTCTGCGCCGATTTGCGGGATTTCACCGCACTTTCCCAGGTGACGGAGCCGCAGGCGATGATATCAGCGCTCGACGCCTATTTCGACCGCGTCGCCGGCGCCGTGCACGCCTTCGGCGGCGAGGTGCTGAAATTCATCGGCGACGGCGTGCTGGCGATCTTTCCCGTCACCGCCGCTTCCGGTGACGAGGCCCGGGCTGATCGAGAAGCCTGCGAGGCGGCGCTTCGGGCCGTCGCCGCCAGCCGCGCCGGCATGATCCATCTCGATCGGATGCGCGAGGCTGAGGGGCTGGCGCCGCTGCCCTTCGGCGCCGCCCTGCATTTCGGCGAAATCCTCTGGGGCAATATCGGCGCCGCCGACCGGCTTGACTTCACCGCCATCGGCCCGGCGGTCAATCTGGTCAGCCGGCTGGAAGGGCTCTGCAAGCCGCTCGGCCACGGCGTTCTGATCTCAGGTGCCGTGGCGGCGAATACCGAGGCCGCGCTGACGCCGCTCGGCGAGCATGCCCTGCGCGGCATCGCCGAGCCCTGCGCCATCTTCACTTTGGCTGGGGTTTGAACCCTGAGATCGGGCTGTCCGCCTTCACCTGCCATGGCATGTTTTCCCACAAACCGCGCAGAAGAATCATTCTCGTAGGCGTGTGATCAAGCCTGGCCATCGCTGAAGATCGTTTTCGAATCTCCTTCGGAAAAGGTCTGCAAAGAAATATTTGCAAAGATATGTTTGCGATTGTATCCTTGGGTCATGAATGAGTACAATCCCCGACCCTCCCCAGATGCCGCCATCTCCCGGACCGTCAGCCGGGTCGTGCCCGAACCCACCGCACTGAAGGCGCTGGCGCACCCCGTCCGCCTGCGCATGCTCGGCATGCTGAGGATCGACGGCCCCGCCACGGCGACGCAGCTCGCCGCGCGGCTCGGCCTGAACAGCGGCGCGACCAGCTATCATCTGCGCCAGCTTGCCCAATATGGCTTCATCGAGGAGGCGCCGCATGGCTCACGACGCGACCGTTGGTGGCGCGCGCGCCATGAGCTGACCTCGGTGCCCGCAAGCGAGACGCAGGGGGAGGCGCTCGATCTCGATGTCGCCTTCAATCAGGCGGCGCTCTCGCTGCAGGTTGGCCAGATGCAGCAGGCGCTTGAGGAATATGCGGAGCTGCCGGCCAAATGGCGCAAGGCGACGGCCGCCGACGACATCATCATCCCGATGACCGCTGAAAAGGCCGAAGCCCTGACGAAACGGCTGAGCGATATCATTCTCGAAGCGATGCGGGAGGCCCCGCCGTTGGGGGAGGCGGCGTCTCGCAATCCTGACATCGTTCCCTTCTATGTCATGTTGCACGCCTTCCCCTATCCAGGCCGTGTTCCGCACCGCGAGCGGGATAACGAGCCGTGAGAAGGGGCAAGCCGTTTCTCGCGCTCGCCGCCGCCGAGACGCTATCGCTGTCCGGCACCCGGCTTTCGACTGTCGCCGTTCCCTGGCTGGTGCTGAGCGCCACCGGCAGCCCGGTGCTGACCGGGTTGACGGCGATGATAGAGATGCTGCCTTACGTGCTCGCCAAAGCGCTCGGCGGGCCGCTGATCGACCGGGTCGGCGCCAAGCGCATCGCCATCATCTGCGACGCCGCTTCCATGGCTGTGGTGGGTCTCGTTCCGCTTCTCGATCTCTTCGGCGTGTTGACGGTGCCGATGCTGCTGCCTCTTGTCTTTGCCATGGGTGTGCTGCGTGGTCCCTCCGACGCCGCCAAGCAGGCGATGGTTCCCGATATCGCCGCTCTCGCCGATGTGCCGCTCGAACGGGTGACCGGCGTCTCCAGCGCCATCGAGCGGCTGGCCTCGACGATGGGCGCGGCCGGCGCCGGCTTGCTGATCGGGCTGATCGGCCCGGGGCAGGCGCTCATCGTCAACGCCGCCACCTTTGCCGCGGCCACCGTAATCATTGCGACTGGCATACCGGGCATCCGCCGCACTCCTGCGATCCTCGCCGCGTCCGACGCGCGGCCAGCTTCATCCTATCTCGACGATCTCCGGGGAGGCTGGCGCTTTCTGCGCAGCGATGCCGTGCTCGTCAGTATTGTCACCATGGTGGCGATCACCAATCTGCTCGATCAAGCCTATCACGCCGTGCTGCTGCCCGTCTGGACGAAGAACGCCGGTCATGGGCCGGAGCTGCTCGGAGCGATGTTCGCCGCCTTCTGCGGCGCTTCCGTCGCGGGGGCGGCGATTGCCGCTGTTATTGGCGAGCGCATGCCGCGTCTGATCGTCTATACCGTGGCTTTCCTCCTGACCGGATGTCCACGCTTTCTGGTGCTCGCGGTGGATGCGCCGCTCGGCTCCGTCTTTGCGACGCTCGCAATCGCAGGCTTTGCCTCCGGTTTCCTCAACCCTATCCTGTCGGCGGTGATCTTCGAGCGCATCCCCAAACCGCTGACCGGCCGCGTCACGGCGATGAATACCGCTCTCTGCTTTGCCCTCATCCCCTTCGGCGGCCTCGTCGGTGGCGCGCTGATCAGCACGATCGGGCTTGGCGCGGCGTTGCTCCTTTGCGGCCTCGCTTACCTCGCTGCGACCCTCTTTCCGCTGGCGCTCAAGAGCTTTCGCGGTTTTGACAAGGCCGTGGCATGAGCCCCGCGCAGGCCCTAGCCTTGCCCTCCGATTTCCTCGAACAACAGATCGATGAAGCAGCGCACTCGCGGCTCCAGCATGCCTTTGTCGGGATAGAGCGCCACGATCTTCGTGTCGTCGGTTTCGAGGTCAGACAGGACCTGCCGGAGACGACCGGCGGTCAACTCGGCGGCGACAACGAAGTGCGGAAGAAGGGCGATTCCGAGGCCGGCCATGCAGGCGTCACGAACGGCTTCTCCGCTGTCGAGCCTCAGGCGGCTGCGCCCCTGCGCCTTGATCCAGCCGCCACCACTGCGAAAGCGCCAGCCCTGCCTTTGGCCGCGGCTGGTGAAGAACAGGCAGTCATGGGCCGCCAGATCCCCTATATCGCGAGGCATGCCGCGTTCGGAGAGGTAGGAGGGCGAGGCACAGAGCCGCGCCTTGTCACTGGAGATCACGCGCGCGATCAACCGGCTGTCGGCCGCCGATGGCGTCGCGCCAATCCCGATCGCCAGATCGAAGCCATCTTCGACGTTGTCGGCCGGGCGATCGGTGAAGTTCACTTCGACCTGCATGTCGGGCCAGGTGCGAAGATATTTTTCGAGTAAGGGAAGGACGACGAGCCGTCCGAAGAGACCGGGAACGGCAAGCCTGAGAACGCCTCGCGGCGTGCCGCTTTGCCCCGCAATGCTCGCCTCCGCCTCGTCGACCGATGCCAGGATCTGCAGCCCGTGCTCGTAGAACAGTCGTCCTTCGTCGGTCAGGCTCAGTGTTCTCGTTGTCCGGTTGAGCAGGCGCGCCCCGAGCCGCTCTTCCAGGCGGGTGACGGCCTTTCCCGCTGCCGAACGGGAGAGGCCCATGGCCTGGCCGCCGGCGATAAAGCTTCCGGCATCGACGACGGCCATGAAGATCAGGATATCGTTCAGGTTCGTGCGCGGCATTAGGCAACTCGAGCGATTTGACTGCAGCCTTAAGTCGGTCGCGATGTGACAGATTCAAGGCTCGCATCATCAACGTCGACCGCGCCAGTTAGGTCCCGGGTGCATCGAAATGATGGCGGCCGACGACAGCTGCCGTTTCTCATCACCACCGCTTCTATTGAAGGCTCGCGCAAGCCTCGCTGTCAGCGCCAGCCGAGCGCCGGAGCGACGTGGGTGAGGATCGCTTCGATGACGTGGGCGTTGTAGGCGACGCCGAGCTGGTTTGGCACGGTGAGCAGCAGCGTGTCGGCCTCGGCAATCGCCTCGTCTTCCGCAAGCTGCTTGATGAGCACGTCAGGTTCGGCGGCGTAGCTGCGGCCGAAGATCGCCCGGGTCTTCTCGTCGATGAAGCCGATCTTGTCGCCTTCGTCGCCGCCAAAGCCGAAATAGGCGCGGTCACGTTCGTCGACGAGCGCGAAGATGCTGCGGCTGACCGAAACGCGCGGTTCGCGTGTATGGCCGGCCGCCTTCCAGGCTTCACGATAGGCGCGGATCTGGTCGGCCTGCTGGACGTGGAACGGCTCGCCGGTTTCGTCGTCCTTCAGTGTTGAGCTCTGCAGGTTCATGCCGAGCTTGGCGGCCCAGACGGCGGTGGCGTTGGAGCTCGCCCCCCACCAGATACGCTCGCGCAGGCCTTCCGAATGCGGCTCGAGACGCAGGAGGCCGGGTGGATTCGGAAACATCGGCCGCGGGTTCGGTTTGGCGAAGCCTTCGCCGCGCAGCACCTCAAGGAAGACTTCGGCATGATGCCTGGCCATGTCGGCCTCGCTCTGACCTTCCGGCGGCGCATAGCCGAAATGGCGCCAGCCGTCGATCACCTGTTCGGGCGAGCCCCGGCTGATGCCGAGTTGCAGCCGCCCCCCGGCGATGAGATCGGCAGCACCGGCATCCTCGGCCATATAGAGCGGGTTCTCGTAGCGCATGTCGATCACGGCCGTGCCGATTTCGATCCGGTTGGTCCTGGCGCCGACGGCCGCCAGCAGCGGAAAAGGCGCTGCGAGCTGCCTGGCGAAATGGTGCACGCGGAAATAGGCACCATCGGCGCCGAGCTCCTCGGCCGCCACGGCAAGGTCGATCGACTGCAGCAGCGCATCGCCCGCCGAGCGCGTCTGCGATTGAAGCGAGGGCGTCCAGTGCCCGAACGAGAGAAAACCGATCTTCTTCATGTCGCACCTTTATCCGTTGCGTCATAGTGGATCGGTCATGGCATAGTTTCGGTGCGTAAGACAATCACAACCAGAGAGAACGGCGCGCTTTCCCGGAGGCGTTTGCTCAAGCGGGACGCGAAGCAATGTCAGAGGCGCCGAACCGTCATCTGCACCCCAGCCCCAGCCTGCTGGCAAGCCCCAGCCAGGGAGCCAGGTGAAAGGCGCTCATCAGCAGGTACATCGGCACCATCCCGCCGATCGGGAAGGCATCCGATGTAGTCGTGCAGATCGTGTCGGCGCTGCCGGTTACTGCCGTCAGCAGCGCCATGATCGCAAATGTTGGGGCGGCGGCGAGAGACAGAAAATCGGCGGCGGCGAGAGCGGGCTTGACCGGCTCGTCGGCGGGTCCGTCAGCGGCGGCGATCGACAGCCAACTCGCGGTGCCGAGGGAGGGGCTGACGTCGTCAGCCCGTTTTGAGGCGTGAGAGAAGAGCGCCATTGTTGTCACTCCTTGCCGTAGCGGTCGTGGTGGCGCCACCAGATGCCGGTTTCGTTGCGGCCCTTCGGCGCGCGGTCCAGCCATTGGTACACGCCCCAGAGCCCGTCGAGTCCGCGCGCATAACTGGAATAGCTGTGGTAGACGCCGCCATCGATGAGTTCGAAAGCGCTGACGCCGGGGCGGTCGCGGGTGTAGGTGGGAACGTCGGTGCCGGTCATGGACGCGATCTGGACGATGGGTTCGTCGCTGCCGCGCGACTGCCAGTCCGGCACGGTCTTGCCCGCCGGCGGTTCGGGGGCGGGCGGTTCGCGACGGTAGTTGTATTCGATCTCGCCGAGACGCTGCTGCTCCGGGCTGAACCAGACGCTGAAATCGGCGTTGAAATCGCTGCCGGCTGACGAGGCCCAGGGAAAGCTCCAGTCCATGCGCCGCTTGAAGGCCTCAAGCTTTGCAAGCGGCGCGCGCGAGACCGCCCAGAAGGCGACGTCGTGATTTTCCAGGTGGACGAAGAAACCGTTGAAGCCGTCGGCGATCGAGGAGCAGGAGGGGCATCCGGCGCTGTAATCCGGCCCGAACATGAAATGATAGATCAGGAGCTGCGAACGCCCGCCGAAGAGATCCTTCAGCGAAGCACCGCCGCCTTCGGTGTCGAAGTGGTAGTCCTTGCCGATCCTCACACGGGGCAATTGCTGGCGTTTGGCCGCCAGCGCATCGCTTCGCCGGGTCAGTTCCTTTTCCTCCTCGAGCAGATCAAGTCTCGCCGCCAGCCATTGCTCGCGAGTTGCGTTCAGCATTGCCGTCATGGGTCTTCTCCTTTGCCTGTCTCTCGTCGTAGCATCCGGCGCGCTTGCCTGCCGTTGAAAGAAGATTACGGCGGGAGGGACAAATGCCGGGAGTGACAAGTGTGACGGGATTTGAATGGACTCGCTGATTACGGCCGCGGCGCAGGCGCTGGCATCGGGCGATACGCTTGGCGCGCTGAAACGGGTGGCGCTGCGCGACGATGCGCCTGCGCTGGCGCTGCGCGGCATCGCCATGGCGCAGCTCGGTGACCTCATCCGCGCCAAGGCGCTGCTGAAGAGCGCTGCGCGCGCATTCGGACCGCGGGAGGCGGTGGCCCGCGCCCGCTGTGTCGTCGCCGAGGCCGAGATCGCGCTCGTATCGCGCGATCTCACCTGGCCGCCGAAGGTGCTGGAGGGGGCGCGCAAGGTTCTGGAAGCGCATGGCGACCGGGTCAACGCCGCCCATGCCGGCAATATCGCCATTCGCCTGATGGTGCTGATCGGCCGGCTCGACGAGGCCGAGCAGGCGCTGGCCGCGCTCGACCCGACGCCGCTGCCGCCGGCCTTGCTGGCCGCCCATGAGCTTGTCGCGGCTGGGATCGCGGTCCGGCGCTTGCGGACGCAGCCGGCGCGCGCGGCGCTCGAACGGGCAAGGCTTGCGGCGCGGCGGGCCGACATGCCCGTGCTCACGGCGGAGGTCGAGACCGCTGGACATGTGCTCGATCTGCCGGCGGCGCGCCTGGTTTCGCGTGGGCATGAACGGCCGCTGCTGCTTGCCGAGGTGGAGGCGCTCTTTTCAAATGGCACGCTCGTCGTCGATGCCTGCCGCCATGTCGTGCGCGCGGGCAGTGCGGTGGTGCCGCTGGCGAGCCGGCCGGTGCTTTTCGCCCTCG
The DNA here is from genome assembly GCF_019685295.1 of Rhizobium sp. NLR22b. Taxonomy (NCBI): domain Bacteria; kingdom Pseudomonadati; phylum Pseudomonadota; class Alphaproteobacteria; order Hyphomicrobiales; family Rhizobiaceae; genus Rhizobium; species Rhizobium sp. NLR22b. The sequence goes on from NZ_JABDWM010000007.1 coordinate 46,312, forward strand.
CTCGTGCGCTTGCCGAAGCCTGGCCGGCGGATGTGTCGCGCGGGGCGCTGATCGCACGCGCCTTCCGCGGCAAGCATGCCGATGAATCGCATCGCGCCCGGCTGCGCGTCGAGATCGGCCGGCTGCGGACGGAATTAGCCGGGCTGGCGGAAGTCTCGGCTACCGAGCGCGGTTTTACCCTTTCCCCTGCCGGCGCCGCTGAGGTTGCAGTGCTTGCCCCGCTCGTCGAAGGGCCGCATGCGGCGGTGCTCGCCTTGCTCGCCGATGGCGAAGCGTGGTCGAGTTCGGCGTTGGCAATCGCGCTCGGCACCAGTCCGCGCACCGTGCAGCGGGCGCTGGATGCGCTCGCCGGCGAGGAGAAGGTGCAAGCGATCGGACGCGGGCGGGCGCGCCGCTGGATGAGCCCGCCGCTCTCCTCTTTCCCGACGATCTTGTTACTCCCGGGACCGCTGCCGAGCGACTAGTATGGGTCAACCGACAAGGAGGAAGACATGAAGACATCGGCTGCGACCATTCTGCGTGAATATGGACCCTTTCCGGGTGCGGAGCGCGTTCACGGCGTCACCTTCGACGGCCGGCATGTCTGGTTCGCCTCGGGCGACAGGCTGAACGCACTCGATCCCGACAGCGGCGAAGTGGTGCGGTCGATCGAAGTCGCCTCTCACGCCGGCACGGCTTTCGACGGCGAGTTCCTCTATCAGATTGCCGAGGACGTCATTCACAAGATCGACCCGAAGACCGGCCAGATTCTTTCCACCATCCCGGCCCCCGGCAATGGCGGCGATTCCGGCCTTGCCTGGGCCGAGGGCACGCTCTGGGTCGGCCAGCATCGCGGCCGCAGGATCCATCAGATCGATCCTGAGACCGGCAAGATCCTGCGCACGATCGAATCCAACCGCGTCGTGACAGGCGTCACCTGGGTCGACGGCCAGCTCTGGCACGGCACCTGGGAGGGCGACGACAGCGATGTCAGGCGCATCGACCCCGAGTCCGGCGAGGTGCTGGAGCGGCTCGACATGCCCGAAGGCACTGGCGTCTCCGGCCTCGAATCCGACGGCGGCGGCTGCTTCTTCTGTGGCGGAGGCAATAGCGGCAAGATCCGCGCTGTGCGCCGGCCGTGAGGGCTGCGCCGCCAGGGTGGGGCTGCTCATTGCAAGAAGCCGGCGTCAGCGCACCCGCCTCGCCCTTCGGCGCCCCTTGCGGGGCACCTCAGGCTTAGGCTCTCGTGGGTGCCGGCGGCTCCGGCCACGCAAATACCTGCGGGGAGCAATTCACCGTCCGTCAACTTTTGCGTGTCAATTTCGAGGGAAGGGGCGCCATCAAAAGGTTGCAAGTATTGAAGGTCAGGCTCACATCGCACATCACGCTCGTCCTGGTGGCGCTCACCTGTGCGGCGGCCGTATTGCTGTGCGGATTCGCATGGATTGCCGCCGTGAACGTCGATGATCTCTACTTGCGCCGCCAGGCCGACTTTGTGCGACAAGGATTGGATGAGCAGTTCAAGGCGCTTCCCCGGGAACAGGAAAGCGTCACGAAATGGGACGACGCCTTTCTTTATTCCAAGCAGCGGAACCATGAATGGTTGCTTGACAATGTCGGCCGCTGGACGAGCCAATATTTCGGACACGATAGAACCTACATCTTCGACAATACCAATCGCCTGCTGTTTGCGTTCCGCGACGGAACGGACACCATGCCGCCGCGCCTCGGCAGCGACGACAGCGAGGAAATGACGGCGCTGGCCGGCGAGACGCGGGCGGCTCTCGTCGAGCGCAAAAGAAGCGGTGGCGAACCGCTTGGCCAGCTGGCCAGGGTACGCACGATCATGATCGGCAACAGACCGGCGATAACAAGCGCGCGCCCTGTTATGCCGAGTTCGACAAGGATGCAGATCGAAGCGGGTCAGGAGTTCATCGCCGTCTCGGTCAAGTTCATCGACGGAAAAGCGGCTGAAAGCATTGCCCATTATGCGCGGCTCGAAGGATTGCATTTTTCCCTTTCGAAGGGAGACGACGAGCGGGCGCAAGTGCCTGTCTCGTCCTATGACGGCGGGGTGATCGGCTATCTCGTGTGGCAGCCGATCCGCCCGGGCTTCATGCTGCTCCAGCAGATCGCGCCGGCAGGGCTCGGCTGTCTGGCTCTGTTGATCGCCGCGGTGTTCTGGCTCGGACGAGGACTGCGTCGCACCTCGCTGACCCTGCTGGACAGCCAGGCCGAACTCACCCACCACCGCCACCATCTGGAAGAGATGGTGGCGGACCGAACAGCCAAAATCGAAAGACAAAGGCAGGAGCTGGACCGCCTGCTGGTGCACGAACGCCAGGTGAATGCGCTGCAGCGCCAGTTCGTTGCTATGGCCTCGCACGAATTTCGAACGCCGCTTGCCATCATCGATGCGGCCGCCCAGCGGCTCTGCCGCTCGACGACCAACGTCAGCGGCGAGTATGTTCACGAAAAAGCCGGAGTGATCCGCAGCGCGGTGGTGCGCATGGTCGATCTCATGGAGAGCATCCTTGCGAGCGGCCGGCTCGAAACCGGACAGATCATACTGAAGAGGAGCGAAGGTGATCTGAAAGCCTTGCTCGTCGCCTGCTGTGATCGGCAGCGCGAACTCAGCCCTTCGCATGTCTTCCATCTCGATCTCGAACTCATACCTGACGTATTGACCTTCGATCGAAGCGCGATGGAACAGGTCTTCATCAATCTGATGTCGAACGCCGTCAAATATTCGCCCGATCAGCCTGACATTTATGTTCACGCTCGGGTTGAAGAGAAAATGGTGGAAATCGCCGTTGCCGATAGCGGCATCGGCATGGATGCGGATGATCTGCCGAAACTGTTTCAACCTTATTATCGCGCCCGCAGCGCGACGGGTATTGCCGGAACCGGCATTGGCCTGAACGTCGTCAAGCAGGTCATCGAGCTGCACGGCGGCACCGTCGAGGTGACGAGTGAGCTTGGCAAAGGCACAACATTCACCATCTCTCTGCCAATAGAGTTTCTATTGTCGGATCAACAAGTCGCAGCTTAAGGAAGAGCTTATGGTTACAGTCCTGTGCATAGAAGACGAAGTCGAGATCCGGAATCTCCTCGTCGAAGAGTTGAGCGAAGCCGGCTACAGGACGCTCCAGGCCTCGAACGGCGCAGAGGGCCTGGAAATGATCCTGTCGAAATGGCCTGATATCGTCATCAGCGACATTTCCATGCCTGTTATGGATGGGCATCAGCTTCTGGCGGAAATCCAGATCAATCACCCGGAGCTCTCCAACATTCCCTTCATCATGCTGACGGCGCTGACAGACCGGGAAAACACGCTCGCCGGCCTGCGGGCCGGTGCTGCGGATTATCTGACGAAGCCGCTCGACTTCGACCTGCTGCTCGCCAAGCTGGAGGGCTGCGTGACGCGGCTGGAGAACGATAAGGCGCTCAATCGGTCGTTTTGATTGGGTGGGGTGAGACCAGCGCGTCCGAAATCGTTGGCTGATTCTACCGGCAGGCCAGAGGGGGTGTCTCACGCATGACCTTTCGGTCGCTCTGATGTCTTCGCGGTTTTTCCGAGGGATGTGCTGTAGCTTTATCGCGCGGCCTTTCCCAACACATCCCCCAATACCGCAAATACTCTCTCATCCAGCGTCTGCGACACATTGAAGCGCATGAAATTCGTCGCCGATTGCGACAGGCTGAACGCATTGCCCGGCGCCAGCACGATCCGCTTTTCCAACGCCGCTCGCGCCACATCAGCTGCGTCGATGTCATCGGGCAGGCGGCACCAGAGGAACATGCCGGCCTGGGGCTCCAGCCAGGGTTTTATCCCGAAGCCCTTCAGACGAGCGGTGACCTCGGTCATGGCGCGCGCCAGCCGCTGCCTGAGCATTTCCATGTGTTTGCGGTAACCGCCGTCGCTCAAGACCTTGAGCACCAGCTCGGCCGTCATCCGGGCGCCGCCGAAGGAGGTGGCGATCTTGAGGTCGGTGAGGCCCTCGATCCATTCGGGCCTGGCGACGATGAAGCCGCAGCGGGCAGAGGCCGAAAGCGTCTTCGAAAAGCTGCCGATATGGATGACGCGCTCGAGCCCGTCAAAGGCGGCGAGGCGAGGCGCGACCGAATATTCGAAATCTGCGAAGATATCGTCCTCGATGATGGTGAGATCGAACTGGTCGGCGAGTTTCAGGACCCGGTGGGCTGTGACGGGGGAGAGTGTCGCGCCGGTCGGATTGTGGATGGCCGAGTTGGTGATGTAGAGCCGCGGCCGATGTTCGGCGAGCGTCTGCGCGAAGAGTTCGACATCGGGGCCTGACGATGTGTAGGGCACACCGACGATCTTCGCCCGGTGGGCGCGCAGCAATGCGTGGAAGTTGAAGTAGCAGGGATCGTCGACCAGCACCGTGTCGCCGGGTTCGAGCAGGAAACGGCAGAGCAAGTCGATCGCCTGCGTGCTGGACTCGGCGAGCAGGATCTGAGCCGGCGAAGCCTCGATGCCGCGCTCGCCCATGCGCCGCGAAATCAGCTGGCGCAGCGGCCGCAGGCCGAGCGGCGAGCCGTAATCGGCAAGGGCCGGTCCCTCGGCGCGCGCAAGCGTTCGGAGCGCCCGGCGCATGCCCTCGCCAGGCAGCCAGGAGGACGGCAGCCAGCCACAGCCGGGTTTGAGATCGGCTTCATCGGACTCCAGCGATTGCCGCGAAATCCACAAGGGATCGACGGCGCGGTCGAGTTTCGGCCCGGCCTCGGCCAGTGCGAAGGGGGCCGCCTGGTTGGCGACATAGAAGCCGGAACCCGGCCGTGAGATGATCGCGCCCTCGGCGGCCAGGCGCTCATAGGCGTCGACGACGGTCGAAGTCGAGAGCTTCATGCTGGACGCCAGGCTCCGCACCGAAGGCAGCCTTGCCCCCGGCGTCAGGCTGCGCCCGGCGATGCGCTGCCGGATCGTCGCCATCACCATCTCGACGCGGGTGCGTCCCGCTATCTTTTCGTTCATCCGTACTGCCTTTTGAACCATAACAGTTTTGCGAAACCGTATCAGACCGTCACTGTCGTGGCTATCGGTTTTGGCGGATAAGGCTGGACGGCCCGTTCTTGTGAATTCGATTCAGCTAACGCGCCTCAGGTTATTGTTTATGCATGCCGTTCTCTCAAGGCCGCAGGGTTTCGACGACATGCATCTGGGAAGGGAACGCATGATGGAGCGCATGACGGCAGGATGGGTCAATGGTTTGATTGGTGTGGTGATCTTCAGCGGCTCGCTGCCGGCGACGCGCGTGGCGGTGGCGCAGTTCGATCCGGTCTTCCTGACTGTTGCGCGCGCGGCGATCGCCGGGGTGCTGGCGCTCTGCCTGCTGATCGTCTTTCGTGAGAAGCGGCCGGCCGGGCGCGATATCATCTCGCTTGCCGTGGTCGCGCTTGGCGTCGTGGCGGGCTTTCCACTGCTGACGGCGCTGGCGCTGCAGCATGTGACGTCAGCCCATTCGATCGTCTTCGTCGGTCTGCTGCCGCTGGCAACGGCGACCTTCGGCGTCATCCGCGGCGGCGAACGGCCGAAGCCGGCCTTCTGGCTGTTCTCCATCCTCGGCAGCGCGCTGGTGGCGGGCTTTGCCCTGACGCAAGGTCTGACGGCCTCGCCGGTCGGCGACCTGCTGATGCTCGCGGCAATCGTCGCCTGCGGCCTCGGTTATGCCGAGGGCGGCCGGCTGTCGCGCACGCTCGGCGGCTGGCAGGTGATTTCCTGGGCGCTGGTCCTTTCGCTGCCAATCATGATTGCAGTCGCGTTCGTCTACCGGCCGGAAAGTTTCGCCGACATTGGAACGCCGGCGCTCATCGGCCTTGCCTATGTCTCGCTGTTCTCGATGCTGATCGGTTTCATCTTCTGGTATCGCGGCCTCTCGCAAGGCGGCATCGCCGCCGTCGGCCAACTGCAACTGCTCCAGCCCTTCTTCGGCCTGGCGCTCGCCGCCACGCTGCTGCACGAACCGGTCACCTGGGCGATGCTCGCGGTGACGGTGGCTGTCATTTTCTGCGTAATGGGGGCGCGCAGGTTCGCGCGGTAATAGTTGAGCTGGGGCCACAAAGCTGCCGCTCAATCGTCAGAAAATGGCCCCTTTACCGCCGCACCGAGCCCTTTTCCGGGCTTCATCGTCGTGACCTCGCCAGCCTTTCCAGCGGCTGAGCGATCGACCGAGGCGGTCTTTGCTGCCGTCCAAATCACCGGAAAAGGAATGAAAATGATCACTCGTTACACATCCCTCGCAACGATGACAGCCGCGGTGTTCAGTCTGCTTGCTCTCAGCCCGGCATCCGCGACCGAGCTTGCCCAGGCGCAACAGCAGCCGCCGGCACAGGGGCAGGCGCCGATGCAAGGACAGGGTGGTACCGGTGCGGCTGCCCCTGTCAGTGATCAGAAACTCGAGGCCTTTGCCGTTGCCTACGTGCAGGTCGACAAGGTCAGGCAGGAATATTCGGCCAAGATCGACGCGACCAAGGACCAAGCTGCGAAGCAAAAGCTGCAGGAAGAAGCCAAGAAGCAGATGGTCGACACCGTCCAGGCCTCCAACGACATCTCCGTCGAGGAATATTCGTCGATCCTGACGGCAGCGCAGAGCGACCCGGCGCTCGCTAAGAAGGTTCTGGACAAGATCGGCACCCCGCCGCCGGCGCAGCCGCAGCAATAGGCTTAAACTGGAGCCAAGGCGCGGGTCCACGCGGCGAGTGCTTCCCGCGCCCGCCCCAATCCTGACGCGGCCTCAGTTGGCGGGCACGACCAGCGCTTCGCCCTTACGGACGATGTAGGTCGCCAGCTCCGAAGCCTTGCCGCTGCCGACGTTTCTGGCCGAATGCACGACGCCGGAGGGAATGAACAGCGATTGGCCGGCCTTCAGCGTTACCGGCTCCTGCCCGTCGAGCCGATATTCCAGCGTGCCCTCGATAACGAAGGCGATTTCTTCGCCCGGATGCGCATGCTTCGGCGCGAGAACGCCGGGGGCGAAATCGACGCGCACCTGAACGGCCTCGTGGCCGGGTACATCGATATCGCTTCTGACGAGGTCGGTGCGCTGCAGCGGCTGTTCCGCATGCGCTATCGCCGCGCCGCCAAGGAGAAGGGCGAGCGGTATCGCCTGGATCATTTTCATCGTGTCATCCTTCCTGAATTGACCATTGCAGCGAATCGGCCGCATCGCCATTTCAGTCGATGATTGAACCGGGCATGTGTCGGGAAACCGGCATTTTTGTAAGCGAATGTATCCGCAGCCCGGCTGAGGCTTCCCGTAAGAACGGGACCCTTTTTTACGCGAACCGCATCGCGGATTTCGCACGCGCCTTCGCCGCTACTTCCTCGCGATCGCGAGGCGGCTGAGACGTCTCCAACGAATCGAGCAATTCACGGGCGCATGCTGCGATCGAACTGACCGCGCGTTCGAACGCGGCCTCATTGCGCTTCGACGGCTTGGTCGCTCCGCTGAGCTTGCGCACGAACTGGAGCGCGGCATCATGAATCTCTTCGTCCGTTGCAGGCGGATCGAAGTTGAACAGTGGTTTTATGTTTCGGCACATGGCTTGCTCGCGTGATGTTCTCTTTGCCACTGGGGAAAGTGGCCTCGCACGAAAGGTAGTCGCGTGAGCGCGAATTGCAACGAGGCGTGGGAGATGGCGCGCCGATCTGAACGAGTTCAGGGATCCACGACCGGACGCCGCTTGAGTGCCGCCACTTGTGATGGAGTGGGAGGAGGCTCCGGGCCTCCGCATCGAAACTCTCCGTCGATGACGAGATGTTCGGAGTGAGGACAATTCGACCAAACTGCCGGATAGGGAAAGGGCACAGCCGCCAGTCGCCATCGACTCGCGACGACGGAGTGATAGGCAGGGAGAGTGCGCCCAGCGGGCTTTCTGGGAAGATAGAGGGGACACGATATCTCTAGTTGCCCCAGCCGATTTGGAACCGATCAAATCGAACCTCGCTCAACGGTTGGTTGGAGGGGCTCAGCCTCACCGAACGAAGAACGAGATGAAGCTCGGGGGAATAGTATTGTTCGAAAATGATCGGAGGCAATTCCGTCAGTTTCAGACGGCTGTTAATGGCCCAAACTTTGTAGGAACAAGATGCAATTGTTTCCTCTCCCAAGCCGTCGAACCGTATAAAAGTCGTGCCCGAATCAGTTTTTTTGCCATTGATGAAAAGCGTGGTGCCGGATTGCCAGGCCTTCTTCTGTGGTAGATCGTCCAACGCAATCGCGTTCGCGTATTTCAGCTCATGCGTGCCGCTGGCACTCACTCTCTTTTCGACGAGCAAGGGGTGCACATATACGGCCGACACCGGCTGCAGTGAGCCGTCGCGCTCCATCAGCCGCTGTTCGGTGAGACCCGGGCCGTCGGGCTTGTAGAATACGGAATAGAAAGGCGCTTCTCTGGTCAGCAGCACGCCCTGTTTGGTCTCACTGGCGGTTAAGCAATCGCCAAAGGCTGGCACCGCCAATGTTATTCCAACCAGTAACGACAAACTTCTTAGCAAGATCGACATCCCAGATTCCGCTCATCCAAGTCCGCTACCACCGTGCTTGGGTGAAATTGGGGAGATCGACGTCGCTGGCCCGGAGTTCGTCCACATCCTGACCGAACTTGGTCTGATCGACGAGTATCGGATCTACTTGCACCCGGCCGTGGTGGGGCAGGGCGAGCCCTAACGTTGCGCGCCGCCGACCGGCGGTACGGTAAATTTCACAGGCTTTCCGCCCAGCACTTCGTGCACTGGAGTGGCAAGTTCGATGAGCACCTTGTGTTCGCCCGGCGGCAGGCCGGTCAGGACGATGGCGCCGGTGCCGCCCGCATCGGCCCACCGCCATGGCAGGTCGTCGATGCTGACATGAAGGTGTCCGGCCCGAGGCGAGACATCGGTCGCGCTGGCGCCGAAAATGGGCAGGATGCGGAAGTTCTCGGTTCTATAGGGAATGATGGCCACGCCTCTGGTGGCCAGCGGTTCTGCAAGGGGCTGATCCACGAAGAGCTTGGGCGCGGCTTCGTTCTTGATCGGAAGGAACTGCGTCGCCGCCTGATGCGGCGCCTGTGCGTGGAGGGATGTGCCGGCGAGCAGGAAGGCTGCTGTTGCGAGGGCTCTTGCGACCGTGGTCATGACATAATCCTTTGTAGACGCGCCTGTCGTGACCGACATCGTCGGGACACCGGCGCGACGCTGAGTTGAGGCCGATCAGGCGGCGTTGAGTTCGACGGCGATGTTGCCGCGTGTGGCCTTGGAGTAGGGGCAGAGCTGGTGAGCGCGCTCGACCAGGGACTTGGCGATGTCAGTCTCGATGCCCGGCAACTTCGCGTTCAGTCGCGCCTGCAGGACATAGCCGCCGTCATCGTTCGAGACGAGGTCGATCTCGGCATTGACGGCAGCATCGGCGGGGATGCGAAGCTGGCGTTCGGCAGCCGCTCTTCCGATCGCACCGAGGAAACAGGCGGACCAGGCGGCGGCGAAGAGCTGTTCGGGATTGGTGCCTGGAGCCGAGGAACCGGGCGGGGAGAGTTTCACATCGAGGCGACCGTCGGAAGTGCGGGATGCGCCGTCGCGTCCGCCGGTGGTGTTGGCGGTGCCGGTGTAGATGACTTTCGACATTTGGATGCTCCTTGTTCGATTTCAGCCGGTGGGACAGCACACTGCTGGTGTCTCAGGCGCCGCCACGGCCCAGCAGGGTCCCGGGCGGCGATGACGGGAATATGAGCTCGGCAAGACTTGCCCGGTAGCGAGCAGGCGTGAGAGCAAGCCTCTCGTTTTCGCTCAGTCCTGCACCAGGTTGCGAAGCCGCAGCGCTGTGGAGGATGTCGAAAGCAGCGCGTTGCGGGGGCATATCGCTTCCAACCGCCGAGGGTTCGCCGTCGTTCGGAACTTGCCGAACTCAAGAGGCTGCCTCTCAGGTTTCCCCGCTACCGCCGGTGCCGGCATTGCGCGATCTTCGAAGTGCTAACCGGGATTGAGACCTGCCGAGGCGGTCTTGATCTCTCATGCAGCCAGGAGACGGACATGAACACGCTTTTCAAACGCAAGGTCGCCTTCGCCCTGTCGATGGGCATCGTAACGACAGGGATCATCTCTTTCACACTGCTCGCGCTCAATCTGGGTTTTTCCGAGGAATTCGTGCTGACGTGGCTGCGCTCGTGGAGCATCGCCTATCTCATCGTCATTCCCGCCATCCTGCTGATTGGCCCACACCTTCAGGCGCAGGTGGACCGCATCGTTCGCTGACGAATTGAGTCTCAGCGACCGCCATGACAATGACCATGCTTGGCGATTATCGGCACCTCCAGGATCGGGCGCGGACGGTCGGGGAAGTGCGCACTTCATTCCGGTGACGGCGCATCGCCATATCTGCTGCAGGCCGCGCGAAGCCGCGGCAGAATCCAGTCGATGAAGGCGCGCAGCTTGAGGGCAAGCAGGCCCTGACGGGAATAAACGATGTGGATCGGCTTGGGCCCGCCGTCATAGTCCTTCAAGATCTGCACGAGCATTCCCGAAGACAGCTCCTCGGGAACTTGATAGTCGAAGAGGCGGGCGATCCCGGCTCCATTGCACGCGGCGGCGACGCAGTTGGCCGCGGTGTTCACCTCGATCCGGCTCCGTGGCATCGCCTCGACCGGCTTCCCCTCGATCTCGAAATTCCAGAAGAAGGACCTGTCGTTGAACATGATGCCGTCGTGATCGGTGAGCTCGGTCGGATGCTGGGGCGTGCCATGCCGCTCCAGGTAGGCCGGGCTTGCGCAGGTCAACAGGCGGAACTCGCCGGCCTTGACCGCATAGAGCGAACTGTCGGCCAACTCGCCAAGTCGGATCGCGACGTCGACCTGTTCGTTGACCAGATGAACAGAGCGGTCGAGGGACAGAAGGTTCAAGGTCACTTCGGGATGCTTGTTCATGAAATCGAGCGCGATCGGCAGAACGTAGCGGTGGCCAAACTCGATCGGCATCGTGATGGTCAGCAGTCCCCGCGGCGTCTGATATTCGCCTGAGGCCCTGCGTTCGACCTCCTCGAGATCGGCAATGATCCTGCGCGCCGCATCGACATAGTCGCGACCGGCATCGGTGAGCTGCAGGTTGCGGCTTGTCCGGATGATGAGGTTTGCGCCGAGATATCGCTCCAGATCGGCAACCTTGCGGCTGACGCTCGGCAGCGGCGCGTTCAGCTTCCGGCTGCCCGCCGACAAGCTGCCGGCGTCAACCACTGCAAGCAGAACCCGCATTGCATCAAGCCGATCCATAACACCCCGACGAGTGAAAGCCTCGATCTTGAGGATATGGGAAATCGGTTCTGATGAACAGCAATGGCCGCGGGCGCACCCCTCATCATCACCCGGGTAGCCTCTTGTCGTTCAAACGGTCTCGCCGATGCGGAACCGCTTCACGATCCGGTGGATGAGCATTGAGAAGGTGGTTCTCAATTTCACCGGCTGCCGGCCAGGGCTCCCGGCCAGTACATTTCTCCCATCCGATCAAGGGTTTCGCTGACTGCCGATAGACACCGTCGGTGTCACGGAGATCAACGGCTCGGTGACGCAACTTCAGAAGGAGTAATCGTCATGGACAGAATCTTCTATGTTGGCGTGTCGGCCGCTCTCTTTGCGGCTTTTGCCTTTTCGCTCAACTTCATCGTGCCCTTGATCATCGGCGACTATTCCACCTTTGATTTCGCCCTCGTCCGTCATGGTGTCTCGGCGCTGGTCGGACTTTACATCCTGTTTTCCGAGAAGGGTGTCCTGCGCCACCTGACACCTCGCAACTGGCTGAATGCAATCTGGCTCGCTTTCATCGGATATGTCGGCTACTTCCTGACTGTGACGGGCGCGGCCGTCTTTGCCGGTCCGGTCATCGCTCCTGCCTTTCTCGGCCTGGTGCCGATCGTATTGATGGTCGTTGGTAACAAGCGTCAGGGATCATTGCCATGGCGATCTCTCATGATGCCTCTGGCGCTGGTGCTGGCCGGCCTTGCTCTCGTCAACGGCACGGCACTTACGGCCGAAGGATTGAATTCGGTGCGATCATTTTGGGTTGGCGTGCCACTGGCGCTGGCCGCCGTGGGACTTTGGGTCTGGTTCGCTCTTGCCAATCAGGCTGCACTGGCGGCCCGGCCGGAAATGCCCTCCGGTGTGTGGGCTGCGTTGATATTGGTGGGAGGTGGCATCCTGATGCTGGCCTTCTACCCCTTCGGCGCCGCGCTGGACCTCTTCCGGCTTCCAACGCTGGGATTCGGTTGGAGTGCCGCCGGCAGCTTGTATGTTTGGGGCGCTTCTTTCGCGCTGCTGGCAACCGTAGGCGGCGTCTGGGCCTGGAACATTGCGTCGCGGAGCCTGCCGGTTGCCTTGGCTGCGCAATTGATCGTCTCGGAAACGGCCTTCGGTGTGATCGGTGGACTTGTCGTACATGCTCGTTGGCCGACCCCGATCGAAAGCGCTGGGATTGTCGTCCTCATCGCGGGCGTTGTTCTATCCGTGCGAATTTTCTATGAATTTCGGTGTACATCAGGAAGGACATTGCTTGCGCAAGAGTGACATGCCGCACGCAAGACAAGTGATGGTCTAGGTCGTCCGGCGCTCGGGCCCGCTATCCGGGTGGGCTGGCGAACAGTAAGATGCTGAACTTGTGTGGCGCAGGATCATATCGGCGGAAGTGCAGGGGTGGGGTCCATCTCTGACTATGCGAACCATGTCTTCGCAGATCTGGCGGCAGACGCGGAATGACTGATAAGGAAGGCTTGGGCCGCCGGAAAATTGGCAAAAAAATAGAGCATTTCCGGACGCAAACAGAAACGGAAATGCTCTCGTAGTTCGGTGCGAAGCTTACCAGAGTCGGCTTCGCACCTCTCACATCTCGCCATGTGGCTATTCGTCTGGCGCCGCCGACGCGGCGTTTTCCAGCGAGGTGCGGATTTGATCAATCTTGCCGTCGGCATCGCCAACCCCGAGAATGGTCTTGGCTTGATCCAGGACCGCCGGGCTGACCTGACCGGTTTTCGTTGCGGAAGCCAAAGCGTCCTCCAGCGCCTGATCGCCCAGCAGGGGATCGTCGGCCGCGGGCTCGAGGCCGTTGTCGATTTCATACTGGGCATAAGCCACGGCGTAGGCCGAGATGGCGGCCATGCGCGGGTCCGATGTGTTCATCAGCGCCCTGTAATTCCGTTTCAAGGAATTCAGGCCCGCAAGCTGTGCTGAAAGGTTCTTCTCCTTCTTGTTGGTGGCTGCGGTATCTGACTTGCCCGATTTGGACTTGCCCGATGCCTCTGACGATTTGCCTCTCACGGCTGACGAGTTGGAGTTGCCATGGTTTGAACCGCTGTCGTGGCCGCCACCGTTTCCGTGGCCGCCGCCATTACCGCCGCCGTTGCCACCACCATTGCCACCACCATTGCCGCCGCCGTTTCCGCCGTCCTTCGCCAGCGCGCTCATGTCGAGCCCCGCAATCGTTACCGGGCTTGCTGCAAGCGTCAGCGAAAGCACGGCCAGGGACGCTAAGGTTGCTATCCGCATCGTTTTCCTCCGAAGGAGACCACCAGATGGCGTGCAACTGCACGTCGAGATCTGACTTGAAGGATAGATTGCTATCGCGCGCTGCACATCGGACTGAGGTCCGGCGAAAGGCCCGGCTATGGTCCTAAGGAAACATCCAAGCTCGCGAAGGCGCGCAAACGGTTCAGGGAAGACTATCGCGAGCTTTCCAGGTGGCTCTCGCCACGCAAAAGGTTCAGCCAGGCCTGCGACACTTTCTCCGCGCCTGAGCCCCCGATATGGCAATCGTCGTAGCGGTCGTCTCCATCGAGCAAGGCGTCAGAATTCGCGCCCTCTCGGATACCGTGGCCGCTTTTTGACAAGGCTAGTTGCGCCCGTACAATAGGATTGTCTGGAATATGTTCCTTGAAGCCGCCGTTGCTCGGTTCGAGGCATTTCGATGCGATCGAAATGTAAACGGGGGCTTCGACGCCGTGCTGACGCAATGTGTCAACCATCGACATGAAATGTTTCTGATAGGCCTCCGAAGTGGTGCCCAGAACGAGGTCCGCCTCTCCTTGCACCCAGAGGACGCTCGTTATTCTATAACCGGAATCCTGAAGCTGTTTCATTGTATCAATCAGCACAGGATTGAGGTCACCGCCTGTCGCCCATCGAGCGACCTCCGATCCGGAATATGCGAGTGGTGCGAGAATGACGCTGTCATTTTGTCCCGACCCGATCAATTTGTTCCCAAGAAGCGTCCAGTACTCCCCCTTGGTATTGGTCGATCCAAGAAGTGGCGACGCAGCGATGAAGCACCGTTTGTCAAAGGCGTTTACAACGCGAGCGCCATAATCCGACCGGTGCCGTTGGCCACCGTAGTTGGCTGCGTTGGATTGGCCTAGGATGAGCAAGACAGCAGTTCGATCGGTTTGAGCGGGGCAGGCCACAGCGGTTTTTGATTCATCTGCGATGAGTCGTTCCTTGTCGTCGAAAGTATAACGGCTTGAAGCCGCCGCCTTCTCTCCGGCAATCGTTTTCTTCAGCGCGGAAAGTTGTGGCCAGGGAAAGATCTCATGTCTCGCGCTCATGCCGCCGAGAACATAGATGGCGATCACGGCAACCAGGCCGATGGCCATTGTTTTGCGCATGTCGTTACCCTTTAAAGATCATCCGACGACATGGAGCCTACGGACCGACCAAGGCTGCTCCAGTCATGACGGTTCCTTTACACCAGCCGCATCTGCTTGCTCGGGCATGCTCTTCAAAAAGACTTCGTCGCGAAGATCGAGCCCCAATCGATGACTATTTCGATGGAGTTGCCGAAAACCTGCCCTAGACTATAGTTCGGACCAGTGATTGCAATCATCCGGATGGGTGAAAGATCGTGCTATGCGGCATGAATTCCATGGAGCGAGTTCCCTTTGCTCGGCCATGGAAGGGTGGTCACAGATTGGCGCGGTGAGGTCAAACGTGGAGCGGAGCACCGGTCGTCATCCGAGATGCGGCATGCGGGCCTGCCGAGTTTGGCGAGACGCCAACCCCAATCTCCGTCGTCCTCGGCTCAAGGTCGATCACGCCAGGCGCAAGTCGAGCAGCGGGTGCAGCTTCTTCAGATTCGGGAGGGATTTTGCCTGCCACGGATGTTGATTGGTGCCTTTGACGATAAGCAGGAGGTCGCCCATCTTTCTGGCTTCGATGGTGAGCTTCGCCAGGAGGTTGATGCCCGAGGAATTCAGAAATTCGAGGCCCGTCAGGTTGAACGTCACCTGTTTGTGCCCTTCATGGAGAAGGCCTGTTATCATTGAATAGATCGGCGCATAGGCGTCCGGGCCTGCCAGGCGGAAGACGCCGTCGAAATACACCTCGTTTTTTTCCGCCCATACGCGGAAGTTTTCGTCGCTGATTTCCATTCTTCGCTCACAGATTGGAGGAGGGCGGCATCGCCACAGCTGCAGTCGTCGTCAGTATGATATGCTCGTCCTTATTCTCTTCGAATGTCCATGCCATTCTCGCATCGTAATCGCTCAAAAGGGTGAGCAGGCCCAAACCGGAACCGCTTTCCGGCGATATGGCGTTGGTTTCGATTTGCTCAAGAAGGAGTACGCCGGGTTCCTTCGATTGAAGGCGATGCAGGAGCTGCTGGAAGCGCGACGACGTCGCGCTGTCGATGGCATTCTTCACCCTGAGCAGAAAGCTTCCTTCGATTATGCCGGCTTCGATGAGGATCTCGCCAGGCTGTCGGAATTTGACTGCATTTTCGATCAGCTCGTTGCTGAGGTATCCAATATCATGATGCGCCTGCAGATAATCTTTCCTCGACCGGGAATAGGGCAGCGCCATGATCTTCGCTAGGAAGTCCGAAGTCATTCCCGAATGCTTCCATCTAAGCTGAAGCGGCCCATCGCTCAATGTCAGGCGAGCGCCAGAACCCAGGCTGATGTCCGCCAGAGATTCGATGCCATATATTTTGGGCGCCATGTCTCACCTATGCCGTACCGCGAGAAGCGTGATGTCGTCGTAGATTTTCTGCGATCCGATGAAGAGCATCAGCGTTGCAACAATTTCAGAAACGACTTTCTCAGCACTCTGACCTTTCAAGCGAAGTGCTTCCCTGCAGAGACGTTCGATGCCGAACAGCTCTCCCGCATCGTTTGCGGCTTCTGTCACGCCGTCGGTGTGCAGGAGTATGAGGTCGCCCTTCTCGAATGCTATTTCACGTGTTTTGATAAAGGTGGAAATATCGGCTTCCAATCCGATCGGTATACCGAGATCCATGGTGTCGATGCGTTGGATCTCACCGTTCGCCCGCACGATGACGACTTCCTCGTGCTGTCCCGACAAGATCATCTCCTTGCCGTCATAATCGAGAAAGGCCAGGGTGAGATGTTTGTCTATTCTGGTCCTGACTATGTTTTTGAATAGGGCACTGTTTAGATTCGCCAGAAATTTGACGGCGTCGGAGTTCCCCGCTTCCTGAAGAGCGCGGGCGACGGACTGGACCATCAGCATCAACACGCCGCTTTCGAGCCCGTGGCCGGTGACGTCGCCGATGCCGATCTTCAACCGTTTTCCGTTCTTCAAGACGTCGTAATAATCGCCGCCGACTTCTTCCGCAGGTCTCATATAGGCTGCGATCTCGATGTCCTGAAATTCCTCAAGCTCCTGTTGCAGCGGCAGAACCATCAGCTGGATTCTCTCGGCGACGGCGAGCTCCGTTCCCAGACGACGATTTTCCCGCTCGAGCTGCGCATTCAGCGTCGAAATCTCTTCCTTCTGATCTTCGATCTGGGCGGTTCGTTCTTCGACGAGTTGCTCGAGATTTTCGGTGTGATAGCTGATCTGCTCGGCCATCCGATTGAAAGCCTCACCGGCCGCGCCGACCTCGTCCTTGCTTGTTATTGCCACTCTGACTGAATAGTCCTGCGCCTGAATCCGCTTGGCGGCGCCGGCAAGTGCGCTGATCCCGCTCGTTATGCGTTTCGAAGCCGCAAACACCGCGATCGTCACGATGAGCAACGACATCAAGATCGCCAGGATCTGGTAGATCACGATGCGGTTGGTGGCCTCGGAAATCTTGGCCTGGGCGGCATAGAGGGAGGCGTCGATTTCCCGTTCCGGAACAACTACCCCAAGCAGCATTGCCTCCTGCCGAACCGGGCCGCTGGACCACAGGTTGGTCGCGGGCAGTTTCTTGACGATGACAATATAGGGAACCTCGTTGCCGTCCCGCTGCAGCAGCAGATGTTGAATGCCCTGTTCCCGGTCGAGAGCCAGTTTCGCTATCGCAGGCTGGGAGCTTCCTTTCAAGGAACGTTCCAGCCCGGTCACGCCGGTTCCGCTCGCATCGCTCGCGGAACGCAGACCGAGCGTCTCTTCGCCGGTGCTGTTGATCGCGACCACGTTTCCGTCGGACATTGCCAGAAATCCGAAGCCGGACTGGGCCACCTTCACGTTTTCAACCGTCTGGGCGAGCTGGTCGAGCGTGATATCGGCGCCGGCCGTCCCGGCGACATCCTTCCGATCGGCGGTCCAAAGCGGATGAAAGAAACTGACGATCAGCTTCCCGGTAATGGCATCGGTATAGGGAGCCGTTTGCGTGATGTCGTCCGCGACCGGTCGCGTCTTCATGTCCCTGGCCCAGCCTTGCCAGGACTCGTAAAGCCCGGGAAAAAAGAAGTTCCAGAAATCAGCCTCGTTGTGCCCGGGATAAAGGCGGTCGAAGGTCTGAGCCTGGTCGGTGTAGGGCGCTGTCCTGAAGATCGGTCGTTCCCTCGGTCCGATGTAATACATCTGCAGCTTTGACGCGCCGTGCTGCAGCAGGCTCGGCGCAACGAGATCGAGAACCGCGCTTGTCTCTATATCGCGCCTGATTTCGGATTTCGGCTGATGGTCCTGTCCGAGCAGGTAACCCCAGACGCTGACGACCGAAGCGGAGCCGGGCGCGTTCTGCGACCATTTCCCCTTCTCGTCGTAAGATAGACTGACGCTGTCCGGCGATGTGCGGGCGATTGCCGCGCCGACATCGGTATTGCGGGCGGGGTTGTCGATCTGCGCCTGCAGCACGCCTGCCAAAGTGTCGACGTCGTTGTGAACCTGGCGCAGGAGCAGGTTCACCTGGGCTGCGGTCGAATCGGCATAGGTGCGTATATATTCCTGGCTGGCGGCTTCGAGACCCTGGCCGACTTCGAGTGTCGCGTCACGCGACAGCCTCTGAACATTCCAAAGCGCCAGGCCACCGCTGACCAGCAAGTCGAAGAGAACGGCTCCACCGACGACCAGGATGAATTTCGCCCGAAACGAGGCCAGTCCTACCGTTCTTTTCGATAATCCTCCATCCATCACAGCGGCTTTCGACCAGAGGCTGCCCAGATCGGCCAGCCGGCATAACCTTTGGGGTGAAGAGCGGCAAAGACGTGATCCTTGAATCCTTGCCGGAATCTGCGAATGAAATCCGGCGAGTCGCCGCGGCGGACGGCCATCTCACCGGCATAGACATTTTCCCAGGCCTCGATGATGTCTGCGAAGTCCTGGGGATCGCCGTCAAGGTTCGTGACCATGAAGCAGTCCACCTGGATGTTATCGAATCCGGCGTTGAGCAGGAGGTGGCGGCTTTTCGGCCCCATCTCGACATCCATGTCGAAGTGCCTGAACAATTTCGCCACTTCCTCGTAGGTCCATCTGATCGAGTCGGCATGCGGCTCACCCAGACAATGCGAGTTCTTTTCGTTGGTGATGTAGACACGGCCGCCGGGCTTGCAGATGCGATAAAGCTCACGCAAGAGCATTTCGGGGCGGTCGAAAATCTGCAGCGAGTGCCGGCAGGTTACGAAATCGAATTGATTGTCTCGAAGCAGCATCTGAGACGCATCGCCATAGGTGTACTCGATGCCTTCCAGGCCGAATTCGGCAGCGACCTTGCGCGCATAATCGAGACTGCGCACCGAGTGGTCTAGTGCGACAAGGCGCGTCGGCTTGAATTCCCGTTGAACCAGAGCTGCGAAATCACCAATGCCGCAGCAGATATCGGCCATGGCGAGACTGCTGCGCAGACCGTGGCGCGGCAAGAGTTCGCGTTCGTGCCTCCATGTCATCTTCGTCTGCGTGCGCAGAATGGGAATGAAGCTCTCGTCCTCGACGAAGCTTTGCCCCGGATAGAATGCCGAATCGTAGACCTCGACCGACAGGTTTGGCTGCGATGCTGCCAGCATCTCGAAGAGCGAAGCAGACCATGCCATCACGCTCGACGTAATAATCTTGATCTCCCGTTCCGGCCGAGCTCGGCAGCCTGCTGCCAGGACATCGGCCAGAGCGGCGAAGGCTGTCATGTTGATGTGGGTGAGGCGTTTGACGTTGAGATAAACGATGCCGCTATATCTTTCCAAACTCTGCCGCACCAGCTCGAGAGCTTCGCCAATCTCGGCGGCGCTTTCCGGCCGCATTTTGCCAGACAGCACGAGCTCCTGATTTGTCGGATCAGACCGTACTGTGAAGGGCAGGGGAAGAAGGTTCATTGGAAGTCCTCGGCCGAGGGGAAATCCGCAACGATTTCGATCCCATCGACATCATCTTTCTCGATGCGGATCGCGGCGCCGAATATTGTTGTCAAACTGTTGAGCAAAGCCGTTCTGTCAGACTTTGCGACCAAGTGACCGGACCCGCTGTCGAGGGGCTGTGTTTTCCCTGATGATCTTGGCTTTGTGTGCTTGTGGGTAACTTCTTCCTCGTAAGGAAACGTAATTCTCAGCCGATTGAATGTCGCGCTGCGATAGATGCTGAAACTTATCCTTCCCCGCTTGTCCGTCGCGCGGAAGGCAAATTCGATGAGCTCGTTCGCCGCGACCGAAAGAAAGTTGGAGTAGCGAGCGGGATCACTGTGGCCCTGGCCGAGAATGTCGGAGATATATTCCGCTATCTCATCGCAAAATTGCCATTGAGATTTGAACATCGCGATATTCATCTCAAGCGATACCATCGGCGAAAATGCCGGATCGTCGAAGCGGGATGCTTCCTCTTCCAATATACCCTCCAATCGTCCGTCTGGAGCGTCAGATCTGCGTGGTCTAAATGCACGGCGAAAATCGGCGCGTGGTCAAGCTTGCTTTTTGGATCCTTCTGCCCGGGTAATGAATTCCTCAATGGCCTCGACCGGAAGTGGCCTGCTCACCAAATAGCCCTGAAGCCTGTCGCAGCCCACGCTGCGCAACCATTCCGCCTGACCGGGCGTCTCAACCCCCTCGGCCGTCACCTGCATGTCGAGGTCATGTGCGAGGTTCACGACACAGCGGACGATTGCCTGGCTTTTCACATCGGTTTCGAGATCGGTAATAAAGTACTTGTCGATTTTGATCGTGTCGAAAGGGAATGTCTTGAGATAGCTCAGGGAAGAATATTCCGTGCCGAAATCATCCAGTGAAATCCGCAGGCCCAGCACGTTTAGGGTATTCAGAGTGTCGATGTTGTTGACGGTCCGCTCGAGCAGCACGCTTTCGGTTATTTCGAGCTCCAGACGCTCGGGCGGAAGTCCGACCAAGTCCAGCGTCTGGGAAATCCGGTCGGTGAGACCGCTTGTCAAGAATTCAGCCACCGACAAATTGACAGCGACTATGTAGTTATCAGGCCACTTCTTCGCCTCGCGGCATGCCTGCCCCAAAACCCACGCGCCTATCTCTGGCATCATTCCATCCGCCTCGGCCATCGGAATGAATGCCGCCGGTGGTATTTTTCCAAGCAGAGGGTGGTGCCACCGCAGCAATGCTTCGAAACCGACAATGCAGCCGTGCTCGGCGATGGGCTGGTATTCGACATAGAACTGCTGTTGGTCGAGCGCCGTGCGCAGGCTGCGGCGCAGCAGTTCCCGCTGCTCCAGCAATTCGAGCATTGTTGGGTCATAGGCTTTAGCCCGACCACGCCCTTCTTTCTTGGCGGCGTAGAGTGCGAGGTCGGAAGCCTTCATCAGCTGTTCCGGACTCGTGCCGTCCGGCGGAGCGGTGGATATGCCGATGCTGGTGCCGACAAAGACCGCAATGCCGTCTATCGCGAAGGGCTTTTTGAACGCAGCAACCAGATCTTCGGCCAGGCGATGGGCTTTGGCGGGATGTCCCCCGCCGACGGAAATCACCGTGAATTCGTCGCCGGCCAGTCGATAAGCTCTGTCATCGCTGGAGAGGCAGGCTTGAATACGCTTTGCAGCCGATTGAAGAAGCTTGTCGCCCGCGGCATGCCCGAGCGTGTCGTTGACGGGTTTGAAGTCGTCAAGGTCGAGTTGCATCAATGATAGAGTTTCGCTCGTGCCTGCGATCTCCTGCAACAGCGCGGTCAGGTCCTCGCTGAATTGGCGCCGGTTCGGCAGTCCAGTCAATGGATCGTGGGTGGCGAGATGCAAAAGGGTTGCGCGTTCGTCGTCAACCTGCTCCTCGGATCGGACCACGGCAAACAGATCACCGATCCGATAGATCGTCAGGTCATGTGATCCGCCGAGTGCGTCTGTTATTCGCAAAGGCTGGGCGCTGTCACCCAGTGAACGGAAAGCGAGCATGACTGCGGATTTGTCCAGCTCCGGAAAATGCTCCCAGAAGGAGGCGGCTGGTTTGACGGAAGCGGGCAGCGCATTGCCAAGCAAATTTTCAACGGGATTGAAATCGCGATCAAAGAACAAAAGCCGGTCGACCAGGCCCCCCGAATCGATTGTCTCCGGTTTTTCGAGGGCCAAGCTGGCAGCAGGAATTTTCCGCATGTCGGAGGCTCTCCCTGATTGAATGCCCTACCAGATATTATAGCAACTTAACTACCGCACAACTTGTGCACGTTAAGAAATACATTAGGCAATTCTGATTAACAATCCCCAACCTCCGCCAACGCGTTCACGGGCTGTGGACGCATCTGCAGTGTTCTGACCGGTTGTTTGCCGCCGCCTTGGAAGCGGTGCCTGGGGCTGACGAAAGAACGACTTGCCGCGCGATTGTTCCGGCGGTTCAGGCAATGGCAGTCCACAGTTCGCGCACCATCTGGCGCAGCGCCAGTGATTCGGCCCATCTGTCCGTCGAGTCGTTGCCGTCTCTGCCGGTGATGGCATAGGGCTTGGGCCCTAATTCGCAGGTAAAGACCAGCTCGGCATCATCGGCTGCACGTGATCGCCAATGGCGAAAGCCGTAGTCCCACCACTGCAGGAAGAGATCAACCCACGGCCGGTGATGCGGGAAGGAAATTTCGATCTGCACCTGTTCGCGTGAAGCGACGCGGCCGTGAAATGCATGGGCATTCTGCAGGATGCGCCTGACATGCGCGTGATTTTCCTCATCGACCGGAAAGGCGAATTCGCGCCCGACCAGGAAATGCGAAAGATCGGCCAGCAACGGCAGATCGGGGCGTCGATCGAGCAGATCGAGCGTGAAGAACAGGTCCGTCGTCATCCTGTCGCGATGGGTTTCGATGAATACCGGGATACCCGCATCTTCGGCGAGCCGCATCCAGCCATCGAGAATCGGCAGGCAATCCTCGATCCGGCGGGGGCGGATATCGGGCTGCAGATTGATGTGGCTGACCGGAAAGGCCGCGGCAAGTTCCAGCGGCAGACGCAAATCCTCGACGCAGCGGGGGAAGCAGACTGCCTCGATCTTCAAGCCGGTGCCTCGGATGGCCTGGTTGAGGCGGATGACATCGCCGCGGTTTGTATAGTGCGCACTGATGCCGTCGAAGCCCGCCTCGCAGATCGCAGCGATATTGTCGTCGAGGCTGGGCTCGAACCCGTCCGTGTGCCGGCGCTCCATGGCCCAGAGCGACTGGAAGATCAGGAGCTTCTGCATCACGCGGCCCGCGCGCTTTTCAGAAGGGTCTTGAGGTTCACGCCCGGGTCGGCCAATGCCGCAGGTTCGGGACTGATACAAGCGGCGATCAGCATTTCGGCAAGTTTGATATGCTTGGCCAGGCCGTTGCCGATGCCGAGACCCGCGGCGGCTACCAATCGCCCGTCATCGAGATAGAATTCGAGCTCTCCCTCCGCTGCCGATCGCCGGACGCTCTGATGCCCGGGCAGCGGCTGCCCCGCCACCTGGAGGCCGAGATCGTACTGGTCGGACCAAAACCAGGGAATGGCGGCAAAAGTCTCGGCGGCGCCGACCATGTTCCGTGCTGCGGTCTCGGCCTGCATTCTGGCATTCCGCCAGCTTTCAAAGCGGATGTGTCCTCCGCCAGCTTGAGCCACCGCCGCGCAATCGCCCGCGGCAAATATGTTCGGCGCGCTGGTGCGAAGGCATGCGTCCGTCAGAATTCCGTTGCCCGTGGCCAGTCCCGATGCTTCCGCCAAGGTCATTTCAGGCTGGACCCCGATGGCGCTGACGACGAGGTCAGCGGACAGGATGGTGCCATCGCTCAAGACGACACTATCGTTACCGATTTCCGCAACGCTCCGATCAAAGTGGAAGCGCACGCCTTCGGCGGCATGCCGGGCATGCAGCTTGTCGGCAAAACGGGCAGGGACGGCGCGGCCCAAAGGTTTCGGCGCGGCCTCGATCACATCGACCGCAACGTCCTTTGCACGAAGGACCGATGCGAGTTCCATCCCGATCAGACCTGCGCCGATGATCGCGACGCGCCGGCCGGGCGCAACCTTGGAGAAGATCGCTTCGGCGTCGGCGTGGGTGCGAAAGTCGAGCGCGCGTTCTGCGCCGGCACAGGCAAGCCGCCTCGGCCGTGCGCCGGTGGTCAGCAGCAGTTTTTCGTAACCCAATAGCTGACCATGGCTCAAGCTTACGGTTGCGGCGACGGGATCCAGCTTGGAGACCGAGCAGCCCTTGAGATAGGTGATGCCGGCCGCCTCAAGCGCTTCTTTCGCGCAGATCAGCTTCATCTGCACCGTGTCGTCGACGATTTTCGACAGAGGTGGCCGTTCATAGGGCAGATGAGGCTCGGCTCCGACCAGCGTGACTGCTCCGCAATAACCCGCCTCGCGCAGGGCGAAGGCCGCCCGGGTTCCGGACTCGCCCGCACCAATGATGACCATACCGTTCATAGCATTCTCCGACAGCAAGAGCAGCCGGCGCTCGTGACGAGGAGACGCCGGCCGGCGAGGTTCAGTTCTTCTTGGCGTATTCCGCCATGTTCTTTGGCCACTTAACCGAGGGCCACGCGCACCTCTCCGTCGACCACCTCCGCCGGATAGGTCTTCAGATTCTCGCAAGCCGGCAGCCTCAGCGCTTCACCCGTGCGGTAGTCGAAGGCGCCGGAATGCTTCGGACATTCCACCTCGAAATCCAAGACCAGTCCGTCGGCGAGGTGAATCGCCTCGTGGGTGCAGAGCCCGGCGGTGCAGTAGACGCTGTCATCCGGGCCACGGTAGATCGCGTAGGTGCGTCCGCCATGGTCGAAACGGATGGCGCCTTCCTGTTCGATGTCGTCAAGTCTGCCAGCTGAAACCCAGGTCATTCGGCGGCTCCTTCGGCTTCCAGGCGAGCCTTGCGGGCTGCGAGCCTTTCCTTGCGCCTGCGGTAGCGTTCCTGCATCTGCACTTCGCCTTCGGGCGAGCCGTCGTGCCAGGTGCCGAACCACTTATCGAGCGGGATCAGGGCATCGCCGTAGTTCACCTCGAAATATTTGTGGTGGAGGTAATGCGCATAGGCGTGGCTATCGATCAGCCTGTCCTTGCCGACCTCGACCTTGTCAAAGCCGACATGGCCGGGAATTGCCCCGAAGCCGGCATAGTGCAGTTGATAGAGCATGATGACCGGGTTGGAGGGCAGGATCAGGTGGTAAAACGCCGTTCCGAAATAGAGCAGATGCTCGACTGGGTGCATCGACAGCGACGACCAGGGGGAGGGGTTGACGGAATTGTGGTGGACCGAATGCACCCACTTATAGAGAAAGGGCGTGTGGATGAGCCGGTGAATGCAGAAGAAGTGGAACTCGTGAATGATCGGAACGACGAGCGCGACGAGCGCCAGCGTCCAGGGGTTTTCGGCAAGGCCGAGCCACGGCGCATAGCCGTTGGCATAGGCCCAGAGCATGCCGACCTCGATGGCGGTCCAGATCACGACGCCCGAAAGGAAAGTGCGCAGAATATTGTCAAGGTTCTGGCTTTGGAACCAGAAAGCATTGTTTTTCTGGTCGGCGGGGAACTTGCCATTGTACTTGAAGCGGTTTTCCTGGCGCTTCAGAACATAAAGATGCAGTTCAAAGGCTCCATAGAACAGGAATACGCAGATCGCATTCACGGCGAATAGCCACGCTATCCAGCCGAAGCTCAGCGTCTGCATCGTGGCGACCGGGGGAATGATCCAGGCCCAATAGGCGAGCGCAGACACCGCAAAAATCAGGTTCCAGGGAAGGAAGTAGTGCGGCAGCCATTTCAGGATTGCCGTCAGTTGCGGGGGGAAGACGAAAAGCGGCGCGGTTTCGACCGGGTGGTTCGGCGCCCAGTCGCCGCGCTTGTTACGCTTGCCGAAGTTCAGATCATCCATTGGCATCTCCTCCGGGCGCCTGATGTCTCCGTGCCCGCACTCTTTTTTGGTAAAGGAGAGCGCCCCGTGCGCCTTGATCCGCTTCGGCTTCTTGCGCGCCGGATCTTCTCCTGACGCGAAAGTAGCAGGGGGCGTTACGAACACCGAAGCCTTCTTTGATCTAATTAGATCAAAGTCCTTCCTTAGTGATGGTGATGAAGCGGATCGGGGTCCGGTCCGGCTCGATATCGGTCAAGCCAATACGGCGCAGGATGTGGTCGAGCGCCCGCCGCGCTTGGGCTTCCGGCGCCTGATCCAGCACGACATCCATGATGCCGTCCTTCAGGGCCGCGCGGGTATAGTCCGTCAATTCATGTCCGACGAAGAACACGTTGCCGCCGCTCGGATGGCGGCGCAGCACTTCGATCAGGGCGGAATTGGCGCCGCCGGCATTGTAGAGGCCGGCAAGGCCGGGATACATCTCCAGAGCCGACCACAAGAGATCGGCGCTGGCGCGCTCTTCATCGCCGCCGAAGCCCAGCCATTCGAAATTGGAGGCGCCGGGATGGTCGCGAAAATAATCCGAAAAGCCGCGAATCCGGTCGCGGTGCACCTGATAGATGGGATGGCAGATCGCAACGACAGGGCCGGTTCGAAGGGCCATTCGGCTGATATAGAGCGCAGCCGTCCGGCCCGCGGCAGTATTGTCGATGCCGACGAACTCGCCGACGCGCTCGGAAGCGCGGGTGACGACGTGGACTACCGGCAGGCCTTGCGAATTTACCTTTTCCACCGCGGCGCTGATCAAGGGGCTGCTCGGCACGGCAAGGATCAAGCCGGCACGTGAAAGGTCGGTGGAGAGGATGCGCCGCGCAATCGCCTCCGGATTCATCTCGTCGGTGAAACTGCGGTGCACAACCACCAACGGATCAAGGGTCGCAGCAATCCTTTCGAAGGCGTGGGAAAGGCGACGATAGAAGCTCGTTTCCGGGCGAACCATCAGCACTTCTATCCTGAGCAGGCCGCGATGGGTGTCGGGAAGCTTGCGCGGATAGTCCAGGTGCCGCGCGGCGGATATGACCTTCTCGACCAGTTCCGGCCGAACGCCCCCGCGTCCGTTCAGGACCCGCTCGACCGTGGCCGTTCCAACGCCCGCGTGGCGGGCAATATCCCGATAATTCGGCTTGATCACTTTCCAGATCCTTCGGATGCCAATGCAGTGCGGCCGATCCTATGGGCGATTTGTCCTTCTTCATACACCCAGGCCCCGAAACGCACAGGCACGCTTTTGCGTGGCACGCTATCCGAGCGCCGGCAGCGCTGGCCGATGGCGGAAGGCTTGTGTCGCGGGTGCAGCCGATCTATGCTTTCTCTCATTCAGCATGAGATTGCAGGCAGTCATCACCGTTAAACCGGACGCGGGGAGCTTTGTCCGCCGGCCGGATCGAAGGAGCTGAGCAATGAAAATTCTCATGGTTCTCACATCACATGATCAGCTGGGAAATACCGGCAAGAAAACGGGCTTCTGGCTTGAGGAGCTCGCGGCCCCTTACTTCGTCTTCCGTGACGCCGGGGCGGAGGTCGTGCTCGCGTCGCCGAAAGGGGGCCAGCCTCCGCTCGATCCGAAGAGCAATGAGCCGGCGTTTCAGACGGACGACACGAGGCGATTTGAAAAGGACCCGACCGCGACGGCTGCGCTTGCCAACACGTTGAGGCTGTCCGACATCGATCAGGCCGATTATGACACTGTGTTCTTCCCCGGGGGCCATGGCCCGCTTTGGGACCTGACGAACGACCGCAATGCGCACACGCTGATCGAGGAGATGCTTGCGGCGGGAAAGCCGCTGGCGCTCGTCTGTCACGCACCGGGAATCCTGACCAATGTAACGGCGCCGGACGGCGGGCCGATCGCGAAGGGGCGCACGGTGACCGGCTTTACCAATTCCGAGGAGGCCGCCGTGCACCTCGTCGAGGTCGTGCCCTATCTGCTCGAAGACGTGCTGAGGGAGCAGGGGGCGAAGTTTTCGGCGACTGAGGACTGGGCCGTGCATGTCGTCCAGGACGGGCTGCTGATCACCGGACAGAACCCGGCCTCGTCGAAGCAGGCCGCACGGCTGCTGCTCAATGCGCTGGGCGAGCAGGCTGCAGCCTGAAACGCGGGAGGCGGGGGCGCGCCCGCCCATCTGCAACATCGGATGAAAGGGCCTGGTATGAGCAGGAAATATACGGGGAAATGTGCCTGCGGCGCGATACAGTTCGGCTTCGATACAGATCCGACCTTCGTTGCAGACTGCCATTGCCTGGATTGCAAGAAAGCCTCAGGCGGCGAGGCCGCCACTTTCTTTGCCGTGCCGCAGGACGATTTCGCCCTGACCGTCGGCAGTCCGAAAGCGTTTCATTACGTCGCCGATTCCGGCAGGGGCCTCGACCGTAACTTCTGCCCCGAATGCGGCGCGCGGTTGTTCAGCAGCAATCTCGAAAGTTTTCCCGGCCTCGTCTTCGTCACCCTTGGCAGCCTAGATCGGCCCGAACTGATACAGCCCGGCGTCGAGATGTTCACCAAACGCCGGCTGGCTTGGGCAACGCCCCTCCACCTTCCGCAGTTCGAAGGCATGCCGAGCTGATGGCCGCGCGACCGGGCATGATTTTTTGAAGAAAAGATCGAACCCGTGTCGGATGGGCGATGGTTTATCCGTCCTTAGCTCGTTCATTCCGTCCACCCAAAGGATCACGACCATGCCAAGCACCATACGCCTGCACCGCGTTTTCGCCACCAGCCCGGAGAAGGTCTATCGCGCCTTCGTCGAGGCCGATGCGCTCGCCAAATGGCTTCCGCCGAACGGGTTCCTCTGCACCGTGCATCACCTGGAACCGGCGGTCGGCGGCACCTTCAGAATGTCGTTCCGCAATTTCACGACCGGCAATAGCCACGCCTTTGGCGGTGAATTTCTTGAACTCGTCCCGGGCGAACGCGTTCGTTATACGGACAAGTTCGACGACCCGAACCTGCCGGGCGAGATGGAGGTCACCGTAACGCTTAAGAAAGTCTCGGTCGGCACCGAAGTGGACATCACCCAGGCCGGCGTGCCCGACGTCATCCCGCCCGAAGCCTGCTATCTCGGCTGGCAGGAGTCGTTACGCAATCTTGCCCGGGTCATCGAGCCTGACATCAACGAATAATGCAATTGCTGCTCGAGACTTGAAGAGCCGCGCCGCCGCTTGCCGCCTCTCCGCCCGTCATTCCGCAAATATTCTATGGAGCGGGGGCGGAAGGTGGAAGTTGCAGAGACTGTGGGGGTGGTCGGCCGCAATCGGCCGAAGTTGCTAACCGTAATCCGCGCTTTGCTTGATTGAGCCGATCGTCTCGCGTGCGGGAAGCAGCGAAGACAGCCAGAGGGAATAGGTCAGGGATATACCCGTCGACCACAGGACCATCGGCAGGGTCACCACCTCGGAGATCAGTTTGGCCAGTTCCGGCGGATCGATCTCCCAGGAGAACAACGCCACCCGCGGCTCCGGCTGACGGGTCTCCAGGCTTGCTTTCTGCATGTCTTCGAGCACGGACGCAGTGGCGGCTTGTTCGCCTGCTAACGGGTTCTGAACTGAAACGATGGCGGTCTTACCATTATTTTTGGCTTTGCCGGACATTTGGAGCTCCTTGTTTGGCTTCCTTGTAGAAAGCCGATCCGGAGCGAGAAGTTTCATGACATGTCGATGAAATGATCGGCTCTAATGTGAGCTTTCGGGAGGTTGTCCATTCGAAGTGGATCGAGGAGACTGGAGCTACCAGACCTCGAGTCGGAAGGATCGCCGCGAATGAACATTCATAAGAATGCCCGACTGACGCCATTGCGCCGGGAAGAAATGGCGCTTGCTGTTATCGAGGGGCATCTGAGCCAGGCTCAGGCAGCACAGGCTTATGGTGTCTCGGCCAAGATCGTCGTCCGCTGGGTCGAGCGTTTCAAGGCCGGTGGTCGAGAGGCGATGCTCGATCGTTCCTCCCGACCTCATACCATGCCCCGGCAGACCGGTCAGGCGCTGGCGGAGCGCATCATTACGCTTCGCCAGCGCCTGACCGGCAAGCACATCGCGATCGAAACCGGTGTATCTGCAGCGACGGTGAGCCGGGTTCTCAAGCGCGCAGGCCTCTCCCGCCTCAAGGATATCGAGCCGGCCGAGCCTGTGCGTCGTTACGAACGTCAGGCTCCCGGCGAGATGATTCATATCGACATCAAGAAGCTTGGCCGGTTTCATGAGGTCGGCCACCGCATCACCGGCGATCGCACTCGGCAGAGTTCGCGCAGGGGCAAGGGTTGGGGCGCCGGTTGGGAATGCGTTCATGTGGCCATCGACGATGCCTCTCGCATCGCTTTCTCGCAGATATTGCCGGACGAGACGAAAGAGCGCGCCGTGGCTTTCCTGAAGGCGGCATTGGCCTATTATGCCAGCCTCGGCATCGCGGTCGAGCGCGTCATGACCGACAATGGTCCCTGCTACACATCAAAGCCATTCGCCCAAGCCTGTTGCGACAACGGCCTCAGGCACGTCCGCACCAGACCATACACGCCTAAAACCAACGGAAAGGCCGAACGCTTCATCCAGACCGCCCTCAGAGAGTGGGCCTACGCCGTCGCCTATCCCAACTCGGACATGCGCGCCGCCGAACTGCCGAGATGGCTCCATCGCTACAATTGGCACAGGCCTCACGGAAGCCTAAATTCAAAACCACCAATCAGCAGACTCGCTCTTACTCAGGACAACCTGTTGAGGCTCCACACCTAAAGCCTGATCCCGCGCTTCGCCAGCGCTTGGCGCGCCGCCGTCGCTCCCCAGTCCTCGTCGGGGTTGCGGCCTTCGATCTCAGCTTCGGCGACCGGCGTCGCGCGGATCAGCGGCACGGAGCCGAAGGGCAAGCCGTCGATGCGGCTGGTGTCGCAGCTCAGGATGATGCGGGTCAGCGGCGCGTAATCCTCCGTCAGCCGGCAGAAGAGGATGGCGCCGTGCTTTTCGACGTCCCGGGCAACGCGGTGGCCGTCGGCGACGAGATCGCCGAGACTGATCAGGAGATTTGCCCAGTTTGCCGTTCCGGTTCAATTCAGCGTCGCAGGATCGAATTCCATGAAGAGCTCGCATTCGACACCATTCTCAGGCTCGGAAATGCCCGCCCAGGGAGTGGAGAGGCCGTCGGTAGCGAGGATGAGCTTTTCCGGCGCATCGACGGCGAGGACGCGGCGGTGCGGACCGAACCATTTCGTCTGGTTATGGACGTTGGCCGTTTCGCGTTCGGCAGCGAAGCCCTCCCGCATGCCGCCGCGGGTCTGCCAGAAGACGCGCCGCGCGGTTGCGGCCGCCTCATAGGCCGGGTCGCCGCGCCCACTGCAAACGCGAAGGAAAGGCGCCCCGTCTCAATTGCTCCCATCGTTCGGCCTTGCCTTGGCGCTGTCGTTGGTGGTGTCCGACGCTGTTTTTCCGTCTGGTTGCTGGCCGAAATAGGTGCCGCCGAGGTGGCCGCCGGCGCTGGTGTTCTTGACTTGCTGTTCGGCGCGTTTCTGAAGTTCACGAACGTTGGTCTTGCTCATGTTCGGCTCCTTTTTCGAGGTTCACGACCTTTCACCAACCGATGGGGGCCGACACAGTTCCATATTTTCCGGGAACCCTTCGTCCGGCCGCTGGTTCCTCAGACATGAGATTCCTTGCCGTCATCATTGGCGCCTGCCGCCCACCTTCTCTCGCTCCCAAACAAGATCGGGATGGGGAAGGCGGATTATTATGTCGCTCAGCGGGCCTGTGCCGGATGGTGGATCGTCGGCCTCATGCTGCCGCTCGCTTTTCTCGCGAATATCGGCAATGCCGCGGCCCTCAGAGCCGATGGACCGGCCATGACGCTGTCGATCTCTGCCGCCGTGCTGATCGTGGTCAACATCGTCATCTTTATGATCTTCACCCGACCGGCCAATGCGGCGACGAAGAACTGGACGGTGCTGCCGGAACACCTCGCGATCTTTCCGGTTTTCCCTACTCAACCAAGGAGAAACGACGATGGGCATGACGACCCCCAAGGACGGCGCCCCCGGCACGACCGACCAGTCCCCCCGCTGGGAAGGGCCGAAGGGCAATAGACCGCGCGGCTATCTCAAAGCCAAGGACGATCCGGACAAAAATCGCGACGCCAATGGCGAAAACAATCGCGATCCGGAAATGAACGACATTTCCGACGCGATGAAGCAGAAAGGCGAATGACATGGCCAATCCCGAAAAAGACGCAGCCGGCCAGTTCGCCAAATCCCGGGCCGACCGCAAAGCCAGCGGTGTGGTGAGCGCCAAGCCGACCGTAATCACCGGCTCCGAGGACGCCACGGTGAATAAGCGCCCGCCCGGCAAGAAGAAGCCCGAGAAGGACTGGGACATCAATTACGATCCCACCGACATGAACGAGGGGCGGATGCGCTGAGATGGTGGTGCGCCCGCCTCGTCCTTCGAAACCCTGCGGGGCGTCTCAGGATGAGGCTCTCTTGGGCGGCGCACTCTCTCACCTGACGTGCATCCCCCAGCGCCTCCTACCGACGCGGCGTTCCCAATGCTCGTTATCCTGAGGTGCGTAGGCCGAAGGCCGGAGCCTCGAAGTACGCGCTCCAACATCGTTTCTTGCATCCATTCTCTGTCAGCGCACCCGGGTCACCTCAGGATGGCTCTCGTGGGCAGTTGGCGCGGTATCTCCCCCTCAGGTTGAAGCTACCTGCCGAAATAGGCCGGGTGGTCGATATCCGCAAGCAGGCCAGGCTCCCTCGGCTGCCAGCCGAGGAGGGCGCGGGTGTGAGCGCTGGAGGTCGGCACGTCGAAGCCGGCGAACATTGCGAACCAGCCGAAATGCTCCGCCGCCTCTTCCCGTGATAGCGAGACGGCCGGCACGCCGAGGTGGCGGCCGATGAGTTCGGCAATCTCCCGGAATGGTATGCCCTCTTCTGCTACTGCCAGAAAGGGGCCCCCCACGGCGCCGCGTTCCAGCGCCAGGCGGTAGACCCGGGCGGCATCGCGCCGGTGGACGGCTGGCCAGCGGTTGCCCCCATCGCCTATGTAGGCGGAGACGCCCGTCTGCCGGGCCGTCTCTATGAGAATCGGCACGAAGCCGTGATCGCCGTGACCATGTACCGACGGCGGCAGCCGGACGGTGGAGGCGCGCACGCCCCGGGCGACAAGCGATACTGCGGTGATTTCGGAGGCGCGGGGATAGGTCTGCGTCGTCGGCATCGGCGGGTCCTTCTCGGTGCCGATGCGGCCCGGCGCATGTCCGAGGCCGGCGGTGACGAGCAGCGGGCGCTCCGAGCCGCTGAGGGCTTCGCCGAGCGCCTCGATGGCGCGCCGGTCGACGGCGCAGTTTTCAGCGAATTTGGAGAAATCGTGGTTGAAGCCGGTGTGGATGACACCGTCGGCCTCGGCTGCGCCGCGTCTGAGGCCTTCCAGATCCTCCAGCATGCCGCGCTGAACGTCGGCGCCGGCGGCTGCCAGTTCCGCCGCCCCCTTGTCCGAACGGGCAAGTCCAAGCACGTGGTGGCCGGCGCCGATCAATTCGCTGACGACGGCCGAGCCGACCCAGCCGGTCGCTCCAGTGACGAATACACGCATGTCGATATCTCCCGATGTGACGGGACAGATATCGAGTAGGCTGCTATCATGGTAAAGTAGTGATATTATCATGGTATAAGAGCTAACTGGATGAACGAATTCATCAGCTCCGAAAATCGGCTGGGCGCTTACCTCAAAGATCGCCGCGCCAGGCTCGATCCCGCCGCCCTCGGCTTTGCCGGCGAGCGCCGCCGCACGCCCGGCCTGCGCCGCGAGGAGGTGGCGAGCCGCGCCAATATCAGTC
Organism: Rhizobium sp. NLR22b; assembly: GCF_019685295.1. Classification (NCBI taxonomy): domain Bacteria; kingdom Pseudomonadati; phylum Pseudomonadota; class Alphaproteobacteria; order Hyphomicrobiales; family Rhizobiaceae; genus Rhizobium; species Rhizobium sp. NLR22b. Next base: position 79,573 of record NZ_JABDWM010000007.1, read on the forward strand.
CGACCTGGTACACTTGGTTGGAGCAGGGCCGCGGCGGCGCGCCGTCCGCCGACGTGCTTGACCGGATCTCACGGGCGCTGATGCTAACCGATGTCGAGCGCGAGCACCTCTTCCTGATCGGCCTCGGCCGCCCGCCAGAAGTGCGCTACCGCAGGCAAGAGGGTGTCACGCCGCGGCTGCAGGGCGTGCTCGACGCGCTCGACCCGTGCCCAGCGCTGATCCGCACCGCGATCTGGGATGTCGTCGCCTGGAACCGCGCGGCGACCGTGCTGCTTACCGATTATGGCGCGCTGGCGCCGGAAGAGCGCAACGTGCTGCGCTTCATCTTCCTCGATCCGCGGGTGCGCGCGGCCCAATATGACTGGGAAAGTGTCGCCCGCTTCGTCGTCGCCGCTTTTCGGGTGGATGCGGCGCGCGCCGGTGCTGCCGCCGAGGTGGAGCCGCTCGTCGACGAGCTCTGTCGCAAGAGCCCGGAATTCCGGGCCATGTGGCGCGACCACGATGTACGCACCCACGGCGAGGGCGCCAAACACATCAAGCACCCAGTGCTCGGGCTGCTCTCCTTCGAATATTCGGCGTTTCAGGTGGATGGCCGGCCGGATCTCAGCATGGTGGTGTACAATCCGGCGACGGCGCAGGATGTTGCGAAGATCAGGGCATTGGTCGGGTGAGGCAGCCGGCGCTGGCGGCAGATCCCTTCAGTTGACTACCTTCACGCTCAGCACACTTTCTTCGGTCTTCTTCTCTTCATGTGGGGAGCGGATGACGAGCCGGTCGCTACCGGTGTAGCCCTTTTTAGCGGTATAATACCCGACGATGCCGTTGACCTTGACCGTCTGGCACTTTGAGGTTTTTCCCTCGAGCTTGGGGAAGAGGGGTTCGTGGACGATTTCAAGGCGCCCGTGTTTGGGTTTTTCGACAACATCCATGGCGGGATAGTCAATATGGCGGCAGTCGTCGTCGATATGCCAGTTCTTGGCCACCAGGGTTCTGACGCCGCTACGCACTGGGAAAGATAGGGACTGCTGTCGGAAGCCCTCCGAGCTTGTCGTGCAGTTCGAAAGGAGACCCGTCATCAGGGATAATGCGGCGAATATAAATAGGTTTTTCAAATTTTCTCCGTCGATCTCTGCGGAGGCTCTGATGAGCTTCGATGCGGCATTCCCGACCACCCTCATGCTGAGGCGCGCAGCCTGAAGGGCGGAGCCTCGAAGCATGCGCCGCCGCATTATTCTTGCGTTTGGGGAGTGATGTTTATCCGGCCGATGTCTGACAATCCGGCCGGTATATCTGTCACCGCTTACTGCAGCGTGCGCGTCTGAATGGGCTCGGCCGGCGCATGAGAAGGGGACGCGGACAGAGAGTTTCCTTCCAGGCCAGTCGCCACCACCGAGACGCGGAATTTGCCGTCGAGGCTGCGGTCGAAAATCGCGCCGACGACGATATCGGCATCGTCCTGCACTTCGTCGCGAATGCGGCTTGCCGCTTCATCCACCTCGAACAGGGTCATATCCGAGCCGCCGGAGATCGAGATCAGCACGCCCTTGGCGCCCTTCATCGAGATATCGTCCAGAAGCGGGTTGGCGATTGCCGCTTCCGCCGCCTTCATTGCCCGGCTTTCGCCGGCGGCTTCGCCGGTGCCCATCATCGCACGGCCCATGCCCTGCATGACCGACTTCACGTCGGCGAAATCGAGGTTGATCAGACCTTCCTTGACGATGAGATCGGTGATGCAGCCGACGCCGGCAAAGAGCACGCGGTCGGCCGTCATGAAGGCATCGGCGAAGGTAGTTTTCGCATCGGCGATGCGGAAGAGGTTTTGATTGGGAATGACGATCACGGTATCGGCCGCCTGACGAAGCGCCTCGATGCCAGCTTCCGCCGTCCGCATGCGGCGATTGCCCTCGAAGGTAAACGGCTTGGTGACGACACCAACGGTCAGGATGCCGGCCGCACGTGCGGCGCGCGCGATGACCGGGGCTGCGCCAGTGCCCGTTCCTCCGCCCATGCCGGCGGTGACGAAACACATGTGCGATCCTGCCAGGTGATCCATGATCTCGTCGAGCGACTCTTCTGCCGCCGCATGTCCGATTTCCGGCAGGGAACCGGCGCCGAGGCCCTCCGTCACATTCGCGCCGAGCTGAATGCGGCGCGATGCCTTGGATGTGGCGAGAACCTGGGCATCGGTGTTTGCGGCGACGAATTCGACGCCCGCCAGCTTTTCCGCGATCATATTGTTGATCGCATTGCCACCGCCGCCGCCGACGCCAACCACGGTGATTTGCGGCCGCAGCCCGGTAATGCCGCTCTTGGCGTCCGTCATCGTCTTCTCCTTTGGTATCTCGTTTCCGCACGCCCTCGTCGCGGACAGCGAATCGGCGTTGAGCATAGTCGCCCAACAAGGCAGAGGCGAGGCGAAAGAAGCCGTGTCGACTTGAGCGACACGAAGTTCTCGGCAGCTCTGCATCGGCAAATCCGAAGCGGCGGGCAAGCGCATGACGCTTCCTCTCGCAGCCGGGCGTGTTCGCAGGTGAAACGTCCCGGCCGCGCTGCTGATTTCGATTACAAGCGCCAACGGGGCGTGAACTAAAGCCGCGCCGCGGTGTTTACAGGCATGCGTCTTCTCTGAAAGGAACATACCATGCAAAGACTCTTACTATCCGGTCTTGCCCTTGCAGCGTCGGCCGCCGCCGCGTTTGCCCAACAACCGCCCGCCCCACCACCCGCCAGCGAGCCACCCGCAGCGAACGAGCCCGCATCGCCACCCCCGCCTGCGCCTGATGATGAGAGGGTGATGCGTCGCGGGCCGGATGAGCAGTCCCGAGACCGCCCCGACTACCGGTGGCATGGTTCGAGAGGCGACATGGGCTTCCGTGGTTACCACGGTCATCGCCTGCCGCCGCCGTCCAAGGCAGCCCGTTTTCAGATCGAGGATGGAAATACACGGATCGACCTGAAATGCGCCGAGGACGAACCGACGAAGGTATGCGCCGATCTCTTGCTCCAGGTTATGGATCGCCTGCAGGGTCAGGATTGACTTCACACAGCCGCGCTTGTCACGCAAGGCTCGCGCCAGCTTCGATTGGCAGAAGGCAATCATTGATTCCTCCCAGGACTTAATGCCGACCGATTTTCAGCATGAGCAACCCCGTCAATGATTGGCGGGGTTTTTTGCTGGCAGGCAGGCGATGTCTGCGATCATCGCGACGCCAGCCTAACTTCGCTCAAGACCTGCACGGGCGGAAATCGCACACAGTCCGCGGCATCGAAGGGCACCGACAATTGCACCCGGTTCCGATTTGCCCAGTTGATCGCTGGCTGCGATTTTGCCTTCGGGATTTTGGTGGCGATCGTGCAATGCGGCACCCAGTTGCCGGGCCGATAGTGCTCGCGACAGTGGAATGGATCGACCTCCTAGTGAAGGGCCGCATGTAGCCGGATGAGCAGTTCGTCGTCGTTCGGCCGCGCCCATAAGACGAGGAATTCGTTTTCGAAGTAACTAATCTCTGAAAAACTTAACGTAACGGCAGGGTGGATGCGGAAAACACGCTCGGCTGCCTCGGCCATTCGGTCGACTGCAATCTCCTGATAAACGGCGAGGGTGATATGAGGCGGATAGTTCAAAGCCCGCATCGAAGCCGTCTCTTCGAATGCCGCGGCCTCATCCCCTGCGTCACCTCGCGCGGTTACGCGCAGGACGATCTCCTCGACGGCGTCGTCATCGTCGGCGCCAGCGCCATGCATGCGGAGATCAAGCAAGGGGCGGCGACGCTGTCGTTTTGACCAGCTGGGCGAGCGCGAGAACAGGCGCCTCTATTCTTGCGCTCGGCAATATACTTGTGAGATTGTACGGTTATACGTGCGATACTGCGTGGTCAGGGCGGCGCGGAGGCTTCGATGATGCCCGTGAGGGTCAATGAGCGGATATCGGTGGCGGGGCAGCCCGATCCAGCCGGTTTTGTCGATTTCGCCAAGGAGGGGTTCGCCGCCATTATCAACGCCAGACCCGATGGCGAGGAGCCGGGCCAGCCAGGCAATGCAGCAGAAAAGATTTCCGCTGCCGCCGCCGGGCTTTCCTACAGTTTCGTGCCGGTGAACGGCAAAGAGATTACCGAGGGCGATATCCGCGCCTTTCAAGCGGCGATGACTGAGGCGAAGGGACCGGTCTTCGCTCATTGCAAGAGCGGCACGCGGGCATTGACACTCTATGTGCTGGGCGAGGTGCTCGACGGGCGGATGAAGCCGGAGGACGTCCAGACCTTCGGCGAAGGCCTCGGTTTCGATCTTGCCGGCGCGCGCCGCTGGCTCGAAAAAGCGGCAAGCCAGCGGCTTCAGGTGAAGGCCTTTTTCGAGCCCCGCACCTGCAGCGTGCAATATGTCGCGTCAGATCGGGTGACGAAACGCTGTGCGATCATCGATCCGGTATTCGACTTCGACGAGATGTCGGGCGCGACGGGAACGGTGAGCGCCGACGCCATCCTTGCCTATATCGAGAGCGAGGGGATGACGGTCGAGTGGATACTCGACACACATCCGCATGCCGATCACTTCTCCGCCGCCCATTATCTCAAGGAAAAGACCGGCGCGCAGACGGCGATCGGCGTCCATATCACCGATGTGCAGAGGCTTTGGAAAGAGATCTATAACTGGCCGGCGCTAGCGACCAACGGCTCGCAGTGGGACCGGCTGTTTGCCGATGGCGACACGTTTGAAATCGGCGGCCTTACGGCCCGCGTGATGTTTTCGCCCGGCCATACGCTGGCATCGGTGACCTATGTGATCGGCGACGCCGCCTTTGTGCACGATACGATGTTCACGCCGGATTCAGGGACTGCGCGCGCGGATTTTCCGGGCGGCAGTGCGGCCGCTCTCTGGCACTCGATCCAGGCGATCCTGTCGCTGCCGGAGGAGACCCGCCTCTTTTCCGGCCATGATTACCAGCCGGGCGGTCGTCACCCGCGCTGGGAAAGCACGGTCGCAGCCCAAAAGCGCGCCAATCCGCATATTGCAGGCATGGACGAGGCCGGTTTCGTGGCGCTGCGTCAGGTGCGCGACCGTACGCTGCCCAAGCCGAAGCTGATGCTGCATGCGCTGCAGGTCAACATTCGCGGCGGTCGGCTGCCGGAACCAGAGGAGAATGGCCGCCGGTATCTGAAGATCCCGCTGGATGCCCTATGATGGAGGCGGCGAGGTGCCGACTGCCGTCATGAACTCGCTGGCCTTTTTCCCGGACTGGCCTATGATTTCCCAGAATGTATGCGCCTGGTCGAACGGAGTTTCGAAATGCTCGAACGAAATCAGCTTCCTTTGCGCCCGGCAGCTGCCGGTTTCGCCGTCGCCTGGGTCACGGTCATTGCCGGCGTCAGTGTCGCTCTCAGCCTGCTTTTCGCCTGCGTCACGCCTTTCGTTGCCCTGGCGACAGTCTCGGCTGTCGTTCTTCCCCGGAAGATGGCGATAATGGCGGTGCTGCTCGCCTGGCTTGCCAACCAGACGGTCGGATATCTCATACTCGGCTATCCCCAGACCTTCGACAGTTTTGCTTGGGGGCTGACGATCGGTATCGCCGCATTTGCATCGCTCGCGGCATCACTCGGCGTGCTTCGCCTCAAGGCCGGCCCTGCCGCCACCATGGCCGGCGCCTTTATCGCCGGGTTCGTCGCGTATGAAGCTGTGCTCTTTGCCGCGACGGTAGTGCTTCCGGCCGGCGATGGCGCGTTTTCGGCAGCGGTCGTCGCCGAGGTTCTTTTGATCAATTCTCTCGCTGTGATCGGACTGATCTGCCTGCATGCCGGTGCAGCGGCCGGCCGCGCGCTTGTTGCAGCACAGCCGGGACCGGCGCTGCCTTAGGCCTTTGCCTTCACGCATGTCGTTTCAAAGCTGCCCGGTGGCCTTCCGACGCTGCGCAGAATGTGCGAAGGCGGGTTGAGATAGCGGCCGCCAACGGCTATCTCGTTCAGACCCGCAAGCGGATCCTCCGCCAAACCACAAGGCGCATAGCTTCCATGAGCCCCGATTTCCTCGTTACCCATTCCGGTGGTTTCCATGCCGACGAACTGCTGTCGAGCGTCATCCTGACGCGGCTTTTCCCGCAGGCGCGTCTGATCCGCAGCCGGGCGCCGGAATGGATTACGCCAGCCCCGGACCGGATCATCTATGATGTCGGCGGAGCCTATGATCCTGCCGCGGGCATATTCGATCATCATCAGCGCGGCGCGCCGCTGCGCGACGATGGCCAGCCCTACAGCTCGTTCGGCCTGATCTGGAAGCATTATGGCCGCGAATATCTCGCAGCCTCCGGTCTTCCCGATCATTATGTCGAAGCCCTCCACGCCGCTTTCGACATTGGTTTCGTGCTGCCGATCGACCTGACCGACAATGGCGCGCTCAGCCCTTCGGGTCCTTTGGCGGGCCTGACGCTGCCGGCGCTGCTCGAGACCCTGAAACCGGTGTTCGATGAGGTGGAACCTGAGGCTGACGATCGTGCCTTCCATGCGGCGCTGGCCATTGCACGCCGTTTCATCGATGCCGGGATCGCCCAGAGGGCCGCAAAACTGCGGGCCGAGGCGATCGTGTATCGGGCGATCGGGGCTTCGGCGCAGGGGCGCATTCTGGAATTGCCGAGAGGGATGCCCTTCCGCCCAGCCATCGTCAAGGCCGGCGCCGACCAGCTGCTGTTCGTCGTCCACCCGCGCGAAAAGGATTGGTGCGTGACCGGCATTCGCCGCGCCGACGACGGGTTCGAGCTCCGGGCCGATCTGCCGGCAAGCTGGGCCGGCCTTACCAATGGTGAGCTGGAGGCGGTCTGCGGCATCGAGGGAGCGAGCTTCTGCCATAACGGCCGCTTCATCGCTGCCGCCAAGACCCGAGAGGCGGCGCTTGCCATGGCCGAATTGGCCGTACAAGAGGCGCTTTCGATCCGAGCATAAGTCGGATGGCGCGGCGCCATTCTCCAGCAGATCATCGCGTGCTGACCGGATTTTGGACCGGCATTCGCGTCGGGCCACAGGGTATCGGATTGTGCCCAAGTGCCAGCAATCGTGGAAGCGATTGACTTGCATCCGCGATGGACTAACTTTAACCCCTAGCAACCACCACCCCCGCGCGAATGATGGCCGAGGGTGAGAGTGGCTGGCGACCTTGAGGAGGATGAGGTTTGCCGTGGATTACCGTGTTATTCTGCTGATCGCCGCATCCGTCATTGCCCTTTCCCCTCCCAACGCTGGAGCGCAGGAGGGGGACGCGACGGCCGGCGCCACCGTTTTCAAAAAATGCGCGACCTGTCATATCGTCGAGTCCGATACGAACAAGGTGGGTCCGTCACTGAACAAGCTGTTCGGCCGAAAGGCCGGAACGCATCCTGATTTTGCTTATTCTGCGGGAATGAAGGCGGCCGGCGAAGGTGGTCTCGTCTGGGACGAGACTACGTTGCGTGACTATCTGCACAATCCGAAAGCCAAGGTGAAGGGCACCAAAATGGCCTTTGCAGGGGTGAAGGATGACCAGGAGATCACCAATCTTATCGCCTATCTCAAACAATATTCCCAATGATGGGGAATACTTCCAAATGACGGGTTGCCGGCGGCGGCGCATGCCTAAATCGCCGTAATTGCCGACATTTTCTATTTGTGCGATAATAAACTCGACATTTGTGGAGTGCGGTTTCACGGTCGGTCGGCCCAGGAGGGGCGGAAATGGCTGTTGTACTGGTTCTCGTCCTGGTTGTTGTTGGCTCCGTGCTGTTCCATGTGCTGAGCCCGTGGTGGTGGACGCCGATTGCGTCCAACTGGAGTTATATCGACAACACGCTCGTCATCACCTTCTGGATCACCGGCATCGTCTTCGTGGCGGTGATTTCCTTCATGGCCTATTGCGTCTTCCGCTTCCACCACAGACCGGGCAACCGGGCGCATTATGAGCCCGAAAATCGCAAGCTGGAATTGGTTCTGGCCTCGGGAACGGCGGTTGGCGTTGCGGCAATGCTGGCGCCCGGCCTGATCGTCTGGAACCAGTTCATCACAGTGCCTGCCGATGCCGCATCGGTCGAAGTCGTCAGCCAGCAGTGGCTGTGGAGCTTCCGCCTGCCGGGCGCGGACGGAAAGCTCGGCCGTGCCGAGACGCGTGACGTCACTTCCGACAATCCGCTCGGCCTCGACAAGAACGATGCGAACGGCCTCGACGACATCATCGTCGAAGGCGGCGAGCTTCATCTGCCGATCGGTAAGCCGGTGCATATCCTGCTGCGCTCCGTCGATGTGCTTCATGATTTCTACGTGCCGGAATTCCGCGCGAAGATGGACATGATCCCCGGTATGGTCACCTATTTCTGGCTGACACCGACGCGCACAGGCACGTTCGAGATTCTCTGCGCTGAACTCTGCGGCGTCGGTCATCCACAGATGCGCGGCACCGTCATCGTCGACAGCGAGGCAGACTATCAGACCTGGCTGGGGCAGCAGCAGACATTCACCCAGCTTACGGCGTCATCGGGAGAGCCGCCGCCGGCGAACTGAACCGGGACGACGGCCGGTTTGATCAACCAGCCGGGTATAGGAGGAGATATCATGGTCGAGATTCCGTCCGGCAGCGCAGGTGTCATCCCGCCCGCGGAAGTCGAGGATGTCGAGCTTTATCATCCGCACAGCTGGTGGACGAAATATGTGTTCAGCCAGGATGCCAAGATCATTGCCGTGCAATATTCGCTGACTGCCATCTCGATCGGCCTGGTGGCACTGGTGCTCTCCTGGCTAATGCGGATCCAGCTCGCCTTTCCCGGCTATTTCGCCTTCATCGATGCCGATCACTATTACCAGTTCATCACCATGCACGGCATGATCATGGTGATCTATCTGCTCACCGCGCTCTTTCTCGGCGGCTTCGGCAACTACCTCATCCCGCTGATGGTCGGCGCGCGCGACATGGTGTTTCCTTACGCGAACATGCTGAGCTACTGGATCTATCTCATCGCGGTGCTGATCCTGGCCGCCGGCTTTTTCGCCCCCGGCGGCCCGACAGGCGCGGGCTGGACGCTCTATCCGCCGCAATCCGTTCTATCGGGCACGCCGGGCGGTAAGGACTGGGGCATCCTGCTCATGCTCATCTCGCTGATCGTCTTTATCATCGGTTTCACCATGGGCGGCCTGAACTATGTGGTGACCGTGCTGCAGGGCCGCGCACGAGGCATGACGCTGATGCGGATGCCGCTCACCGTCTGGGGCATATTCACCGCGACGGTGATGGCGCTGCTTGCCTTTCCCGCGCTCTTCGTCGCCTGCGTCATGATGCTGTTCGATCGCCTTCTCGGCACCAGCTTCTTCATGCCCGCCATCGTCGAAATGGGCGAGCAGCTGAAACATGGCGGCGGCAGCCCGATCCTGTTCCAGCACCTCTTCTGGTTCTTCGGGCATCCAGAGGTCTATATCGTCGCACTTCCGGCCTTCGGCATCGTTTCGGATCTCATCAGCACGCATGCGCGCAAGAACATCTTCGGCTACCGCATGATGGTCTGGGCGATCGTCATCATCGGGGGCTTGAGCTTCGTCGTCTGGGCGCATCACATGTATGTCAGCGGCATGCACCCGGCCTTCGGCTTCTTCTTCGCCACCACGACGCTGATCATCGCCATCCCGACGGCGATCAAGGTCTACAACTGGGTGCTGACGCTCTGGCGCGGCGATATCCACCTGACGCTGCCGATGCTCTTCGCACTGGCCTTCATCGTCACCTTCGTCAATGGCGGGCTCACCGGCCTCTTCCTGGGCAACGTCGTCGTCGACGTGCCGCTGTCCGATACCATGTTCGTCGTTGCCCATTTCCACATGGTCATGGGGGTCGCGCCTATCCTCGTCATTTTCGGGGCGATCTATCACTGGTATCCGAAGGTGACGGGACGCATGCTGGACGAGACACTCGGCCACATCCACTTCTGGATCACCTTCCTCGGCACCTATGCGATCTTCTTTCCGATGCATTATCTCGGCCTGCTCGGCGTGCCGCGCCGTTATTTCGAGATGGGAGAAACGGCCTTCGTTCCACCTTCGGCCCATACGCTGAATATCTTCATCACCGTCATGGCGCTCGTCGTCGGCGCCGGACAGATGGTCTTCCTGTTCAATCTCGCCTGGAGCCTTTTCCGGGGCAGGGAGGCGGGCGGCAATCCATGGCGGGCGACGACGCTCGAATGGCAGACGCCTGAGACGCCGCCCGCGCACGGCAATTGGGGCAGAGACCTGCCCGTCGTCTACCGTTGGGCCTATGATTACAGCGTGCCTGGCGCGGCCGAGGATTTCATTCCGCAGAACGTGCCTGCAACGGGCGGCGCCACGCGGGAGATTCCGGCATGAACGTCATGCTGATCTTCCTCGCCGCTGTCGCCGCCATCATCATCTGGTGGCTCTCCGGCCAGAGGTTGGCCTCGAAGCCCTGGCTCGAAACCGGGTCGGTGGAGCTGCCGGCGCATGACGGCGCCGAACGGTCGCCGGTACCGGCAGTCAAGATCGGCCTCTTCGTGTTCCTGGGCGTCGTCGGCGCGCTCTTCAGCCTTGCCGTCAGCGCCTATTTCATGCGTGCGGCCTCGGCCGACTGGTGGGGGATGCCGGTTCCGCGCCTGCTCTGGGTAAATACCGCAGCCCTTGCGCTGAGCAGCGCGGCGCTGCAATGGGCCAAACGCGAAGCGCAGCATGGCCGCATGGAAAGCCTGCGGCCGGCGCTCGTCGCCGCATTTGCGCTTGCCGTCTTCTTTCTCGCCGGGCAGATCCAGGCATGGCGGGAGCTGACGGCGACCGGCTACGTGCTGGCCGACAATCCCGCCAATAGCTTCTTCTATATGCTGACCGGCCTGCACGGCCTGCATATTCTCGGCGGCCTTGCCGTGCTCGCCCACACGACGGTCAGGGCATGTTCAGCCGAAGTGCAGCCGGAGAGGCTGCGGCTCAGCGTCGATCTCTCGGCCATCTATTCGCATTTCATGCTGGCCGTCTGGCTCGCGCTCTTCGCGCTCTTTGCCGGCTGGGCCAACGATTTCGTCGATCTCTGCCGCACATTGATCAATTAGGAGCCGAACCAGGAGGTTTGGACATGATGCAGATTATCCAGACACATGGCGAGCAAGGCCTCAGGCCGGCGGGCCTGCGCGGCGTCGCGGCCGATTTCAGCTCGGATCAGCGCGCCTTCAAGACCGCCTCCTGGGGCAAGGCGATGATGTGGATCTTTCTGCTTAGTGACACCTTCGTCTTCGGCTGTTTCCTGATCGCCTATATGACCGCCCGCATGTCGACGCCCGTCGCCTGGCCCAATCCGAGCGAGGTCTTCGCGCTTCATATCGGCGGCCAGGATGTGCCGCTGATCCTGATCGCGATCATGACCTTCGTGCTGATCTCCAGCAGCGGCACCATGGCGATGGCGGTCAATTTCGGCTATCGCCGCAACCGCCGCGTGACGGCGATACTGATGCTGCTGACGGCACTTCTTGGCGCAACCTTCGTCGGCATGCAGGCTTTCGAATGGACGAAACTGATCACCGAAGGCGTGCGCCCTTGGGAGAACCCATGGGGAGCGGCGCAATTCGGATCGACCTTCTTCATGATCACGGGCTTTCACGGCACCCATGTCACGATCGGCGTGATCTTCCTGCTCATAATCGCCCGGAAGGTGTGGCGGGGCGATTTTGACATAGAGCGGCGTGGTTTTTTCACCAGCCGGCGAGGGCGCTATGAAGCAGTCGAAATCATGGGCCTCTATTGGCATTTCGTCGACCTGGTCTGGGTCTTCATCTTCGCGTTTTTTTATCTGTGGTAGGGCTCTATCTATGGTGAGGTCGTCATGAGCGAGACAACGGCGCATGCCCAAAGCCAAACGGTGCATGCACAAGCACACACGGGACAGCAGCATCCGATCCGGCTCTATCTCTTCGTCTGGGGCCTGCTCTTCGTTCTCAGCGCCTTTTCCTACCTGGTCGATTATTTCGGCATTCAGGGCTATCTCCGATGGACGCTGATCCTTCTGTTCATGATGCTGAAGGCCGGGCTGATCGTTGCGGTCTTCATGCATATGGCCTGGGAGCGGCTGGCGCTCGTCTACGCCATCCTGATGCCGCCGGTGCTGGTGCTGGTCTTCGTGGCACTGATGGTATCGGAATCGCAATACACGATCTTTACGCGGCTCGCCTTTTTCGGCGCAGCCCCTTAAATACCGTCATCGGGGCCGAGCGCGACGCCGGAGATAACTGCCGCGGGCCAGTCTGAACTCCTTTGAACCTTGTCATCGAGCGGGCCAAACACCGCGACGGGAGGCGCCTTATGGCTGAGATCTTGCTGTTTCATCACGTACAAGGGCTGACCCCTGGAGTGCGTGCCTTCGCGGACGCCATCAGGGCGGCGGGCCACATCGTCCACACGCCTGATCTTTTCGATGGACGCACGTTCCATAGCATCGAGGAGGGGCTCGCCCATATCGGCGAGATCGGATTCGACACCATCAGGGAACACGGTGTCCGGCTCGCCGCCGAACTGCCTCCCGAACTGGTCTATGCCGGCTTCTCATTTGGCGTGCTGCCAGCGCAGAAACTGGCACAAACGCGGCCCGGCGCCCGCGGGGCACTGCTTTTCCATTCCTGCCTGCCGATCAGCGGCGAGTGGGCCTTCGGACCCTGGCCAGACGAGGTCCCGGTCCAGATCCACGGCATGGACAAAGATCCGATTTTCGTCGGCGAGGGCGATATCGATGCCGCCCGCGAGATCGTGGCGAAGGTCGCGGACGCGGAGCTTTTTCTCTATCCCGGCGACCAGCACTACTTCGCCGACAACTCGCTTCCGTCATATGACGCCGCTGCGACCGCGCTCCTCACTGCCCGTGTGCTTGAGTTTCTGGGGCGAGTCTGATTCCGTCGTTCACGGCTCGCTCTAACCCGCGGCCGCCAATCCAAAAAATCCCAGATAAACGTGTCCAAAAACATGATGGAGGTCGCGCCGGGCGGCGGACTCGGCGATGATGGCGCCGTTCGCCATTCCGATCTTAGAGCCCCATGATCTTCATTCCTCTTCCCTTCGTCGCTGCCCTCCTGCTGCTCATCCTGTTCGTCGCCGTCCTCAGGCGCGACGAGGAGGCGGCGCCGAACCTGCCCTTCCTGGCGCTGATCCTGCTCTCGGCGCTGCAATCGGTGCTTTCCGGCCTGCGTTGGGGTTATGGCGTGCAGGCGGTGGGGCTGGTTGCGCCGGTGATGGCGGCGATGGTGCCGCCGCTTGCCTATGCCGGGGTTTCCCGGCTGGTGAGGACGAGCCGGCGGCCGCTTGCGGCGCGGATCGGGCTGCATGCCGTGCCCGCTATCCTCATCCTGCTGCTGGTGGCCTTCTGGCGGGACGCGATCGACATGGCGCTGGTGCTCGTCTTCATCGGTTATGCCCTGGCGATCCTGCTTTTGATGCGCCCGGGGGCGGACGCGCTGCGGCTCGCGCCCTTCGAAGGCGCCGCGCCGGCCTATCGGGCCATCATCTTCGCGGCCGGCGCACTGTGTCTCTCGGCCGCCGTCGATACTCTCGTCTTTCTCGATTTGACCTCGGCGCATGGTGAGCGGGCACTGGCGCTGATCAGCACCGGAAATCTCGTCGGCCTCGTCATCCTCGGCATTGCAGCGGCGGCCGCCAGCCGCAGCTCTGTCCCCTCCGAGCCGGCGGAGGCCGCGCCCAGGCCCGATGCCAGCGAAGACAAGGAGACGATTGCAGCGGTCGACGCGCTGATGGAAGCGAAGAAGCTCTATCGCGACGCCAATCTCAACCTGGACCGGCTCGCCCGCAAGGCCGGCATCCCGACCCGCCAGATCTCGGCGGCGATCAACCGGGCGATGGACAAGAACGTCTCGCAATATGTCAACGACTACAGGATCGGCGAGGCCTGCCGCCTGCTGTCCGCCACCAAAAAATCGGTGACCGAGGTGATGTTCGAGGTTGGCTTCCAGACGAAGTCGAACTTCAATCGGGAGTTCAGGCGCGTGACCAATATGACGCCGGTGGCTTGGCGGCAGCAGAGGGGGTGAGGTGCGGAGCCACCCGGCCACCAGTGTGCTATCAATAATTCGCGCAACGTGTGCACTCAGCCACATGCCCGTCCTTCGAGGTTCCGGCCTATGGTCGACGCATCTTAAGATGAGGGCTGGTCTTTATGCCGCATGGGGAGAGGCGGACCAGTGTGCTGTGTTGCTGAGGTTGTAAGCCACGCTCTGCCTCTGGCAAGCCAAGCGCCGCCCTCTCTCCAACCTCATCCTGGTGCCCCATAGGGGCTTCGAAGAACGAGGGCGGCCACGTCGCCTCTCTTTCCCGACACCGCGTACACAATCACGATCGAGGCATGCCTGAAACATGTTCGAGGTCGCGGTCTTTTCGCCGGCAGCCATTCTGTCGGCATGAACACAACATCGGAACATGAACGAAACCTTGCCGCCAGGATCAGATCGCTGTCGATCGAGCGCGCGGCCTTCGAGACGGAGCCGCCGGAGCGCCGAGTCCGGCGGCGGGGGTTCCCGACGAGGCTGGCCCTTGCGGGGGCAGTGTCGCTGGCGGCGTGTCTTCTTTATCGGCCGAATGCGCTGGAGCGGATCGAGACCGCGCTTGCAAGATTTATGGATGATGACGCAGGTGTATCGGCTGGTGGGGCGGCGTTGCCAGTCGCGGCTGAGAATGCGGCGGTTGACGAAGCCACGCCAACTCCGGGCACCGCCGCACCGAACCGGGGTGCGGGCGCGCCAAGCCGTGAGATCACAGGCTCCGGTTATGTCGTGGCGCCCGACATCGCCACCGTTTTTTCCAAATATGAGGGGCGAATCGTCGCCGTCGAGGTCGAGGCGGGCTATCGGGTAGCGGCCGGCCAGGTGCTCGTGCGGCTTGATGATGCGGGCGCACGCTTCGCCCTCCGGGGCGCTTATATAGCAGGGCGGATGGCGGAACTGGCGCTGGACGCGAGGAATATTGCGCTCGTCCAGGCGCGGTCTTCGCTGGATCGTGCAGAGCGGTTGGTTCAGCGTGACGCCATGTCGGCCGAGGCGCTGGAGGCAGCGCGCACCGCCTTCGCTACGGCCGGGAATGCCGTGGCACAGGCAAGACAGAATCTCGACAAGGCGAAGCTCGATATCGACAGGGCGCGCGAGCAGATGGAGGCGCTCACCGTGCGGGCGCCGATTTCCGGCACCGTGACGCGGCTTGATGCGCATGCCGGCGACACGGTGCTGTCGCGCGAAGATAGCGTGCGGGAGAACGAAAGCCTGCTTGCCATCACCAATACGGCAAGCCTGGTCATCGATGCCGATGTGGCCGAGGCCAATATGGCGCTGCTGCGACCGGGTCTCAAAGGCGAGGCGGTGCTCGACGGCTTCCCCGATAAACCGTTCGCGGTCGAAGTGGCGAAAGTTGCGCCGGTCATTTCCAAGGAAAAGGGCACAGTGAACTTGCGCCTGTCGCCCTCTTCGCCGCCACCGGGCATGCGGCCTGCAATGGCGGCGCGCGTCCGGCTGGTGGTGGGCGAGGAGGCTCATCACCCGTCCTCGTCCTTCGAGGCTCCTCACGGGGGTCCTCAGGATGAGGGCTGATCGGTCGGCCGCGAACATTCGAGCCCATAAGCAGTCAACCACAAAGGAGCAGAACCATGACCTACACCACAGAACCTTATATCGCCCTTGCTGGCGTCAGGAAGTCCTTCCGAATCGGTGCGGAGACGATTTCGATTTTTTCGGGACTCGATCTCTCCATTCCGCGCGGCGATTTCGTCGCGGTCATGGGACCGTCTGGTTCCGGGAAATCGACATTGCTCAACATGCTCGGTGGTATCGACAGCCCGGATGCCGGCGAAATCAGGGTCGGCCGCAGCCATCTCGAGCAGATGGGCGAAGGGGCAAGGGCGGTCTGGCGGGCACATGCCATGGGCATCGTCTTCCAGTTTTACAATCTGCTGCCAATGCTGAATGCGGCGGAGAATATCGAGTTGCCGCTACTGTTGAAGCCGCTCGGCCGCAAGGAGCGGCGGGCTCGCGTCGATACGGCCATGGATCTCGTCGGGCTTGCGGGCCGGCAGCGGCAGTTTCCGTCGAGCATGTCGGGCGGGCAGCAGCAGCGCGTTGGCATTGCCCGCGCCATCGTCACCGATCCCGACCTCATTCTCTGCGATGAGCCGACCGGCGATCTGGATCGCAAATCCGCCGATGATATCCTGGAGATGCTGAGTTTTCTCAATCGCGAGCTTCAGAAGACCATCATCATGGTCACGCATGATCCCGAGGCCGCTTCCTTTGCCCGGCGCACGCTGCGTCTCAACAAGGGCGAATTCGTCAGCGAGGAAAGGGCGGGCCGATGACGTTCCTCCAGCTCATGCGGCGCAATGCCTGGCGCAAGCGGCTGCGCTCCATTTTGCTGATGTTTTCAGTCGGCATCGCCTTCCTGATCTACGGGCTTACGGCGAGCTTCGTCAGCGGCAGCCAAGGCGCGGCCGGCGCCAGCGATAATCTGCTCGGTGTCTTCAACAAGTCCAGCCGCGGGCTGCCGCTGCCGCTTGCTTACCTCAACCGGATCGCGGCTGACGTCGATGTCGCCGCGGTTGCCTATACCGCACGCATGCGGGGCTTCGTCGAGGTCGAAAAGAATGTGGTTGCCGTCAGCGCCGTCGATCCACAGGCGATCGCCGCGGCCAACGGCGACGAGCTCAAACTGACGCCGGAGCTGATCGCGGCATTGGAAGAGGCCGGTGATCGGGTGCTGGTCGGGAGGGCACTGGCGGAAGCCGAGGGCTGGTCGATCGGCCAGCGCATCGGCTTTACCGGGCAGCTTGCCAGGGCTGACGGCAACCGCAATTGGAGCTTCACGATCGCCGGTATTTTTGAGGGTGCGGATGCCAGAACCGATACCTATTTCATGCTCGCCCGCTACGACGCCCTCAATGCCGCTCGTGCGCGCAACAAGGATACGGTTGACGCCTTCGTGGTACGTCCGCGCCCGGGGGTGTCGCCAAGTGTGCTGGCGGCGCGGATCGATGCTCTATTCGCCAATTCGGCGGCGCAGACGAGGACGCAGTCGGAAAAGCAGTTTCTTGAAGCGTTTCTCCGGCAATTCGCTGACATCGGCCTGATCGTCAGCCTCGTCGTGGGTGCGGCCTTCGTCACCATCCTGATGATCGCGGTCAACACTATGCTCTTTGCGGTGAGGGAGCGGCGTTTCGAGATCGGCGTCTTGAAGGTGCTCGGCTTTTCCAGTCCGCGGATCCTCGCGCTCATTCTTGGCGAGACGTTGTTTATTTTTCTTGTCGGCGGCGCGGGCGGACTTGTTCTCGCCAAGCTTGCGACGCTTTCCATCGGACCGGAGTTCGGCCTCGTCTTCGGCGCGAGCGTGCTTGCGAAATCTCTCGCCATCATAGCGGGGCTCGGCCTGCTGACCGGGCTGTTGCCTGCCGTGACCGCCGTGCGCCTGCCCATCGCCAACGCCTTCAGAACGAGATAATCCAATGCCATCAACGCTCAAGCAGACCTTTCTTATGATCAGAGTCAACCTTGGCAGCCTGCCGCGACGGCTGTGGATCTCGTTGTCGATGGTGCTATCGGTCGCCCTTGTCGTGGCGGTGCTCTCAGGTTTCCTGGCGATGGCGCGTGGCTTCGAGGCCGTCCTCGCCAGCGCCGGCTCGCCTGATATCGCCGTTATTCTCGGCGGCGGCACCAACCAGGAGACTGGTTCCGAGGTGCCGGCCGAGGCGACCCGCAGTCTTGCGGCCATGAGCGCCGACACCGGGATCGCCCGCGACGGCGCAGGCGGGCTGGCATTGTCGCGTGAAACCGTCGTTCCCGTCGATGTGAGACAAGGCGAAGGCGTCGAGCAGACGCTGTCGCTTAGAGGCATGGATCCGGCAGGCCCGGGTCTGCGTGAACGCGCGCGGCTTTCGCAGGGGCGGCTGTTTTCGCCAGGAGCGCGCGAGATCGTCGTCGGCGCCCGCGTCGCCGACGCCTTTCCCGGGTTCGCGGTCGGCGAGACGATCCGGCTGGGCGCACTCGATTGGAGGATCATCGGGCATTTCACTTCGGGCGGCAGCGCCTTTGAATCGGAGATCTGGGCGGATCTGGAGGCGGTGCAATCGGCTTTCGACCGACAGGGGCAGGTGCAGAGCCTGCGTGTGCGGCTCGACGGCGGAGGCGATCCCGCAAGAGCACTGGCGGCGTTGCGTGACCGCCTGCCGGCTTTGCCCGGCATGCCGCTCGTGGCGGTTTCCGAGGCTGATCTTTACGCCGGCCAGGCCGAGCGCACCGAAAGCCTGATCCGCCTATTCGGCTGGCCGATCGCGCTACTGATGGCGATTGGTGCGGCGGCGGGCGCCTTGAATACGATGATGAGTTCGGTTTCCGACCGCAGCGTCGAAATCGCGACGCTACGCCTCCTCGGCTTTGCCCGCCTGCCGGCCTTCGCCGCTACCTGGGTGGAGGCGGTGCTCCTGTCGGTGGCCGGCGCCGGCCTCGGTGTCTTCGCCTCCAAGCTCGGTTTCGACGGTTGGCAGGCAAGCACGATGGGCGCCAACAATACCAGGATGGCCTTTCAGCTCGACGTCACGCTGGACGCGGTCTTCACCGCCGGCCTGCTGGGCCTTGCCATCGGCATCCTCGGCGGCGCCCTGCCGGCGATTGCCGCCGCCCGGCTGCCGCTGACTTCGGCTTTGCAGGCGAGGGGGGAATGGCGCTGAGATGATCACCCACACCTGATTCGAGACGGCCCCTCGGGCGTTCTCACCATTGGGCTAATCGGCATGCGTGGCGCTTTGGCTTGAGCGTAAGCGAGAGCAGAATCACTACGGTGCAGCCTGAAGGAGAGATATCTCCCGCCCCCGTTCCTTAATTTATTCCCCTTCAAGTCGCTGTTTTCTCGACTCTAGTTGCAGCTTTTCAGCGCCTTATCATAGCCGGCGCCATTGCCTGTGGAGTAAAGCCCGTAAACCGGTCCGCTGCCGCATTGCCAACATCTTCTCGCCTTCTTGCCGTGGACGGTTGCCCCCGCCGCAGGCGATTGGCCGATCCCGGCCGGTCTCAGTGGCGACATAGCGATCCGACGAACAGGGCAACATTGGCGATATGACAATCTACTATGTGAACTCAGCAACTGGCTCCGACCGCAACGCTGGGACGAACCAGAACTCGGCTTTTGCGACTTTGTCCAAAGTGGAATCCTTAGCGCTGAAACCAGGCGACAGCGTGCTCCTTGCCAAAGGGAGCGTATTCAACGAACAGTTTGATATCAAATATTCAGGCAGCGAGAGCGCGCCGATCAAAATCGGCAGTTACGGAACGGGGGCGGCACCCGTCATCCATAGCGGCGGTGACGGCATTCATAGCCTTTATGCGTCGAACATTGTTATCGAGAACCTTAAAATAACAAATAGCGGTGGTTCGGCCATCTCTGGCGGCAGCGTTTCGAACTGGACGGTTCGCCATGTCGAAGTCGACAAGGCGGGATTGTCGCGCGAAGTAGGTTCCGTGAATTTCCGCAATAGCAGGGACATCACGATCGAGAACAGCAAGATCTCGGCCGGGAAGGGCGACGGCTTCTGGATCGAAAAAGTCGAGGGCGTCAAGCTTCTCAACAATACCGTGACGAACAGCCACGGTGCCACGGCCGATGCCGTCCAGGTGAACGACAGCAGCAACATCGTGATCCGGGGCAATCATCTCGACCAGACGCATGCAGATAGCCCCAAAGGCGTCATCGTGCTCATCAGACCGGTGAACGCGGTGGTTGAGGACAATACTCTGAGCGGCGGCGGCTTCGGCATCAGCGCGCAAGCGGGCAAGAACGTCGCCATCCACGACAATGATATATC
The DNA here is from genome assembly GCF_019685295.1 of Rhizobium sp. NLR22b. NCBI lineage: Bacteria > Pseudomonadati > Pseudomonadota > Alphaproteobacteria > Hyphomicrobiales > Rhizobiaceae > Rhizobium > Rhizobium sp. NLR22b. The sequence goes on from NZ_JABDWM010000007.1 coordinate 99,397, forward strand.
GGGATTTCACGGTTACGACTGGTCCTTCGCCATCGGTCTCGGTGATCAGGGCAACACGCGGGATTATGATATATCGGGAAATCACATCCATGACGGCGCATGGGGCGTGGTCATTACCGATCCCGCCGACAGCGCCAGCTATATCCGCACGAATATCCAAGTCCATGACAATGTCTTCGACGACCTCACGCAGGCGGCGCTGAAGGTCGACAGGCCAGCGTCCGGCTCCTTTTACAACAATACGATCGAGAGCGGCGTAGAGGCGACCAGCATATCGCCGGCCATCGCCGACGCGCACACCTTTTCCGTCAGCAACAACCATACGGTCACCAGTGTCGAGACGGTGCTGGCGAGTTCTGATGCCAGGTCCGCCGCAATGACGGATGCGAACGTGGATCCGGCGGTCGTCGCCGTCCATGACAATTTGAAGATCATCACCGATACCGGCGATGCCCATCACGGTAATCTCCTCAAAAACGACAGCTCGGACAACGGGACCCTGGCGCTCCGCCGCTTCGGTGACCAAAGCGTCGGCAAGCACGGTCTGACGCTGACCGGTGAATACGGCGTCATCCACGTGGACCGGGAGGGCAATTATGCCTATACGCTTGATGAGACGAAGCTCTCCGACCACGGCGGACACGTCAGCGAATCCTTCAGCTACGGGATCAATGACGGGACCTCGCATCACAGCGACGGGGATACGCTGACCGTCTTCGTCCATCTGGATGGTTTGCTGAGCTGATGTAAGGTGGCGGGCTGATCGCCCGTTCCTCGTCCTTCGACGCTTCGCACCTGATCTCAAGGTGCCCTAAGGCCTCGAAGGACGAGGGCGGCGGTTCGAATGAGGGCTGATCCACGCGGTAACCTCGCCCCTACCTCCGTGACAGCACGGCAGGTTACCGTTCATTCACCTTTTAGTCGCTGTTCTCTAGATTATTTTCTCGAAGGTTGTATTCTCCCAGGCGCAGCCTCCGCAAGGCGCCTCTCCGGAGCAAGGCAGGCCAGTCCCTGTCGACGCCGTAACGGCAATCGAAGGCCGTGTTGATATGGCCTTCAGTCCCTACCGCATCCGATCCACTCGTTGCAGCTGAGCCAGACGGTTGCGCGACAATGCGAGAACAAGGCGATATGACAATCTATTATGTGAATTCAGCGACGGGCTCCAACGCCAATGCCGGAACCAGTGCAGACGCGCCTTTTGCGTCGTTCTGGGCAGTGGAAAACCTGAAGCTGCAGCCGGGCGATAGCGTGCTGCTTGCGGCCGGCACCGTCTATAACGATCAGCTCGACCTGAAATATTCCGGCACCGTCGATGCCCCGATCACCATCGGCAGCTATGGGGTCGGCGACGCGCCTGTCATTCACAGCCCCAATGATGCCATTCACAGTCTCTATACGTCGAACATCGTCATCGAGAATATCAAGATCTCAGACACCGGCGGCGCAGCCATCTATGGTGGTTATGTCTCAAATTGGACCGTTCGTAATGTCGAGGTCGATCACACCGGATTGTCGAAATCCGGGTCCATCACCTTCCGGACCGGCTCCAACATCACCATCGAAAACAGTACGATCAATGACGTCAACGGCGACGGCATTTGGATTGAGAAGATCAACGGGGTCACTCTCCTCAACAACACCGTCACGAACGCCCACGGCACTGCGGCGGATGCCGTCCAGCTAAACGACAGCAGCAACATCGTCATCACCGGCAATTATCTCGATCAGACCGGTGCGGTGACGCCGAAGGGAGTACTGACGCTCATCCGGCCTGTGGACGCGGTGATCGAGGGGAACACCATCCTTGGCGGCAGCTTCGGGATCAGCGCGCAGGCCGGCACGGATATTGCTATCCATGACAACGATATATCCGGCTATGGCGGCTACAGCTGGTCTTACGCCATCGGTCTTGGCGATACGGGCGATACGCGCAACTACGATATATCAGGCAACTATATCCATGACGGCGTCTGGGGCGTGTCGGTCAGCTCCGCCGGCACGACGACCTATGTTCGCGAGGGCATCGATATTTACGGCAATCTCTTCGATGACCTGACCCAGGCAGCATTGAAGGTCGACCGGCCGGCATCCGGATCCTTCCATGACAATTTCATCGCGAGTGATGTCACGCCATATAGCATCTCCCCCTCGATCATCGCCGCAGGCACGTTTCCCGTCAGCGATAACACGATCATCGAAGAAGGTCCTACCACGCTTGCAAGCGCCGACAGCCTCGCCGCCGCGGATGCGAGCGTCAGCCTCGTATCGGACACCGGGGTCACATCCCACAATGACCTGAAACTTGCTGCCGACAAGATTGCTGCGGATAAGGTCGGCGCCCATCACGACAATCCCATCTGGGAAAACGGTGTATCGGATGAAACCCTGCTGCTTCGTCACTTCGGCAAGGCGGCTGTCGAAAAGCACGGGTTGACACTCGGCAACGGCGATCACGGCGTCACCATCGAAGCCGCTGATCTTGCTGGCCCGGAAAACGGCAGCGAAATTTCGCACCATGAGATCACGCCTCAGCCGTTGCATCATTCAGAAGCGGACCCGGTGATCGCCTCTATCCTTCATCACGGCGTGCTGCACTGAGGATAGCCGGACGCACGCCGCTACGGCGAGAAGCCGTGGCGGCAGGGACCATCAGAGGTCGCCGAGCAGCGTTCGCAAGACGTCGGCTTCTATTTCCGCGCAGATGATCTCGTATTCAGCGACGATCGCAGAATCGGCCGACAATCCTTGCGCATGCTGTCGAGGACGGAGCAGGCTTCGCCATAGGCGCCGCACAGCTCATAGAGATGGGGTTGGCCCGCTGCGGCGGCTCTGATCGTCGCCCGCGTGGCAGGCAGCCTCAGCATCAATCTCGCCAGCCCCTCCCGGTGGTATGCTTGGCTATATGGGCGATGCTTCCTTCTCTGACGATGCCACCATCCCTCGCGGTCTGTGTTCTGCCGTCGAGGGGAAATACGCAGAAATGCTGCCGTTGGTTTCATGATGCGTGTGGAAAGGGCTCACCCGTCGCTCCGCTGCTATCGGCTCAGGAAGAGAGGCCGATCGTAATCGTGGCGGAAAGCACGCCGCCACCCAGCTTTTCAAAATCGAAGATGTGATCGGTGGCATCCTGCGGAACGAGGCCGTCGTCGTCGTTGCGCGTATCGCGGCGGGGGCGTCCACGATAATCGGGATGCTCACCATAGATGATGTCGCTCAAGGCATCGTCGAAATAGACCTGGCTGACGAGAAGCTCCTTGCCATCCACGAGGATGCGGCAATGAACATGCGGCGTGCGGCCACTATACCATCCCGGATAGGCGGTCAGAAAACTTGCCTGGCCGGTCATGTCAGTCAGCTGGCGACCGCGAAAGGCGAGCCCGCTTATCGCCTCGGCATCACCAAGCGTACACATCTTCGCAGCCTCTCGGCCGGAATAGATACCACGGTGATCGGTATGCCAGATTTCGATATCGGCGTTTTCGACCGGCAGGCAATCGGCTGCATGGACGATGCGGAGGGCCAGCCGCAACGGTAGTCCGGCTTCTCCTTCCGAGATGTCCTGGCGGGCCGGGACGTCGTTGACATGGCAGGGACCAAGGGTCTGGGCGATGGTCACGAGGCAATCGGGCGAGTGCGGAAGAGCGGCGCGGGCAGCTTTTCCAAGGCGACAGACTTGGTGCCGCCACTCAGGAAATCGGTGCCCTTCCAGGCGAATGTCCTGGCTGCCGCCACGACATGTCGCCGCGGCCAGATTGCCGCAGCAACGACCGACGATGCGGCAATCGCGGCGCCGCCAAGTACAAGAGTCCGCCTCTTCATATGCTCTCCTTTGTCTCGGGACTTGGCGTGTAAGGGGGATAGGCCGGGACTTCCAATTAAATCCCGGCAATGATCGACGGTGACGAGGCTGCCGCCGCGAAGCAGGGCGAGGCCATCAGACTTTATATGGCAACCTGTTCGCCAAGCTCGACGACGCGGTTGGACGGCAGGTTGAAATAGTCGGAGGGGTCGATGGCAAAGCCTTCCAGAGCCATGAATATGCGTTCCTGCCAGCCGGGCAGGCCGGTGTTCGGCGTCCTGACGAGGTTGCGGCGACCGAGATAGAAGGACGTTTTCATGATCTCGAACTTGAAGCCTCCCTCCCGGCAGAGAGCCAGCGCCCTAGTGACATCGGGCTCGTCCATGAAGCCGAAGGTGATATCGAGACGCACGAAACGCGGCGACAGCTGGCTGATTTTGGTGCGCCTGCTGTCGGGAACGTAAGGTTCATCCTCGGTCCAGACCGTCAGGATGACGTTCTGCTCGTGAAGCACGTGGTTATGCTTGAGATTGTGGAGCAGGACATTCGGCGTCCTGTCGGGGAGGCTCGTCAGGAAGACCGCCGTTCCCGGAACCGTAACCGGCGAATGATCGGACTTTCGCTCGATCGAGCGGATGAAGGAATCGAGCGGGATCTCGTTGTTCGCGCGCAGCCGCTTCAGATAGGCCTGCCCGCGTGTCCATGTCCACATCAGCATCATAATCACCAGTGCCAGGGCGACAGGAACCCAACCACCATCGTAGATCTTCAGCAGATTGGCCGCCAGGAAAACGACTTCGATGACCAAGAGCGGCAGCAGCACGCCAGCGGCGAGCACGAGAGAATAACCCCAGACGGCGCGGAGAAACTGGAAGGCCAGCATGGTTGTGATCACCATGGCCCCAGTCACCGAGATGCCGTAGGCCGTCGCCAGGGATTCCGAGTCGCCGAAGGAAAAAATCAGCATCAGCACGCCGATCAGCAGGAGAAGATTGACGCTCGGCACGTAAATCTGGCCGGTGTTGGTCTCCGAGGTGAACTTGATCCGCAGCCTTGGCAGAAAGCCGAGGTGAACCGCCTGGCGGGCCAACGAAAATGCGCCGGTGATCACGGCCTGGCTCGCGATGATTGTAGCCAGTGTCGCCAGGAGAACCACCGGCAGCAAGGCCCAGTCGGGATACATCAGAAAGAACGGATCGGCGATCGCAGCAGGTTGGCTGAGGACGAGAGCGCCCTGGCCGAGATAATTCAGCAGTAATGCCGGAAAGACGAGCACGAACCACGCCGTGTTAATCGGCCGCCGCCCGAAATGCCCGAGATCGGCATACAGCGCTTCGGCACCCGTCACCGTCAGAAAAACGGCGCCGAGCACAATGAGGCCGACGGTGCCGGCATGGGCGAGGAACGAGACTGCGTTGATGGGATTGATCGCGGCGAGAATTCTCCAGTCGTCGCCGATATGGATGACGCCGCCTGCCGCCATGGTAAGGAACCACAATACCGTTATCGGCCCGAAAAACATTGAAACAGCGGCGGTTCCGCGCGACTGCGCGGCAAACAGAGCGATCATGATTGCTGCCGACATTGGCGGAACATACTCGGCAAAGGTCGGCGTGACCAGCTTCAGGCCTTCGAGCGCTGACATGACCGAGAGGGCAGGCGTGATCATCGCATCGCCGATGAAGAGGGCTGCTCCGATCAGGCCCGCGAAGAACAGCACGGGCACGTTTCGTCCCATCTTTTTCATCAGGAGGGCAAGAAGCGAGAGGGTGCCACCTTCGCCGTCATTGTCCGCCCTGAGAAGGAACAGAACATATTTGAAGGTCACGATCACGGTTAGCGTCCAGACCATCAGCGAAATGAGACCAATTACCTCGAACTCGTGAACGCCATCGGCCGTGAACGGTCTGAGCGCCTCGCGAAAGGCGTAAAGCGGGCTGGTGCCGATATCACCATAGACGACGCCGACGGCGCCAACGACCAATCCGACAAAGCCGGTTCGGCTGACGGCATCACCGGTTTTGTCTGCATGTGTTGAAGTCATGTTTCCCCGCTCACGCCGCTTGCCTGCATGCAGAAACATATGCCGCATTGAAGAAGGGCAAGTAAATTCGTACCGGTGCAAACTTTTCGTGACGGCCAAGCGCAATTGTTGGCTGATATGGAAAACCGTGACAAGCGCGGGATGGGTAGATTTCGATCCGAGAGATTATGTTGTAGGCATTCGACGTCAGTTTCCAAGCCGGGGGCAGGGCAGATGGAACCAACTCAATTGTTCGAGCTTGTCATCGGGATGTTCCTTGCGATCATCGCGCTGCAATATGCCGCCCATAGGCTCGCACTGCCGCCATCCGTCGCACTGCTGGCCGGTGGTGCATTGCTTGCCTTCGTGCCGGGGCTGCCGGCAATCACCGTCGATCCCGAGTTGGTGCTCGTCATCTTTCTGCCGCCGCTCCTGATGGACGGCGCCTGGTCGATCCCCCTGGCGCGCCTACGGCGCCACATGATCGGCATCGCCTCCCTAGCCGTCGGTGCCGTGTTGTTCACCTGCGCGGTCGTGGCCGTGACTGCGCATCTTCTTTTTCCAGCACTTCCCTGGGCTGCCTGCGCGGCCTTCGGCGCGATCGTTTCGCCGCCGGACGCAGTGTCAGCCCGCGCGGTGCTGGAGCATGTCAGGCTGCCGCGGCGACTTCAAATTCTGTTGGAAGGCGAGAGTTTGCTCAACGACGCGAGCGGTCTGGTTCTCTTCCGTTTTGCCGTTGCCGCCGCCGCAACAGGAACTTTCAGCGTGATGGAAGCGGCCGGCAACTTCTTTGTGCTGGCGCTTGGCGGCGCCGTCGTCGGTTCCGTTATCGGAACGACATGGGTCAAACTTGTCCGGCGTCTCGGCGACGAGTATCTCATCATCGCCGCCACCGTGCTGCTCGCCTGGATTTCCTATCTGCTCGGCGAGTTGCTGCATGTTTCCGGCGTCATCGCCACCGTGACCACAGGGTTGATCGCATCCTGGCACCAGCACACCGTCTTTTCAGCCGCAACGCGGATGCGCGGCACGTCCTTCTGGACCGTGATGATCTTCCTGATGGAAGCTTCTGTTTTCACATTGATCGGGCTGTCTCTTCGGGACGTGGTCGAACGCGGCGGCGGCTTCGCCACCGTGCTCGCGACCATGGGTCTGCCGATGCTCGCGATCCTCTTTGCGCTGGTGATCGCGCGTTTTGCCTGGGTTTTCGCCTCCGATTTCGTCATCCGGTTCTGTGCTGTCCTCGGCTTCGAACGCGCCCGACCGCTGGGCGCCGGCGGCGCCGCCGTCCTCAGTTGGGCGGGCATACGCGGGGTGGTGACGCTCGCCTTGGCACTCAGCCTGCCCGAAGATTTCCCGGGCCGCGACCTCATCCTCGTAACGTCGTTCGCCGTTATTCTCGGAACCGTACTTGTGCAGGGCACGACGTTGGGGCGGGTGATTGCTTGGGCGCGGCTGGCGGGCCCCGAGTTGGAACGGGCGCGCCTTACCATGAGTGAGGCCGAAGCCGCCATGGCGCAGGCGCAGCTCGGGACGGTACAAAACCTGGCGTATGATGCAGAGGGGACTCTCATCCATCCTCAATTGCTGGAGCGATACCAGCGAAGGGCCACAGCGATCGTCGACTACGCCGCGAGAACGGAGCACTACGTGCCGGTTCTCCACGCTCACTTCGATGTCGTTCTCGAGGCTGTTGCAACGGGACGCCGGGAACTCATCCGACTCCACCGCGCCGGCGATATCGATGACGAAACGTTACGCGAGCTGGAGCGGGATCTCGATCTCGAGGAACTGAGTGCGATCTCGGCCAAGGCCTGATTTCGCAGCCCAACCGGAATCGACAATCCATCTTTCAAACCTCGTCGGCAAGCTCTCACAGCCCTCTTTCCGCGTCGATATCCTCAAACAAGGCTGCTTGGTACTCGCGGTTCAACGCTGCTCGGCACGTCGCACGGAGCTCGCGCGACCGTCATTGCCCGCCGGATCGGTTGTTCGTCAGCAAGGGGCCGAGGCAGTCCGATCCGGTTGGCGCAGTCAGGTGGGAGCTTAGCGCGAGGAGAATGTATTGCCCTTTGGGTCCAAGTATTCGTCGCGCCGCTGGGAATATATCTCGTTGAGTGGCCAAGCCGAGCTATGCAATGGTGTTAGGCTGCGGTGGGTATGATGATCGGGCCTTGGTGGGGGCTGGCCGGCTCATTAGGGGCGAAGGCGGCTTTCATCGCGACGCTCTCCTTCTTCTGGTGTGCAATCAGCGCATTTCCGATCGTCGGACTGTCTGCTTTCAAGCCATGTCGTTCGCCCTCTTCCTCGTTGATCATTGGGTATTTTCGTGGAAATACGCGGCTAAATTGATTCTAATTGCTGCCATTATTTGAACATACGTTTCCGCCTGCGATTTTTTCTTCGCCACATTTCGGATGTTCCAAATTATCCAGACAATGGTGAGTAGCAATGAGAATTATTCTCGTCATAGCCCTCACGGTTTTTGCCGTACCGTGTGAGGCCGACATGCTGGTCACGGCTTCGAAATACGATCGCATGCATGAACGCTCCATTTCTTTTCTCGGCATCAATCCCCGGAGAACATCGTGGTGCGGAGCTTTCCTCGCCTTCGTCGCCAAACGATCGTCTCGCCAGCCTCCGGCCAATCCCAACATGGCGGTATCCTGGAAAAGCTTTGGCAAGCCGGTCTTCTTCCGCTCGGCGAAGCGGGGAGACGTCGTTGTCATCCGAAGCGGCAGGCGGTTCCATGTCAGCCTGTTCGATCATTTCGATCAGCGACGCCAATACGTCTACCTCTTTGGAGGCAATCAATCCAACCGGGTCCAGCTGTCGCGCTACCGCGCCAGCTCGGTCGTCGCCGTTCGGCGATGAAGCCGGAATTATGCCTTTCTGCTAGTTCCAGTAAATCCAATAGCTTCGTGGTGGCGGGCCTCGTCCTTCGAGGCCCCTGCGGGGGCGCCTCAGGAGGAGGGCGGAGAGAGGGCGGCCTTGGTTCGTTGTCAGCCTCGGCGGCGCTTGGCCCGACGGTCAGCCCCCGTCCTGAGGTGCGGAGGCTTGAGCCTCAAACGATGAGGGGCGGCTTATCATCGGACTCACCACACAGACCGTCAATCAACCCCGTCCAACACACATATCACGTCGTCGGCGGGAATGGCCGCCAGCCTTTCGCGCTTGACGTCGAACCACCAGGCTCTGACCACATTCTCGGATCGATAGGAGCCATCCGGTTGCTCCACCATCCTGCCGAGCGCAAAGACGGCGACGTCGGGAAACCGGCTGGATGAGCAATAGGCCGGCTGCAGAAGCTCGTGGCGGGGCGACGGCTTTGAGATCGTCACCTGGTCGATCACGGTCCAGACGGGAAGGGTTCCATTCCTGCCGGTCTGGCGTTGAAGCACCAGCGACAGCTTTGCGCCGCATTTGAGCTCGGCTGCCGCATAGGCCGAACCCTCGGCTGTTCCCGACAGAGCAGTTCCGCTGACCTCCACGCAGTCCTTCGCCGGAGGAGGCGTGGATTTGCCACGTGCCTCGCTGGCATGGGAGGCGGCCGGCACCAGAGCGAGAAGAGCGGCAATCGCAGGGAGATATTGAGACATGGGAGGCCGTTGAGAACATGTGGCGAGGGAGGGGTGCTGGCTGAATCCTTAGTCCTGCACAGAGGACGGTAGCTTTGCTCGGAGATGAGTCAATAGCCGATCCGCTACGGTGTGCGGAACTTCGGCAGCGCCGGCGCGTGGACGCCCTCGTCCCGTGTTGTTGCGGTGCGCAGGCCAGAGGCCGGAACCTCGAAGGAGGGGGCGGGTGGCTGGGCACTTGGCAGCGCACGCAATATGCAATGGCGACTCTGACGCAATGTTAATTAGCACTGGCGTCAGCCGCAGCTGACGCTCCGGAAGGCAGCGATGATGCTGTCGGCGGCCAGCCGGGCTTCGTCCGCGGTCGTCTGGAAATTGGTGACGGAGAGGCGCAGGACGTCGCGGCGGCGCCATTTGGCGCCGCCGGCAAAGAGGGTGGCGTCGTCGCGGATCTTTGCGATGGTCTTGCGGGTGATGGCGTCGCTTTCATCGTCCGGGCGGTCGGCGGCGAAGCGGAGGATGAGCTGGTTCAGCGTGATCTCGTTCAAGATGGTAATGCCTGGTTCGCGCTGGAGGTGCTCGGCCAGCAGGCGGGCGGACGCGCAACATTGGTCGATGAGGGCGGCGATGCCATCGCGGCCGAGATGTTTCAGCATCGCCCAGGTGGCGAAGCCGCGGGCGCGCCGGGAAAGCTCCGGCACGTAATGGGAAGGATCGCGCTCGCCCTCGGCGGCGAGCGGCAGGTAGCTTGCGGCGATCGTCATGGCGCGGCGGTGGGCGAGCTCGTGGCGCACGATGGCATAGCCGCAGTCATAGGGCGTCTGCAGCCATTTGTGGCCGTCGGTTGCCCAGCTGTCGGCCGCCTCGACGCCACGGCTGAGACGGCTGAATTTCTCCGAAGCCTGCGCCCACAGGCCGAAGGCGCCGTCGACATGCACCCAGGCGCCTTTTTCCCGAAGGGCCGGGATCAAGCGGATGAACTCGTCGAAGCCGCCTGTATTGATCTGCCCGGCCTGGAGAATGGCGATGCAGGGGCCGCTGACCGGGGCAAGCGCGTCGCCGAGTGCGGCCGGATCGATCCGTCCCATCGGGTCGGTCGGCAGACGCAGCACGCGGTCATGGCCGAGACCGAGGAATTGAAGCGCCGAGAAGACCGTCGTGTGGGCGTCGTCGCCGATCAGCACGGTGATCTCGGGCGCGCCGAACAGGCCTTTGGCATCCGCATCCCAGCCGGCCTTGCGCAGCACCTCGCCGCGGGCGGCGGCAAGGCAGGTGAAGTTGGCGACCGTGGCTCCCGTGACGAAGCCGACGGAGCTTTCGGCCGGCAGCTTCAGGATGTCGAGAAGCCATCTCGCCGCGATGGTTTCGACGGCGGCCGCGGCCGGGGCGGCGACGTGGTTTCCGGCATTCTGGCCCCAGGCGCTGGTGAGGAAATCGGCCGCGACGCCGACCGGATGAGAGCCGCCGATGACCCAGCCAAAGAAGCGCGGGCCGGTGGTGAAATGCAGGCCGGGCTCGGCGTCCGCTGCGAGCTGTCTGATGACATCGCCCATCTCGGCGCCAGCGGCCGGCAGCGGCTCGTCGAAGGCGGCGAGCGAGGCGGCGTAATCGTGCCGGGGCACATGGCGTGCCGGCGCGCGCTCACGAAAGCCGGCTGCAAGCCGGGCGGCTTCCTGAAACAAAGATGCGATTGCCGACATGCGGGTTCCCCCTGCGCCGACGCCCGCCGCTCCTGGGGACCGCCTCCAAGCAAGCTGTCGGTGCCGGCAAGTCTAGCCGATATCGCCGTGGCTGTCTTGGTTCGCAAAGGATCGATCCCAGGCGGGTTTGGGTTCGGCTGAAGCATTGCGGCGCGGAGCAAAGCCTTACAGCATATCCCCCAGGCTCCAATGGTTGTCCCAGCGGACGTCGATTTCGTCGTCGACATTCTGGTAGCGGATATCGGTAGAGAGGCGGAGCCGCCGGGCGCGGCCCTCGTTGGTGGTGGCGGCGTGAATCATGTAGGGGGAGTGCAGCACGACGTCGCCAGCCTCGTAATCGGCGGCGAGCCAGCGGGTGTTAAACCGATGGGCCATGTCGGGCAGATCCTTGGAGATCCAGCCGCCCTCGGCCATGTGGCTGTTATAGGCGCTGATCCGCTCTTCCGGCGAGAGATCACCGCTCTTTGCCTGGAATTCGGCCTCCATCCTACGGCCGAGCGCATGCGAGCCTTCGAGGTAGACGAGGCCGCCCATTTCGGCGGGAGTGTCGCCGATCGGGATCCAGGCGGTGACGAGCCGGCTGGTGCCGCCGCGGAGGTAGACGAGGTCGTAATGGGCGGGCGTGGCCACCGCCGTGCCGGGTTGGACATAGCGCATCAGCTTGCGTTTATGGAGATAGGAGATGCCCTGGAGAAAGATGTCCATGAAGTGCACGAGCCGCGGCTGGGCGCAGAAGCCTTCATAGGCAGCCGAGCGGACGATCGACATCAGGCGGCGGTTGGCAAGGTTCCAGTCGACGTCCCCGACGGCAGCGACGCCGAGGGCAAGATCATAGCCCGGCGCCAACAGGCCGGCTTCGGCGAGGTGGGTGAAGACCCAACGACGGAAATCAATCACTTCGGCGCGCGGCAGGAGGCCTTTCAGCCAGACATAACCATGCTCCTCATAGCCGTGGCGGATAGCCTCGGTGCCAATTCCGGGATCGGTCGGCGCGAGTGCGCCGAGCCTTGCAGCGGGGATCGTTTTACCATGGGCGGCGAGGGGCGTTTGCATCTCGGCGGCATTCGCGACAATTGACATTTCATTCACCCCCGCTTTGACTTACCTGCCTTCAGCCTGCGGGCTGCGTGGGCTGGCCGCCATGGAGGAAAGCTGCAGCTGGATTTTTCGCTCATGACACAAGCCGAGGCCATCTATCGATCTCCCCTTGCCGCCGCCGGCGGGCTTGCCGTGGCCGGCAGCGGCAGGCAACATGCGCGCCATGCCGTCAAGGACAGGAAGCTGCCGAGTTTTGCAGCCGTGCTGGTGGAGCGCGGGCAGGGGTTTCTCGAAACCGCTGCAGGCGGGCGCCAGCCCGTGGAGGGGCCGGCGCTCTTCTGGCTGTTTCCGAACCGCCCGCACTCCTATGGGCCTGACGAAGGCGGATGGGATGAGCGCTGGGCGCTGTTTGAAGGTTCGTTCACGCGCGATTTCGTGCGGATGCGGCTGGTTGACGAGCGCCATCCCCTCGTGACTCTGCGCCATATCGAGGAGGTGGTGCGGCTCTTCGCGCAGTTGCATGCTGATCTCATCGACGACAGCCATCTCGGACAGGCCTCGGCGGCATTGGCGCTCCATCGCATCGTCATCACCGCTGCGCGGCAGGCGAGCGCTGCGGCAGGTCGCAAAGGCGAGGGCGCGACTGGCGATCTCGTCGAGACGTTGCGGGGCAGGGCGCTGCAGCCGCTCGACCTTGCCTCGTTTGCCGCCGAGCATGGCATATCTCCCGCGACGCTGCGGCGGAAATTTATCGCCGAAACGGGCATGCCGCCCAAGGACTTCCAGCTTCGGGCGCGTATGGACCAGGCCAAGCAACTGCTCGCCACGTCAGACGAGAAGATCGAAACCGTCGCAGCCATGGTCGGCATCGAAGACCCGTTCTATTTTTCTCGCGTCTTTCGAGAGCGCGAGGGCTGCAGCCCCCGTGAATTCCGGATGCGGTTCAAGCGGGGTTGAGCTGTTGCAGCCATAGGTTCCTCGCCTTTGGCCGGGATGCTGAAGAAATCAAGCAATGCGTGAGGCATTGCGCGATTTTCTCCAATAAAGTTCTATTTCATGCTGTCTATTTTTGAAATTTTCCAGGAATTGCTAAAATCTATTGCCTTCTCTCTAAGTATCCATCAATGATGTGCGAAATATCATTCGCGCTGCTGTCAAGGCCGCTCTGTCGATCAGCGAGGGATGTGCACTGAAATATTTCATTCTCTATGCGCTCGTGTGCTCGGCGGTCGGGATAGTTCTTCTCGTCGTCATCCATCAGATTGCATCGTTTCAGATGGAGAGGCCTGGGGATCAGACGGCCTTCGAACCGGATGATCTGGTCGTGCGGTCGACCCGCGAACCGGCACCGGGGGCGAGCGGCCAGCAACCAACCCAAGGACCATCGGTCCGCACCGATCAATGGGATCTCCGCCCAACCGGCGAGCCGACTGTTCGCAAGGGTGGCAGGGTGGGAACTCCGGCGCAGTGATGGTGCTGTCGTTAGGTTTGTTGCATGGGGACGCTTGTCCTTTGGGCACCTTTGACGGACGCCACTTCCCCTCCCTCATCCCTGTCCCCGGGCCTGACCCGAGGACAGGGATGAGGGAATTGGGAGCAGCGTTCGCGCCCGGTTCTCCCAGCCTCGTTGGTGCGGTGCCCTCCAACCTCCCTCATGACGAGGTTCTCTCGAGCCTTGGCGTGCCGCGACGGGACAACAGAAGCCGAACCCGCCGCTTTCCCGATTGCATCCAATGCAGCCGGCTGCGATGACATATCTCCGATATTCCGGGAGGTGGCGATGGATGCAGGCGGCGTGACGATCAGGCTCATAGGTGGAGACGAGGTGGAGGCTTTTCGGCGTATCCGCCTGGAAGCGCTTCGCGCCGATCCGTCTTCCTTTGCCAGCCGCTACGAAGACTGGGAAATCCTGTCTCTGCAGGAGTGGCGCGATCGGCTGAGCGAACCGGTTTTCATCGCCTTTCAGGAAGGCGAACCCGTCGGCATCATGGGCCTGTTTCGGCAGCGGCCGAGCAAGATGGCCCACCGCGCCACGATCGTCATGGTCTATGTCTGCGCCAAGCTTCGCGGAACGGGCCTTGCCGTCAAACTGCTGGAGACGATTTCCGATCACGCGCGCGATATCGGCATCCGTCAATTGGAACTCTTCGTCAGCGCCGAAAACTCGGCGGCGATGCGGTTCTACCAGCGGCAAGGTTTTGCCGAGATCGGCCGTATCCCCGGCGGCGTGCTGGAGGATGGCAGAGAGATCGACGACGTGATGATGGCGCGGCGGCTGGTGGGTTAGGCCGGGGCCGCGCGGCGGGCCATCCGGCCTCTTGACCTCCAGCAGGATTGGGGTTGCAGGATGCCGCCTGAATCGGAGGTTGCCGTGATGAAAATCCTCATGGAGAGTGTGTCGGTGTAGATTTTGATTCAAGAAGGTGCTCAAGCCTCTTCACTCGGTCTATTCGCGCCTTCTGCCGTCAGGCCCAGCACATCCCGCATGCCATATTCGCCGGGTGCGCGCCCTGCGATCCAGCGGGCGGCGGCAAGCGCGCCGCGGGCGAACATGCCGCGATCGAGAGCCGAATGCGACAGCGTCACGACTTCATCGGCGGCGGCGAACAGGACGCTGTGTTCTCCGACGAGCCCGCCGGCGCGCACGACGGCAAAGCCGATCTCGCCGGGCGGTCGCTGGCCGGTGACGCCGTCACGCCCACGCCGCTCGACGGATGCGAGGGAAACGCCGCGGCCCTCAGCGGCTGCTTCGCCGAGCATCAGCGCCGTACCGGATGGTGCATCGATCTTTCTGTTGTGGTGGGCTTCGAGGATTTCGATGTCCCAGCCATGCGCGGGAAGAGCGCGCGCAGCCTGGGCGACGAGGCCGACCAGCATGTTGACGCCAATGGAGAAGTTGCCGGAGCGCAGGATCGGAATCGTTCGGGCGGCGGCTGCGATCCGTTGGATCTCATTCGGCTCGAAACCTGTCGCTCCGATCACCAGGGCCGGCCCGCCTGACGAGGCGCAGAGGCCGGCGAGTTCGGCGGCGGCATTTCCCGTCGTGAAATCCAGGATCACGTCGGCGGCTGCGATTGCGGCCGCACGGTCGATCAGCCCTTCACCGGCGGAGCCGGGACGGCCGATACCGCCGATGACCGCAAAAGCCGGATCGGCCGCGAGCAGCGGCAGTATGGTGCGACCCATGCGGCCGTTCGCGCCGGCGACGGCTATTTTGACAGGTGAGCTCACTTGTTTTCCTTGACTGGCATATTTCCGATGGAGCGGCCGCTTGCATCCGGCATTCGCGCCGGAACGGCATTCTGCACCTACCGCACTTGCGCTCCCGGCGCAAAGCAGGGGATTTGTTGCCACCGTCCCTGTGAACGCCTGGCCTTACCAGTTGCCGGGATCGGCGGTGTGATCGATGCTGGCGAATTCATCAGCCTTGTTCCGGTCGAGATTTATCTCCGTGGTCGCCTTCTTCTCGTCGGTGACCGAGTAGCGGTCAGGGACCGGTCCCTTCGAAAGTTCCTGATACAGGAGCAAGGCTGCCTCCTCGGCGGTATCGGCGTCGATCTCGCGGGTGAGGGTAACGGTGAACTTGTGCATTGGCTTCGTACCTTTCAATCGGCGCGCAGACGATGCGCAGCCTGCACAGTCTGACACGCTTTGCGGCCGGACACAGCAAGCGATGGTTCCAGATCTTTATGGATGTCGTGGCGCCGGAGCCGCCGTCAAGCCAGGCATCGATACGCATCCGCGATCTGCGCGTATCGCCTGCGCGGCGATCGCCTTCGCCGGGTGCGTGGATCAAGCCGAACAAGGCCCTCGCCGAAATAAGCTGTATGGGCTGGAGAAAGGCGGTTTCCCTCTTATTTGAACAGGAATTGCAAACCAAGAGGGAAGGACCGCATAATGGCAAAAAACACGATCTGCCTATGGTACAACAAAGACGCCGAGGATGCCGCCCGCTTTTATGCTGCGACTTTTCCCGACAGCGCGGTGGGTGCTGTCACTCGGGCGCCGGGAGATTATCCTGACGGCAAACAGGGAGACGTTTTGGTTGTTGAATTCACCGTCGCGGGTATTCCTTGCATCGGTCTGAACGGCGGCCCTGCATTCAAACACAGTGAAGCCTTCTCGTTTCAAATCGCCACGGAGGATCAGGAAGAAACCGATCGCTACTGGAACGCCATCGTCGGTAATGGCGGCCAGGAAAGCGAGTGTGGCTGGTGCAAGGACAAATGGGGTCTGTCCTGGCAGATCACCCCCCGCGTCCTCTCAGAAGCGCTCTCGGCGGGTGGTGATCAGGCAAAGCGTGCTTTTGACGCGATGATGACGATGAGAAAGATCGATGTCGCGGCGATCGAGGCGGCTCGGCGCGGTTGAGGCGCCATTGCCTGCCCGAGGCCGACAGGTGCCAGCCTGTCAGAACCAGAGATCGCGTACGCAGCGCCCGTCGGAGGGAAGGTCTTTGAATGTGTCCAGCCCGTCGAAATGATCGATGGGGAGATCAGCTTATTCCACAAGTCCGAAAATGGGGCCGTAGCCGCCGTGCCAGGACCAGTCGTTGCGGCCCAATGCCGGATAGTAAAGCCCAACACCTCGTCCGCCATCGAGGAACAAGGCGTCGGCGCATTGCAGCCGGTCCCGGAAGAGCCGTGCGAAATCGTGGAAATTGACCCTGTCTTCACTGATTGCGAAGCGAACCACGCCGTCTGCGCAAACGCCGACCCCGCTCCGGCGGGTTCGATCTGTCGATGCGAAGATGAAGATCGGATTCAGCTTTCCCGCGATGACGAGCATCGGGCCGGACTGCGTGGCGAACCGCACTTTTAGGGCACGCGTCAGAAATTCATCGGTCGGAAGTATGCCGGCGCCTGCTTCACCGAGAAAGAACACGCCGCTCGGTTTCTTGTAGAAATTCGGGACCTGACCGGGGGCGCCTCCCGTCTCTGTGGTATTGGCGGGTTTCAATTCCGTGGCGTTTTCGACGTACAGCCCCATCGGCGAAAAATCGGCTCGGTACATTCCGGCATTGACGGCCAGTACCAGCGTTTTCCCCTCGGTGCGAAGGGCTTCGGCAAGGCTCGAAAAAGTGCGGTATGGCGCGCCATCGGCGCCCTTCCAGAACAGGCGCAGGTCGGCCTTTCCTCCTTCCAGCGTGCAGACGACATATTTTGCCGCTTCGAAGGTTTCCGGTTCGCATGGCTCGGCATGCGCCTGATGTCCGGACGCCATCGTTGCTGCCAGCATCATGGCCGCGGCGAGCACGCCTTGTTTGAGATCGATCATTCGTATTTCGTCCTCGAACCGCTCACCATGTGCCCGCCAACGCGGTGCCGGCGAGCAGCACGCCGGTCAGGATATTGGCGAGGAACAGGCGAAATTCAGATCCGGGCGGGCAAGGTCTAACCGCCGCGTCTGCCAGAAAAAATGGGCGATCACCAGCATCCCGACCGCAGATGGCGGCGGCATCTCCAACAGCCAGCCCCCGAGCGACCACGCCCCAACCGCCAGAGCATAGAACAGGCCAATCTGCGCCAGCCGCGTGTATGGCCGCCACGCGGCCGGTAACCGGCGATCCCCCCAGTCGCCATGGTGGGATGTCGCCGAGATCCGGGCGGCCGAGAGTCGTCATGTTGTGGCCTGAAATTCCTATCGCAAACTCTGGAATGCCTCAGCTTTTCATCGCATCGGCGGCGACCAGAATAGGAATTTTTGCAAGTACGGCAACGTCTCGCCCCTCCGTGAGACCTCCGTTGCGAGAACGAAAGCTGCGCGGCTTACTCCTTTTCTCTCCGGCGGGGAGAGGCGCCTATCGGGCAGATAAGGGTGAAGAGTATTCGACGGGCGCCTTGAGCATAAGCGAAGGGCACAGACATCCCGAAATTCCGAGACATTCCTACCAGGCGGTGCGGGCGGTCCCGAGTGCTGTCGTGTGAGACGACGTGACGTATGCGACGTACGTCTTGAGCGACACGACGCAGTTTCCGGGATAGCTGAGTTTGTGCAACGTCAAGTGTTTCAGCAACGCATCGGCATTGCGCTTTTCGGTTAGCGGAAATGTCATCGTCATGCGAGTTCTCCAACGAACAGACCGAGCATCGGCAGAAGTAATGGTTAGATTCTTTTGCGTCGCAACAAGAAAGTTTTAATCACAAAATTAAAATCGATTAGCCCTGCGTCGGCGATTTTTAAAATCGTTTGAAATGGCATAGCCTTTCCATGGGAACCTTAGCTGTCCTGGGCGTGAGCGAGAATCCCGGAGTACGGCTCCCCCCCCGGAAGCAGAGCCGAAACGCTGAAATGATGGAACTGACGGGGCGCAGCAAGGCGACAGGCTTGCTGATCGCTTCGGAGAGGATGGCGGCGGTTTCGGCACCCGCTCACTGGGCGGAGCAGAACATGGACGCAATCTTTGCGGCGCAGCATGCTTACGATGAAAGGGACACTGGTTGATGGTGCCGGCACTTCGAAGCATCTGGTTGCGCCGCGCCGCAGGGCTGGTTCGCGCCAAGGAAGATTTGCGAGCCATCATGGCGCCTTCTGCACAACGCGTGATGTCGCAAGCAACATCTGCTGTCACTCGCTTACGCGGTCCTCATCCTGCGCAGGCGTGCTGCGCACCACCGCCATGCAGGCGCAACGACGTAGCCGACGGCCGGGATGGCTGCAAGGCCGAGGAGGATGCCGACGAGACCTGAGCCGACAGCTTGGACCAGCCAGGAAACCACGCCGCCAACGGCCGGCATTGCATGCGCGGCGCCTTCTCCGGCATCGTGGAGCAGATGGCTCAGCCAGGCAAAGCCAAAGCCTTCGGCGCCGTGCACAATGATGCCGCCGCCGACCCAGATCATCGCCGCCGTCCCGATGAGACCCAGTACCTTGAGAAGATAGGGCATGCCCCGCACAAGGCCGCGCCCGAGCAAGCGCGGGAACGCGCCTGTCCGCGAGCGGGAAGAGCGCTGGGCAAGCCAGAGGCCGAAGTCGTCCGCCTTCACGATCAAGGCGACGACGCCGTAGACAGCGGCCGTGATCAGAGAGCCGACCAGCGCGAGGACCAGCGCCTGCATCGCCAGACCCGACTCCGACAGCGAGCCGAGGGTGATCGCCATGATCTCGGCCGAGAGGATGAAATCGGTTCTGATGGCGCTCGCGACCCTTTCGTCCTCGAAGGTTCTGGGGTCGACGCTGATCGTCTCGAGGGCGTTCTCGTGGGCATGGGCCGCGTGCGGCACGACGAGTTCGTAGACCTTTTCGGCGCCTTCGTAGCAAAGGTAGAGCCCACCGAGCATGAGCAGCGGCGTCACTGCCTGCGGCATGAGAAGGCTGAGGACGAGTGCGGCCGGCAGGAGGAACACCAGTTTGTTCTTGAGAGAACCAATGGCGATTTTTGCGATGATCGGCAGTTCGCGTGCCGCCGAGAGGCCGGTCACGTAACGCGGCGTGACGGCTGCGTCGTCGATCACGACGCCGGCGGCTTTGGCGCCGGCTCTGCCCGCCTGGGCGACTACGTCGTCCAGAGAAGCGGCGGCCGCCTTTGCAAGCACTGCGACATCGTCAAGGAGGGCAATCAGGCCGACACTCACAAGCAAACCTCTCATTCAGGGACAATGGCTGGCAAGAATATCCAATCGGGCGACAGCCGGGAAGGGCGCCTCTTCCGATGGTTGGTGGTGCCTGATCAAAAGGTCAGGCATCACCCCGGCGGGACGGAGTACATGGCGTAGGGGATTTCCTGCCGTGTGCAAGCGAGCCGCTCATTCAATCTGGATATGCATATGGTCATCATGACGCGCGGCTCGGCAGCCCTGGAAGCGGACATGGGCATCGGTGATGCCAAGCGCATTCTTCAGATGCGGCTCGATGAAGATCTTCTGCAGGTCAAAGCGTGCGACGCCTACCGTCGTCAGCCAGGCGATCGCTGCCGCGGTGTGCTGCTCCTCGATCCCATAGACAGGGAAGAGAGGCTGCAGGGTATCAAAATCCCAACGCGTGGTGAGCCAATCGTGGCGACCCGCGCAGGGTAGTTCGTCGCCCGGGGCAGGCTCCTCGAAGGCAAAATAGCCGATCGGGGAGCGTGTGGCGCCGTTCAGGAAGGCGCCGTCGGCATCTTTGTAATAATAGGCGAAATCGAGCTTCTTGCCGTCGGCATGAGAGAGATGCGGCAGCAGCGGAAAACCGTTGACGAAGGGAAAGTTTGCATCCAGCGCGACGGTAACGGTACCGGGAAACTGCTTATCCATGTGGGCGGCGAGTGCCCCTGCCAGATCGCGCAGTTCAGGCGTCACGTAGTTGCGGTTGAGCGCGCAGTAGATTGGCGAGCGGATGACCAGCGGATCGGCAGTGCCGGCGAAGCAGGAAAGCGGAACCCGGCCGAATGTGGGTGCGGTGAGGTGCGCGACGAAGGTGGCGCCGGCGTAGAGAAGCAGAAAGAGCGCGAGGCTGGCCGCAAATCGGCGCAGGCGCAAGGCGCGTGCGACGGCAAGCGTTATCAAATAGGCGAGGCCGCCGATCTGGGTGAGCAGCGTCAGAATGATGACGATCAGAGCGTGGAGGATAAAGCGGAGCACGGGGCAGCCCTGTGGAGGGGAAGTTGCATTGCCATAGGTGAGGGAGTGAGGATGCGCAAGACGGTCGGCGCACCCGGCTGACACTTCGAGCACTTCGGGTCCATTTTGGCAGCCGGAATTGACAGCGGAATTTATCTGACTTAAGTCAGATAATATGGCTTGCGATCCTGTCGCCCGCGTCCGTCGCTTCAACCGCGCCGTCACCTCCGAAGTCGGCGCTCTGGATACGTCTTTCCTTGGACGCGGTCGTCCGCTCGGTGCTGCTCGCGTCCTCAATTCGATCGGTCGTGGCCAATCGGATGTTGCGGCAATCCGCGATTATCTCGGTCTTGACTCGGGCCTGATGAGCCGTCTGCTGCGCGGGCTGGAGGAGGAGGGGCTGATCGAGACCATCCCGAACGATCGCGATGCCCGTCGCCGCATCACCAGGTTGACCAGCACCGGCGAGTGCGAGTTTCAGGCTTATGAAGCACTTTCCAATGCCCAGGCCGAAGCGTTTCTGGCGCGTCATCGCCGCCCGGACGAACTCCTGCGCGCCATGGATATGGTCGCCTGCTCGCTTGGACGCGACCAGATCGTGCTGGAGGAGAAAGATCCTCGGCACGACGATGCCCGCTATTGCCTGAACGAATATTACGGCGAACTCGCACGCCGTTTCGACAAGGGTTTCGACGTCTCGCTTTCCCGCGATCCTGACGCCAAGGACATGATCCGCCCGCGCGGCGCGTTCCTGGTCGCGATGTCCGACGGCCTGCCGATCGGTTGTGTCGGGTTGAAGGGCAATGGCGGCAAGGTGGCGGAGATCAAGAGGCTCTGGGTCGCCCCTTCCGCGCGTGGCCTCGGGATGGCAAAACGGCTTATGTCGGCTGCCGAGACGATCGCCCGCGAGTTGTCCATCCGGCTCCTGCGTCTGGATACCAACAGCGTTCTTGCCGAGGCACAGCAGCTCTATCGCGGTACCGGCTGGACCGAGATCGAGCGGTTCAATGACGATCCATATCCGGATACGTTCTTCGAAAAAAGTCTTTGAGCGGGACCAGCTTTGTCCTGAGATGGCTGCGTTGGTGCTGTGCGACGCTTGTGCGCGGCGGCGCGGCCTCACCGTTGATGGCGTTGCGGGACATCCAAGGGTGAGGGCGCGGAGCCAGTTGCGAATATCCTCAGACGCGCATCGACAGCTCGATGTCCTCTTCGAACGGGACGGACAGATAGCCAGCGGCGGCGGAGCGAACGCGGGCGAGATATTCGGGACTGAGGTCGGCATTGTCAGCGACGATGAGGGCACCCGGTCGAAGTCGGTCTTCTACCAGCTCCAGGATGTCACGATAAAGGCCCTTGGCGCCGTCGAGAAACAGGAGGTCGATGGTATCAGGAAGATCGGTGCCGAGGGTGTGGAGGGCATCTCCCTCACGGGTTTCGACAAGGTCGATGAGGCCGCCAGCCGTCAAGTTTTCGCGCGCCCGCCTCAGTTTCGACGGTTCGAACTCGCTGGTGATCAGCCGGCCGCCGCCATTGTCGCGCAGTGCTGCAGCAAGGTGGAGGGTCGAGATGCCGAAGGATGTGCCGAACTCGATGATCGTTTGAGCACGGCAGCTGCGCGCCAGCATGTAGAGCAGCGTGCCGGCCTCGCGCGAGACAGGAAGCCAGAGATCCCTCAGGCGCCCGTAAAGGTCGAGATATTCCGTCTTGCTGCTGATCAGGCGCATCCTCTCCTCGCTGGAAAGCTCGGATATGGCGGGGCTCGTCGCCGCAGCGGCTTCTTCGAACAGGCGGTGGAGGAGAGGCGCGAGCGGCGCGGTGGTGAGTGTCGTCATTGGAGGGCTCCTTGGAATGATGAGGTTCTTGCGCTGGGTGAAAAATACGAATATTCCCTCGCGTTTTCCAATCGCATTGCGGAGCGCCGCCATGAGCGACCGGCCAAGTACCCGGATTTCTTCACGAAAGCAGCCTAAGCAGGCCCGCTCGACGGAGCTCGTGGCGGCGATCCTCGATGCTGCTGCTCAGGTTTTGGCGCGTGAGGGAGCCCATCGCTTCACCACGGCGAGGGTAGCGGAGAGGGCGGGCGTCAGTATCGGTTCGCTCTACCAATATTTCCCCAACAAGGCGGCAATCCTCTTCCGGCTGCAGAGCGACGAATGGCGGCAGACGAACGGCATGCTCGCCGATATTCTTGCCGATGCACAACGACCGCCGTTCGAACGGCTGCGCAGCCTCGTTCACGCCTTTCTTCGCTCCGAGTGTGAGGAGGCGGCGATGCGAGTGGCGCTTCACGACGCAGCGCCGCTCTATCGCGATGCGCCGGAGGCGCAGGCGGCGAGGGCGTCGGGAGACCGCATCATCGGGCTGTTCATGGAGGAGGTGCTGCCATCGGTCTCGGAGGCAAGCCGGGCACTTGCCGGTGACCTGATCGTCACGACGCTCGCCACGGTGGGCAAGCAGTTCTCGGAGGCTCCCCGAAGCTTGAGCGAGATCGAAACCTACGCCGAAGCCATGGCCGAGATGTTCGCAGCCTACCTCGAAAAGCTCGAATCCGGGACACTGTGAACTCCTAACAAAGGACCGCATCACGGCAAATGAGAGGCTTTCTGCGAGCCGCCCACGGATTATCGCAACCCTATCACGGCGCAGGGGGCAGCCCTGATGGACCGATTTCTGCTTTCTACTGATGGTCCAACTGCTTCGACAGTTCGACAAAAAGCCCGTCCTGGGCGATGTCCATCTGAACGAGATCGATGGCAACGGTGATGGCGCGGCGTCCTTTCTCTACGCTCATTCTGCAGCAATGCCACAGCTATTTGGACACGCTTGGTTGACGACAAGTCGAGAACAGGACTGCCGAGCGTTCTGGTCCGCTGACGCAGGTAGGATGTCGCAGACAGCGAATGCCGAGATTGGGCGATGTCGAGCGGGAAAAGCTTCTGAAACCCTGGCGTCGCCTTACCGGGCTAATCCGTAAGACTTCTGCTTGGCCAGGCTCCGTTTGATCCGCCCGGACGAGCGTCTGTTATAATCGCGGCGATCCCGGTCGCATGGACCGGCCGAACTTTGCGAGGCGTCAGATGACTGACGTTCAGGAACGGCTCCTCGAGAGCAAGATGACCGAGATCCGGCAGGCCCGGTCCTGGAGTCCGCGGGGCATCGCCAAATTCGAAAGCCTGATCCGCAGCGGTGACGATCTGTCCCTCTACCGCATCAACCCGCTGGCTTTCGCGCACGACGGCGCCATTTCGGAGGCGGAAAGCATCGATCTCTTTCTCCATGCGACGCGCAGCGGTTTGTTCGAGATGCGCTGGGACGTCGTGTGTCCCCAATCCGGAATGGTGCTCGACAGTTTCGGCGCCTTGAGAACGCTGAAGACGCACTATGTCTGCGGCCTGTGCGACGTCTCCGGCGAAACCGACCTCGACGATTTCATCGAGGTCACCTTCACAGTGTCGCCGCAACTGCGCCGGCTGTCTTTTCACGATCCCGGCTCGCTCTCGGTCGAGGATTTTCACTGGAAGGCACGGTTTCTCAGCGATGCGCGACTGCCCGGTCAGCAGGTCCGCTTTCTCGACGTGTTGAAAGGGCTGGTACGCGGCCTTTCCTTCCTGGCGCCGGGTTCAGTCACGACGATCAGGGCTGAACTCGGCCCAGGTGCGCTTGCCGGCCTCAATGTAGAGACCCAGGCGAGCTTTGCGCTACCGGTGGCAGGCGAGCCCGTTACGGCGCCGGCACTCCTCAGGATCGGGTACGACGGTCGGCATTTTTGCCGCTCGTCCTCAGCGGTTCGGCCCGGTCCGGTCATCGTCGAAGTCGAGAACTCGGCTGCCGTGCGTGGCTCGCTGCTTCTCATCAACTGGCCCCCCGAGATTCTGGCGCAGGCCATCAAGCCTGTTCTCGATTTCGATCCTTACATGTCGGGCGGAATGCTGCTTGCGCGCCAGACATTTCGGCGGCTGTTTCGCTCCGAATGCGTTGATGAAAGGGAGGGCCTCGGCATCCGCCAGGTGACGCTTCTGTTCACCGATCTCAAGGGTTCGACCGCGATGTACCAGCGGCTCGGCGATCTTAATGCCTATGCACTGGTGCGTGAACATTTCGCCCTGCTCGGCGCCACGGTGCAGGAGCATTCGGGCGCAATCGTCAAGACGATCGGCGACGCGGTGATGGCGGCCTTCTCCCGCCCGAGCGACGCCATCTCGGCTGCTCTGCATATGCTTGAAGAAATCGAGCGCTTCAACGGCGAGCATGGCGATCCCAGCATCATCCTGAAGATCGGCGCCCATTGCGGCCCGTCGATCGCCGTGACCTTGAACGACAACCTCGATTATTTCGGGCAGACCGTCAATGTCGCGGCACGAGTGCAGTCATTGGCCGAGGCCGGCGAGATCTGTCTATCCGAAGCCCTGTTTTCGGCGCCTGACGTCAGCCGGCTGCTCTCCGGCCACAGGCTGGTCGCCTTCGAGGCTCCGCTTCGGGGCGTGGAGGGGATGGCATGCGTCTACCGGGTGATGCCGGGCTAATCTCACGTCCTTGATTTATGCATGACTTCATCCCGCGCCGCGGCACCTTCTTGGGCACATGCATTTCACCATTTGCAACGGGCAATGCTGCCCAGAAGGAGGAGAATACGATGTTGAAACGCACAGCTGCAGCCATCGTTGTCGCCGCCGCATCCGCACTGCCCGTCCTTGCACAGGACGCGATGATGAAATGCGACGAGGCGTCGATAATGAAAATGCAGTCCGACATGGACGCCATGACCGATCCAGCCATGAAGGAAAAGAAGGAAATGGCCTCCAAGGAGATGATGATGGCCAAGGATTCCATGACGGCCAACAAGATGGACGACTGCAAGATGCACATGGAAAACGCCCTGAAAAGCATGGGCAAAATGTGACGCCGTTGACACCGGGCGAGACGGCCTTGCACAGCCGCCTCGTCCAGGCGCCGGGATGAATGTGTTTCCGGCGGCGCTCGCGCCGGAGAGATCGCCGGACTGAACCGGCGGCTCGGTTATTTCGCCAGCACGAGATGCGTGGCTTTTTCGCTGGCGACATGCTCGGTGACGCGGAAGCCCAGCGCAGGAAGATCGATGCCTGCAAACATTGCTTCGCCCTTGCCGAGCACGACGGGCGACACAGCGAAATGCAGCTCGTCGATCAGACCCGCCTGCAGATATTGGCGGACGGTCGCCACTCCGCCGCCGATCTTCACATCTTTATCGCCGGCCGCCGCCTTCGCCTGATCGAGCGCCTCATGAATGCCGCCGGTGACGAAGTGGAAGGTGGTGCCGCCCTCCATGACGAGCGGTTCGCGTGCATAATGGGTGAGGATATAGGTCGGCGCGTGATAGGGCGGGTTCGGCCCCCACCAGCCTTTCCAGGCATCGTGGGGCCATTCGCCGCGGATCGGGCCGAACATGTTGCGCCCGAGAATGAAGGCGCCGAAATTGGCCATGGCGCGGGACGCATAATCCTCGTCGATGCCTGTGGAACCGTCGTCCTTACCCATCATCGCGCGGAAGGTGCGCGTGTGGAAGAACCACTGAAACATTTCCGATCCGCGCTTTCCGAGCGGATCATTCAGGCCCTGCTCCGGCCCGGCGCCGAAGCCATCCACGGAAACGGAAAAACCCGCGACGCGCACCTTGGACATGCTTTCCTCCATCTGATTGCGAATTGAAACTAGTTGTTATCTCGCATAAGTAATCCTATAATGCAACTGGTTTCTGCAGGAGATGCTTGGTGGATATAGAATTGCGGTCCGGCTGTCCGATCAACCTGACGATGGAGGTGCTGGGCGACCGATGGAGTCTGATTATCATCCGCGACATCATGTTCGGCAACCGCCGGCATTTCCGCGATCTGCTCAATCATTCGGAGGAGGGGATCGCCTCCAATATCCTGGCGGCGCGGCTGAAGCGGCTGCTCTCGCTCGGCTTCATCAGCAAGCGGGACGATCCGAGCCACAGCCAGAAAGCAATCTACAGCCTGACGGAGCCGGCGATCCAGCTCGTTCCCCTCTTCGCCATGATCGGCGCCTGGGGCAGGCGTCACCTGCCGGTGAGCGAGGATCTCAGCATCCGCGCCGAGTTGCTGGAAGAGGGCGGTCAGCCGCTCTGGGACGAATTCATGGAGGATCTCCGGCAGATCCACATCGTTGATCCGATCGGCGGGGCGAACGGGACAGTGACCTCGCCGGTGCTGACGCGATTGACGGCGGCGTTTCTGGAGGTGCGGGAGAAGATGGCGGCTGAGGTGGCGTGATTTAGGCGAAGGGCATGTTGCCGTAGAATTCGCCGTCCCAGATCCAGAAGAGAAGGACTGTCAGCAGCGGTCCCGACACAATGCGCGGTTTGCCGCCGACATTGAGATCGTCGAGGAATTTTGGTCGGTCCTGGCGCAGCCGCTGGAGTTCGCAGCGGATATAGGCTTGATCGCTGGCACGACGGGGATCTGAAGACCAGCCGGCGGCGAGCGCGGCTTCGAAGCCCGTGAGGTTATCCAGTTCGGGCGCAAGCAGGACGACGCGGCTGGCGGGCGGCGTCATGGCGTCTGCTGATGTCATAGATCACCTTGCAGATGCAGCCGTTCGGAAAGATCTTGGGGAAACAAGCACGACAGAGCGCTGATGGGAAGCGTTTCCGTGGCAGCAGAAAGCACCGCATCAACGGGCGGGGCCTTCTCTCAGTACCGGCTGACTGAATTTACTGGCACTGGCGGCGTGGGCCGTAGTTAGGCTGGTAGGTGTTGTCCGAGGCGCGGTACGACCGATAGCGGGCGTAGCAATATTCAGCATGCGAGCTGTAACCACGTGAACTGTAGGCGCCGGACTGCGAGGCGATTATGCCGCCGATGAGGGCGCCTGCCGCCAGGCCGCCGATGATGGCGCCGGTGTTGTCGTGGTGGTGCCAGTGGCGGTGATAACGGTGGTCCCAGCCGTAGCGGTCGTCACGATAGTCGTGACGACCACGGTAGTAACGTCGGTCGCCATAATATCTGGGGCGGTCGCCGTAGTGTGAACAGACGATCGAGAACCTGCTGCAACCGACAGTCATAATTCGAGCATCGGTAGTTGCCTGTGCCGGCTGCGCCGCCTGTTGTACCGGACTCGGCACGAAGTTTGGGCCTGCGGATGCCGGCATTCCGGAGAATGCCGTCCCTATCGACAGAGCAATGATGGCCAATCTTTTCATCTCACTCACCAGGACACACATGGAAGGACAACGCGGATTGAGAAAATAAGTTTCATTTGGGAATTCTGAACAGCGACCTATGTGCGTATCCGCTAACGCAATGAGACTGGGCGGCCGTGCTATTGCGATCGTTACGGTGGTAGGGCCGCCTCTCTGAAAGCGCGCAACGGACATTATCTCATTTGAGCGGACGCATCAGGTCTTCCAGGGGTCGAGGCGTGGGCGGGGAAATGGGATCTGCTAAGGGATAAGCCTCCCACTCTCGGCCAGGACGACCGGAATTCGCAGGAAGTTCAAATTGCAAGGAGATCTTAAACTGGTTCTTATGGAGCTGCTGCTTCAATACCTGACATGTAACGCGTCACCTTAATGTCAGAAAGACTACCATGCAGCTTTCCAGAATCATCGGCCTTCTCTGTCTATCCACCAGCCTTGCGCTTGCGCCTCTCAACATCGTCTTTACCGATACATCGCCCGCCTTCGCAAAAGGTGGTGGCGGTGGCGGCAACGGCGGTGGTGGTCACGGCGGGGGTGGTGGCGGTGGTGGTAACGGCGGCAGCGGTGGTGGCGGCGGCAGCCATGGCGGCGGCGGTGGAAGCAGCGGCAGCCACAGTGGCGGCAGCAGCAAGAGCGGCGGCGGAAAGGATAGCGCCAGCTCCAGCGGTAAGACGACCGGCAGCCGCAGTGCGAAAACTTCGGGCAAGTCGGTCCAAGCCGGCAAGACGAAAACGACCAAGCAGACCGTCAGCACGAAAGGCGCGGCCAAGAAGACGACTATCGCCGCAGCGCCTGCGACTCGGCCCGCGAAGAAGCCCACGGCGGAACTCGCGGGACTGAATTCGCTGAAGCGCAATTACCACGCGCTGATGAATACCGCAGACCCCAAGATGGCAGCGATTTCGGCCTATGCTACCGCCTATGCGCAATATGAATTGGCTAATGGCGTTGAGCCGCCCGCGGACGATCCTGTTCTCGGCGACGCCGCTCTGACGGCAGCACTGGCTTCGGCGACCAAGACGGGCACGCTCAGCCCCGAAGCTTTGGCCTGGGCCAAGGATACGCTCGGCATCGGCACGGCTGTCGGCACGATCGATCAGATGAGAGACGCGTTGGCGGCTGCGGCGCCGGTCGCGGAAGAACCGGTGGCGGAGACCCCGACGACGGAGACTCCGGCAACCGAGACTCCGACTGGCGAAACCGCCGAGGGGAGCGAGACGACAGATCCTAGCGCGACCGCAGAAACGCCGGAAGCCGAGACGGGCAGCACGGAAGAATTATCGGGAACGACCGAGTCGGCGCCGGCTGTCGATTCAACCGAAACCTCGGCCACAGCAACGAGTACCGAGGCGACCGGCCTCTAAATCACCGGAAATGGCTAGCGTATCGGCTCGAAATCGGAATAGATTTTCGAGCCGATACATAGATTCAGAGTGTTAGCGCGCCCTTTGTGCGTCTGAAGCGGGGATCATGGGCAGAGGTTTCGCGAGGAAACTGACGCGCGCGGTCAGACGCGCTTCCCACCAGCAAGCAGTCGAAGCTGGTCTTCATCATGCACACCCTGCCGATAAAGCTCGATGATCAGAGCTCCGAGACGATCGGCGTCCCCGCCTGATCTGTCAATATCGAGCCCGCTACACAGGGCTTCATGCACACGCCTGCAAATATCCAGATCTGCGGAGGCGAGTGGTTCGTCACGCGTGCTGAAAAGCTTGTCTGACATCGCAATCAGCCCTTTTGGGATGCCGTGAATCGCTATTGTGCAAAAAGATAATTTCGCAGCCTTTGCTCTGCAAGATGGGCGAACGTCCGAAATCAGAACAATATGGCAGCCACGGCAGGCGCGACGCCAAGGGATCAAGTTGAAATCAATCGGCGCCTCGACCTGATGGAATAGGCGGGGAGAAGATCTCTATTTGGCCGCGGGATCCTTACCGCCCTGCTGCGACAGGCGCAACTCTTTCAGGCGTTTGGTCTTTTCCCGGCGAGCCCGCTGCTCCGCCTCGATGGTTTCCTTTGCGGCTCGCTCGGTATTTTCGAAACGATCCTGACGGTAAGCCTTTGATGAGGGTTCACGTTCTCTTGTCATGGCGGCTAAACGCAAATCGACGAAAACGGTTTCATGATAAAACCGTTTTGCCGAAATGCAGCGCGGCCGGCGGACGCCTTCCCAGCGCCCGGCGACACGTCGGATCAGCCTTTGATGAAGGCGAGGATGTCGGGATTAATGATATCGGCATGGGTCGTGCACATGCCGTGCGGGAATTTCTCGTAGACCTTCAGCGTCGCATTCTGCAGAAGTTTCGACGAAAGCAACGCGGAGTCGGCGATCGGCACGATCTGGTCGTCGTCGCCATGCATGACGAGGGTCGGAACCGTGATGATCTTCAGGTCTTCGGTGAAGTCGGTTTCCGAGAAGGCCTTGATACCGTCGTAATGCGCCTTGGCGCCGCCGATCATGCCCTGGCGCCACCAATTGTTGATGACCGGTTCCGACACTTTCGCCCCCGGCCGATTGAAGCTGTAGAACGGGCCGGCGGGAAGGTCATGATAGAATTGGGCGCGGTTAGCAGCGAGCTGTCTGCGCAGGTCGTCGAAGACTTCGATCGGCAGGCCGCCGGGATTGGCATCGGTTTTTACCATGATCGGCGGAACGGCGCCGATAATGACGAGCTTGGCGACTCGGCCCTGTGGCTGGCCGTGGCGGGCGACATAGTGGGTCGCTTCGCCGCCGCCGGTGGAATGGCCGACATGGACGGTATTCCTGAGATCGAGATGATCGACGACGGCTGCGGCATCGGCAGCGTAATGATCCATATCGTGGCCGTCGGCCACCTGGGTGGAGCGGCCGTGGCCACGCCGATCATGGGCGATGACGCGGTAACCCTTGTCGAGGAAGAAGAGCATCTGCGCGTCCCAGTCGTCGGAGCACAGCGGCCAGCCGTGATGGAACATGATCGGCTGGGCGCTCTTCGGCCCCCAATCCTTGTAGAAAATCTCGACGCCGTCCTTCGTTGTAACTGTGCTCATCTCATGGCTCCTTGTGGTTGGATCTGACTAAACAGGCTGCTGCAGGCGGGATTGGCAGCGCCACGAGCGCCGTGACGCCAATGACAGGATAAGAAAGTCGCGCTGGGGGATGGAAGCGACAATATGATGATGTTCTTATTGAATGCCTCGTTTTACTCTATTGATATGACAGAAGTTTGCATGATCAGTTGCCAGAACCCTCAGAGCCCTGTTAACCGGTGACGGCGACGCAATAGGGCGGTCCTTACCCGACTGCTTTCGCGCCGCGACATTCTTTGATCACGGTAGCTCGGCAGCGCAGTATAGGCGGCCGAGCTAACGGGCAATGTCCGCAATGAGCCACGTTATTCCGGTTCGTTCAATCTATACGTTCGGGTAGGTGTGTTCCGCCCACCATTACCTTGTGCCGGATGAAGCGCGCTGACGCTCACTTGAACAGGGATCGACGCCCAACCATCTAATCCCTCACAACAACGTCATGGCGACGATCGCATCCGCGATTGCTTTGCCGGCGGCGGGAAGTCTGCCGCCTGAGGATCAACACATGGGTTACATGGATAAGGATATAGTGCCCCAGAAAGACGGGGCGCTGATCGATGCCTATTCGCAGTCGATCGCAGGAGCAGTCGACGTGGTCGGCCCGGCGGTCAGCCGGATCGAGCGGGTGGGAGGCCGGCAGGGACATGGGTCGGGCTTTGCCGTATCGCCCGACGGACTGATCATTACCAACAGCCATGTCGTCGACGACGCCAAGGTGGTTCGCATCACGACGCCTGACGGATTCGTCACCGAAGGCCGGGTGCTCGGTCGGGATATCGATACCGATATCGCGCTTATTCGGGCCAATGCCAGCACCGGCGCCTGGGCGAGACTCGGCGATTCCCAGCGTCTGCGCAGGGGCCATATCGCGATCGCGATCGGCAATCCGCTGGGCTTCGAATGGACCGTCACTGCCGGTATCGTCTCGGCGCTCGGTCGGTCGATGCGGGCGGCCAGCGGCCGGCTGATGGAGGATGTCATTCAGACCGATGCCGCGCTCAATCCCGGCAATTCCGGCGGGCCGCTGGTGTCTTCCGGCGGCGAGGTTATCGGCGTCAATACCGCCGTCATCCAGGGTGCACAGAGCATCGCCTTTGCCGTCGCATCGAACACGGCCAATTTCGTGGTGTCGGAGCTTCTTCGCTATGGCCAGGTCAGGCGCGCCTTTATCGGCATAGCAGGCGACACGATCGTGCTGCCGCGACGGGTCGCACTCGCGGCGGGTATGGTTCAAACGACATCCGTCCGCGTCCGCAGGGTCGAACCGGAGGGGCCGGCGGCAAAGGGCGGGCTGCAAGAGGGCGATTACATCCTCGCCATCGACAGCAGCCCGGTCGGCGGCGTCGACGATATCGTCAGGTTGATGGATGGCAGCAGGATCGGCAGGGAGACGGAGATTTTGGTTTTCTCGGTAGCCGGCCGGATTGAGAAGAAGACATTGCTGCCAATGCCGCGGTCATGATGACTGTTGCCACGGAACGTTGCCGGCAGCCGCAGCTTACCAAATGAGCGCGCGACCGCGACTGGCTCGTTGAGAAGGCGCGCTCCAGGCGCCAGCCATGACTTGCCGGTGAAAGAGAGACACCGTTCCGTCACGTCAGGCGCTGACCGCCTCCGTCTCCATGCCGGAAAAGTCCACTGCCGCGAAAGCCGCCGCCAAGACCTCCGGTCCGGCACCGCTTTTTGCCGCGTCGGTAGAGAGGATCTGGCGGTAGCGCCGTGCCCCGGGCAGGCCGGTGAAGAGGCCGACCATGTGGCGGGCCACCTGCTGCAGCCGGCCGCCGCCGGCGATATGGCGCTCGGCATAAGCCATCATCCGGTCGCACAGCGCCTGCCAGTCGGGCTCGGCCGCCGGCGCGCCGAAGAAGCGCCGGTCGACGTCGGCGAGGATCGTCGCGTTCTGGTAGGCCGCCCGGCCGAGCATGACGCCGTCGACATGGGCGAGATGCTCGGCGGCCTCGTCGAGCGTGCGGATGCCGCCGTTGATGCCGATGAACACATCGGGCCAGCGCTGTTTCATCCGGTAGACGATCTCGTAGTCGAGCGGCGGGATCTCGCGATTCTCCTTAGGACTCAGGCCCTTCAGCCAGGCCTTGCGGGCATGGATCCAGATCGCGTCGGCGCCGGCATCGAGAACGCGCGTGATGAGTTCCGGCAGCGCCTCTTCCGGCGCCTGCTCGTCGACGCCGATCCGGCATTTCACCGTCACCGGCGCGGTGGCGACCGCCTTCATCGCCGCGACGCATTCGGCCACCGTCTCCGGCGTCAGCATCAGGCAGGCGCCGAAGGTGCCCGATTGCACGCGGTCGGACGGGCAGCCGACATTGAGGTTGATCTCGTCATAGCGATAGGGTTCGGCGATTTTCACCGCCTCGGCGAGTTTGAGCGGATCCGAGCCGCCAAGCTGCAGCGCCAGCGGATGCTCGGCGGCGTCATGGCCGAGCAACCGCTCGCGCGGACCATGGATGATGGCGTCGGCCACCACCATCTCGGTATAGAGCAGCGCCTGCCGGCTGATCTGGCGGTGGAAATAACGGCAATGCCGATCCGTCCAGTCGATCATCGGGGCGACCGCAAACACTGGAGCCCCTACTTTCCGGGATTTTTCATAGAAATTCAATCGAGTAACCCCGCTTTGACCTTTCCAGTTTTGTCAGTCGTTTTCCATCTCTTGCACGATTTTTCAGTGTTTGGTACAACAAAATCGTACCTATAGCTCAGAAAGTCGTACCCGATGGGAACCATCAACGCCCGCAAGCGTAAAGACGGTAGCACAGCTTATACAGCGCAGATCCTGCGAAAGAAAGGCGGGGCGATTGTCTGGCGAGAGGCCAAGACTTTCGACCGGGAGCGGGAAGCCAAGGCGTGGATCCGCTTCCGCGAGTCCGAGCTCGACCGGCCAGGTGGGCTGGACAAGGTCACTGCCAAGACGTCAACCCTCGCTGACGCTATTGATCGATATAATAATGAAAAGAGCGAGATCGGGCGCACGAAGGCCCAAGTGCTGGAGACCATCAAGGATTTCGCCATTGCCGGGATGGATTGCAGCAGCATCCGTAGCGGCGACATCGTGGCGTTCGCCCAAGAGCTCTTGAGCGGAGGTCGCAAACCACAAACGGTCGGCAATTACATTTCGCACCTGGCCGCGATCTTCCGCATCGCAAAGCCGGCTTGGGGGATGCAGTTGGACCAATCCGCGATGCGCGACGCTCAAGTCGTACTGCGCGATCTGGGAACGACTTCGAAGTCAGACAAGCGAGACAGGCGCCCGACGTTGGCCGAGCTCGACCTCCTCATGGAGTTCTTTGTCGAAAGGCAGACAAGGGCGCCACAGTCTGCACCAATGCACAAAATCATCGCATTCGCGATATTCTCAACTCGTCGGCAGGAGGAGATCACGCGTATTGCCTGGGCGGATCTCGACAAAGCTCACGGGCGCGTCCTCGTCCGCGACATGAAGCATCCCGGACAGAAAAAGGGAAATGACGTATGGGTCGAGCTTCCGCCAGAGGCTTTGCGGATCATCGAAACAATGCCGAAGAAGAAGGACCGAATTTTTCCCTACGGGACAGATGCTATCAGCGCCGCCTTTACGCGCGCTTGCCACACGTTGCAGATCGACGACCTGCGATTCCATGATCTCCGCCATGAAGGCGTGTCGCGTTTGTTTGAGACGGGGCGGACAATTCCGCTGGCGGCCAGCGTGAGCGGGCACAAGTCGTGGAGCAGCCTGCAGCGGTATAGCCACCTCCGCGAGGTGGGTGACAAATTCGAAAATTGGAAATGGTTAGACAGCATCTGCTCGTAGCTGACAGCGTTTGACATTTTTGTATGTTTACATCAGGCTTTCTTCATCGGCATCAGCAATGAAGGAGTGCGTCGAATACATGTCAACTGAGAAAATGAATACGGCCGAGGCTGCGAAGTACATCCGTAAGTCTCCATCCTGGCTGAACAAATCTCGTCTTAACGGATCGGGACCCGTATATTTGAAGGTCGGTGGATCTGTCATTTATCTTCTATCAGATCTGGACGCTTTCCTTGCGTCGCAGCGTCGAACGGCCGTTTACGACTTCAATAACGATAACAACCGAGCAGCTCTTCGCGTTGCCTGAGAGCGCCGCCGGCCAATTCTGGACAATTCAGCCAGCTCTGCCGACATAGCTTCCGCCACCACATCACCACCAATTTGCCGACCGGCCGCGCGCCGGCGAGGAGGAGAGACAT
This sequence comes from Rhizobium sp. NLR22b, assembly GCF_019685295.1. Lineage (NCBI taxonomy): Bacteria > Pseudomonadati > Pseudomonadota > Alphaproteobacteria > Hyphomicrobiales > Rhizobiaceae > Rhizobium > Rhizobium sp. NLR22b. Next base: position 134,569 of record NZ_JABDWM010000007.1, read on the forward strand.
GCGCGTTTCTGACATTCAAGGTCCGTCCCTAACCGAAGTCATCGCATTCACCATGATCGAGAAGCCCGAAGACGTCGCGATCGTCGAGCGTCAAGCCTCGGATCGCATGGCGGCAATTCGCGGATGGTATGGCTGGCAGATTGTCGACGTCGACGTCGTCGATGACGCTGACGAACTGGTGCGCCTGACCATCTACGCCCAACCTGTCGGCGCTGGATACCGGGAAGAGGTAACGTTTACGTTCCTGACCGATCGCGATGGCAAGCGTCGATCAGCGCGGCTCGATGCTTTTCTCGCGGCTTGCGGCGTATCGGAGCGCATAGATGACACCCGAGAAATCAAGGGCCGCTTCTTCGCAACCAAGAATCGCGGCCGAGGCGCCAGAGACTTCGGACCGCTGACCAACGCGCTGGTCGGCTGACCATGATAGTCGCCAACATGAAGCCTGCCGCCGATCCGGGCGGCGGGGCGATGAAGCACGTCGCAAATTTCGACCTGCAAATCACCGATGACATCAGGATCTGCGGAATGCGCCTGCTGATGGCGCCCGATGGTCGACTCCTGACCTATGCGCCCACGGCGCTGGGAGGTCGCCGGTCGGTGACATTCTCGCCGGAAACGACTGCAGCAATTACCGACGCCGCCCGCAACAGTTACTTGGAGCTCGTAACAGCCGATGACCGCAGCAGCACTGCAGCAGCCTGAAGTACCATCCCCTCTCGAAATCGCGCTCGGATATAACCGTCTCCAGTGGCCCGTATTTCCCTGCCGCCACGCTCCCGAAGATGTCGCAGACCCGCTGACCGGTGAGATCGAGACTCGCGGCGCCAAGACGCCTCTTATATCCAACGGGCTAAACGGCGCTTCCCTCAATGCGCCACTTATCGGAAGGTGGTGGGCGCGTTTCCCCGATGCCATGATAGGCATCCCCACAGGAAAGAAGATCGGCGCGTGGGTTCTCGACATCGACGTGCCGCCCGGGCATGCCGACGGCCGCCTTTGGCTCGCCGAGATGGAGGCAATGCACGGTAAGCTTCCTCCCACGCGCACGGCCACAACGGCCAGCGGCGGCCGGCACTATTTTTGGAAATATAGCTCCGACGTAAAGAACCGAGCGTCGATCGGTCCTGGCGCCGATCTGCGAGGCGAGGGCGGCTACGTCATTGCTGCCGGCAGCGTCATGGCCGACGGCCGACGCTATGCCTGGGACAACGACTTCGACATCGCTGAGGCGCCAGAGTGGCTGATAAAGCTGGCGACACCGCAGCAGTCGGCGCCGACGCCGGGTCACACCTTCGACTATCGTACCCGCGCCACCGATCGCTACGTGGAAGCAGGCGTCGACGACGAGCTACGCATCCTCGCGTCGACAGCGCCAGGCGGTCGTGGCCACCAGGTCAACGCCTCGGCTTATAATCTTGGCCGGTTTGTCGGCGCCAATCTCTTGAACCGCTCCGAAGCCGAGGCCGGTCTCTACGCCGCTGCGCAAGCCAACGGTGTCCTTGAGAAGGATGGAGAGCGCGAGACGTGGGCCAAGATCCGGCGCGGGCTAGACGCGGGCATACTGAAACCGAAGCACATCCCGGAACGAGAAGTTGCTGACAACACACCCCCGATGGATCACTCGCGGATGGTCGAGCGAGCGAGAGAGAAATCAGCTGCTCAAAAGCTAGAAGCGGCTAATGACAACGTCCCGCCCGCATCGACCATTTCCGAATTGCCTGTGGTCAATCCGGCTGATTGGCAAGACAAGGAAGTGCCGCCTCGCGAATGGTTTATCGCCGATTGGATACCTCACCGACAGGTGACAATCCTATCCGGCGACGGAGGCGTGGGTAAATCTCTGCTTGCGCTTCAGTTCGGCGCCGCGTCGGCGCTCGCGGTAGATACCGCAGGCCTTTCGCCCAAGCCTGGCAAGGTTCTGTATCTCGGCGCTGAGGACGAAGAGGATGAGTTCCATCGACGGCTTGCCGATATCGTCCGCGGACACGGGCGACATCTCTCCGACCTAAGCGATTTCCGGCTGGTGCCAATGGCGGATTTGGATGCCCTGCTGGCCGTCCCTGACGGCAAGGGGGTTTTGCAGCCAACGAAGGTCTGGTCACAGTTTTCCGATCTCGCTCGCGGCTTCAAGCCCAGGTTCATTGTTCTCGACACTGTCGCGGATCTTTTCGGTGGCGACGAGATCAAGCGCGGCCAAGCACGTCAATTTATCGGCATGCTTCGAAAGTTGGCCATCGAGTTGGACTGCTCGATCATGCTTCTGGCGCATCCATCGCAAGAAGGTATTCGATCGGGCACAGGGTCGTCGGGTAGCACTGGCTGGAAAAACAGCTCGCGCAGCATGCTCTATTTCAGTCGGTCCGATGACAAGGAGGCCGACACCGATCTTCGGTTTCTGACGAACAAAAAGCTCAACTACGCAAGTGTCGGTAACGAAATCCGGCTCCGATGGGAAAGCGGATGTTTCGTCCCCGAGGCGGCCGGGTCCTCACCAGCACTCGGATTGCTTAACCGGCAGGCAGAGAGGACCTTCATCGATCTTCTTCGCACCTTCTCGAGAACCGGCCAGCATGTCGGCGCGTCGCCAGGGACAAACTTCGCACCGGCGAAAATGGCGAAGCATCCAAGCGCCGGCGGCGTTTCAAAGAAATCACTCGAAGCTGCAATGCAGCGGCTCCTGGAGGATGGGGCAATCAAACTGGTTTGGGAAGGCCCGGCCTCGAAACAAAGACAGAGGCTAATCGTCACCGCGGATGATTATTTTTCACGAAAAAGGGACGAAGAGTGAATTTCCACCGACCCTTCCACCGGCCTTCCACCACCCTTCCACCGCGTTCCACCGACCCTTCCACCTCTCCCCCTACAACCCCCGGCGAGGTGGAAGCACCTCGCGGTGGTGGAAACCACCGCAGCGCTCCCACGCTCTGAAAGGAAAAGACATGCCGCATCTCAAAGATGAGAACAGGAGCCCACACCCGTGAACCCAACAGCATTCATGATGCGCAATCCAATCCGTAAAGGCGAGGATCTTCGGAGGTTCGTTATCCGTGTGATCACCGAGAACTGCGATTCCGACCTTCCCGGGGCTCGTGAAGAAATGATCGGTGAGGCGCTCCAGTTTTACCGGGCTAGGATAGTCGAGCACGTTCAGCAGGAAGAGCAAGACCGAGCCGCTGCTGATCGTCGTCACCTGGAAGCACGACTTGCGGATCTCACCGCCAAGTATGACGCGTTGGGGGCGCAGCACGCGCGGCTCAAGTCCACCATGCCGACGTCAATCTCAATACGCGAAGCGGAGGAGGCCAGGCTAGGCGCGTTCAAGCTGGCGCGCGAGAAGGCGGCGAAGCTCATGGAAGGTCCCGATGGCCAGCCCACGCCTTGGAGTGAGGCAATCCGGGAAAAGATCAAAGATCCGAAACCTAAGTGGACAAAATAGGAGGTGGAGACATGGCGACAGAAGAGACCGACGAGATTTTGGATGCTACGGGCCGGACCGTGTTCACGGGCAAAGAGCCTCACCCGTACCGAACCAACACGCGCTTCGCCAAGGTCAACGGCCAATGGGAGCCAATATTAACAAAGAAGCCAGCCGCGACCACTTTGATAACGCGCTCACCGGAAGAGCAGGTTCGGGAGCGCAACGCCAACAGGGCTGCGGCCCAGGCGAGAGCAAACGGGGAGAGACGCCGCATGGCGAAGTTAATAAGCAAGATCGTTAAACGGCAGTCAAAGGGCGACCCCGCCACCGTGCAAAGCCGAGCAGAGGACTTCCCGCTCCTGGAGACGTTGCGTCGAGACAAGAACGAAGAAGGCATCAAACTTGTTAGACGATACCGGTTGCTGGTCGCGCTCTGTGAAGCCGAGCCGCTGAAAGGGCTGGACTATAGCAGGGCGGATGGCGGCGAGGTTGTACGCGTCAGTAAACGGCTCACGCCGGAAGCCGACGTTGATAAGGCGGGGGCTAGCGGCTGGTCCGTAATCGCTGATGGTGAGATCAGATATTCATCGAAGATAAGGAAGAGCAAGGGCGCCCACGCTGAACCCTCGAAGCGTGTCGTCGTCGCCTCGAACGATAATGCGGCGGAAGGTAGCCGCATCAGATCGGAAAGCCTCCACATCAAGGTGACTGACGAAGTTCTGGTGGCGCAGATAGATGCCAAGCCAATCCTTGCCGAACTTCGCAGATCAATCGGCCCTCTCGTGGACCCATTTGAGGACGCTGTCCTGGGCGGCAAGACTTACGAGGAGGTGGGCCTCATCAGTGGTGCATCTGCGCGATATGCCGTGGGTGTAGGGAAGTCTTTGGTTGGTACCGCTATCGCATCCCTCACCGTCACATGGAAAGAAATAGACGCTCGTGAACGGCTGTTGGAGATAGAAGCCGCAAGGCGGTTGGCGTCCCGGAATGCAGCCAACGATAACCGCGCGGTCCGCAAAGCCTCATAGGGTGTCGCGCCACGCGCATTGAGGTCGCCAACGGTTGAGAGGGTGCATCGCTGCACCCCAAACCGTTTGCGGCAAAGTCCGCCGCTCCGTCATGCTGCAGTTGGGTGCAGCCGCTGAACGTGGGCGTAACTATCTGGCCGTGCACCGTGGCTGCTTCTGCGTAAACGGGCTCTAATCAGCGATGCAGGAAATTGAAACTCCTGCATCAGTCGGGGATGGATCAAGGCAGCGCTAACGCCCCACGTGGTGCTCGTTGCCATCCCCATCAATTCCAATTGCCTGTTGCGCGCCTCCTCTCGCAGCAATAGGCGATCATGCGGCTGCTCCACTGCGATACGCGGTGTTGAGCGGCCGCTTTCGTTTCAGCAGGGTAGAGCAGCATGGTAGCTCATCAGGCTAATAACCTGAAGGCCGTCGGTTCAAGTCCGACCCCTGCGACCACTGACGACCAGCGCCCATGGCGTGGCTGGTATAAGCTGGCTAGATGGGAGCGCAGACGGCAGGAGTTGTTCGCGGCTCATCCTCTTTGCGTTAAGTGCCTAGAGGTTGAAGAGATCGTGGTAGCTGACACTGCTGACCACATCACTCCACATCGTGGGGATCCTGATCTCTTCTGGCACGGCGCGCTGCAGCCATTATGCTCCTCATGTCACAGCCGATTGAAGCAACGTGAAGAGCTTGGTCAGACGACGAAGACATTCGGCGAGGACGGATGGCCGGTCGACTGACACCCCCCATTCAATGTTCAGGGCCTTCGGCTCCGGGGACCGGCGGGGGACAAGAACGCGTTACGCCGCAAGTTTTGAGATTATTTTTTGAGCAGTCTAGGAGCGAGCAATGGGCGCGAGAGGACCGCGGCCTGAAACTCCAGAAATACAGGCCCTGAAAGGCAATCCTGGTAAGCGCAAGAAGCGCGCGCCATCGATCAAGCCGACCGGCGAGACAGTCATTCCGAACTATCTGCAAGGAGACGCTCTGGCCTGCTTTAAAATGATTATGGCGGCCATGCCACCAGGATATTTTGCTTCCACTGACACCGGGTCAATAGCGGTCTATGCCGCGGCATGGGCGGATCACAAGTCGGCCGTTTCCGCGCTGGCAGTTGAACCAGCCATCGTTGATGGATCGACAGGAAACAAGCAGCCGAATCCATGGTTCAAAATCAAGAATGAAGCGGCGCGCATAATGATGGCCATGGGCGATCGGTTGGGACTTGACCCCAAGTCACGCGCAGCTCTTTCGCCTCCAGAGGAGAAGAAGTCATCGAAGTTCAGCGGCCTGATTGGGCGAAGCGCGGAGACGGCGTAACGACTGACGGCCTGGCACGCGCACAACAGGTGATTGATTTCATCGAACTACTGCGAGTGCCGAGCGGCGAAGGACAGGGCGAATACATCAGGCTTAGGCCATGGCAAAAGCAGTTTGTGGTTGACCTTTACGCGCCACAACACCCGGAAACTAACCGTCGACGAGTACGTCGAGCTATCTTGTCGGTGGCCAGAAAAAACGGAAAAACCGCGCTAATTGCCGCCATCGTGCTTGCTCATCTGGTTGGTCCGGTATCTGAGGTAAACGGCGAGATTTATTCAGCGGCTACTGACCGAGAGCAGGCTGGCCAGGTTTTCAAGTTCTGCCGGCAGATTGTTGAGGCGGATCCTGAGCTGGACGCGGCAAGCGGCGGGCTAATAACCGTCGTGCCATCGACCAAGACGCTCGTCTGCAAGAGCAACGGATCGTTTTATCGCGCATTGTCGGCGGAAGCCGGCACGAAGCACGGCCTAAACCCTTCGGTTTGGATCTATGACGAGCTTGCGCAGGCAAAGGATCAGGAGCTTTACGAGGTCATGAACACCTCGCAGGGCGCCAGGAAGGAGCCCCTAGGGATTGTCATCTCGACGCAGTCTCCAGATCCTGAGCACCCGCTTTCTAAGTTGGTGGATGACGCCCTTGTAGCCGACGACAACACCGTTCTGGTGCATCTGTATTGCGCCAATGATGACGCCGACATCATGGATGAGGCGGCATGGCGGGCAGCCAATCCAGCGCTTGGCGACTTTCGATCTATCGACGACTTGCGTGCGCTGGCCGTTCAGGCCACGCGAATGAAGACATTGGAGTCATCATTCCGCAACCTTTACCTAAACCAGCGTGTAGACCAGAACTCGCCTCTGATCCCGCGATCAGAGTGGAAGGCGTGCCAGACTGGCGAGACGCTGCGGCCAGGCGAGAAGATCTATCTTGGTCTCGACCTGTCGGCCGTTGGAGACTTGACCGCTCTTGTTGGTGTGTCTGCCGAATTTGCTGAAGATCGCATCGGGGCATGGCACTGGAAGCCACAGGAATGGGTTCACGACCACGCTCACCGCGACCGCGCTCCGTATGATGTTTGGGCGAGGGCTGATGAGGGTTGGTTAGAGACGCCGCCTGGCCGAATAGTCGATTACGGGTTTGTGGCGAAGCGAATCGCACAGATCCGCGATGATTACGAAATCGTCGGCATCGCTTATGACCGTTGGCGTATTGAGCAACTGCTGGCCGAATTCGTCCGCATCGGCGTCGATGCTTACATCGATGGCAAGGACAATGAACTGAGCGGTGGAATCAGGCTTGTTCCGTGGGGGCAGGGCTTCCGTGATATGGCGCCGGCCGTTGATGCACTTGAGGCTTCCGTGATTAACCGGAAATTCAAGCACAATGGCAATCCTGTGCTGGGTTTTTGCTTCTCGAACGCCATCGTGGTGTCAGATCCTTCCGGCAATCGAAAGCTAGACAAGACTAAGACGCGCTTTCGCATCGACGGCGCGGTCGCGACCTGTCAGGCGCTAGGCCTAAAGTACCGGGAAGTCGAAAAGCCTGCCGAGGCTACATCCTTTTGGGCCGTCCTAGATCCCAACCAGCAATATTGAAACAAGGAATGCCGGATGGGTATCATTGATAGGCTGCTCGGCCGCAAGGTCGAGGAGAAGGGTGTGTCGTTTGATCCAGTTTGGCTCAATTGGTTCGGCTCTCGTCAGTCGAAATCCGGCGTAGAGGTCAGTTGGGAGCGCGCTCTCGACGTTTCGACCGTATTCGCCTGCGTCAGGGTCATCGCCAATGGCGTCGCGCAGGTGCCGTTGCAGGTCATGAAGGAGCTGCCAGACGGCAAGGGCGGAACTCCGGCGCTGGATCACCCACTTTACAAGGTTCTAAATCGCCGTCCAAACAAGTGGATGACGGCCTTTGAGCTCCTTGAGACTATGATTTTCCACGTTGCCCTTACGGGCAACGCGTTCTTCTACAAGAATATGGTTCGCGGGAAGGTCAAGGAACTTATACCGATTGACCCAGGGTCGGTTACCGTCACCCGCAACAACGATTATTCGTTGACCTACCACGTCAGTGGCCTCGATGGTCGCACGATGGACTTTCCGCAGTCCCTGATCTGGCACGTCAAGGGGCCATCATGGGACACTTGGCGCGGATTGGACGCCGTTCGGCAGGCTCGTGAGGCAATCGGCCTGACGATCGCCACCGAAAACACGCAAGCCGAGATGCATTCCAACGGGCTGCAGGCGGCTGGCACGTATTCCACCGAGCAGAAGATCGCGCCGGAGGATTACAAAAAAATTCAGGCGTGGATCGCCGCACAAATAGGCGGCGCCAACAAGCACAAGCCGTTTGTCATCGATTCTGGGTTCAAATGGACGCAGCAGACGATGACTGGCGTCGACGCCCAGCATCTTGAGACGCGCAAATTCCAAACTGAGCAAGTTTGTCAGTCGTTTGGCGTGTTTCCGCAGATGATTGGCCACGCAGGCCAGGCAATGACGTTTGCCAGCGCAGAGCAGGTGTTTCTTGCGCACGTGGTCCACACTTTGGGTCCGTGGTGGCGCAGGATCGAGGAGTCGATCGACGCAAACCTGCTAGACGGCGAGGAAGATGAAGGTTTTTGCGCGAAATTCAACGCGAATGGCCTTCTCAAGGGAGCAGCTAAGGACCGAAGCGAGTTCTATTCAAAGGCGCTGGGTTCGGGCGGGTCGCCCGCCTGGATGACGCCGAATGAAATTCGCGCGCTTGAGGACATGAATCCGATCGCAGGCGGCGACGAATTGCCAAAACCCACGAATGTTGCTGGCGCAATGCCGCCAAAGCCGAAAGACGGCAAGCAGGATCCCAAAACATGACGACAAACAAAGGTGCCGGTGCCATTGAGCACCGCAGTTTTGGTCTTGGCGAGCTAAAAGTCGCTGACATTGCCGCTTCAGACGGCGAAATGACGTTTTCCGGCTATGGCGCCGTGTTCAACAACGTCGATGCTGGCGATGACCTTATCTTGAAGGGCGCCTTCGCCGAAACGATCAAATCGGCAAAATCAACCGGAATTTGGCCAGCAATGCTGTCTCAGCACGGCGTTTACGGCAGCCAAATGACCCCGATCGGGGTCTGGACCGAGATGAAAGAGGACGACATCGGCCTCTATGTCGAGGGAAAATTGGCGAATACCGAGCGTGGCCGCGAGGTCTACGAGCTTCTGAAGATGAAGCCGAGGCCGGCTATCTCGGGCCTGTCCATCGGCTACCGAGCCAAGGAATGGACGCTCCGCAGCACGCCAACCGAGCCGCGCCGGACGCTGAAAGCGGTTGATTTGCTGGAATGTAGCCTTGTGACGTTCCCAATGAACGGCAAGGCGCGCGTTCTGAGCGTGAAATCCGAGTTTAATCCGCGAGAAATCGAAGACAGCCTGCGAGATGCAGGCCTGTCGCGGGCTGACAGCGTGAAAGCTGTTGCGGTCTTCAAAAGCATGCTGCTTCGCGATGAAGCAGAGCCGGATACGGATCTTCGTGATGAAGAGGAAGCGGCAATCAAGAGCGACGCCCAGCTTACCGAGCTGGCGGAGCGCATCAAGGCGCTGATCGCCTGACGGCGGCACGCTCTTAACCAAGCACCACATCATCAGGAGATCAAATATGGCTGAAAAGTCTGCTATTGAGCAGGTCATGTCTGCCTTTGAGGAATTCAAAGCGGCCAACGACAATCGCATCAAGGAAATCGAGAAGAAGGGCGTCGCCGACGTCGTTCTGACCGAGAAGGTTGACCGCATCAATGCGGCCATGGACAAGTTCGAAGACGCCAACAAGAAGGCGACTGCCGAACTGCTCGAGACCAAGAAGGCCCTCGACGACGAAAAGAAGCACGTCGACGAGCTCGAGGAAAAGCTCAACCGCCTGTCGCTGGTCGGTGCAAATGACAATTTCCGCCGAGGCGAAATCAAGTCCAAGGCGAATACATGGGCTCGAGCTGTCTTCGATGCATCTGTCATTGGCCGGCACAGCATCAACACTGACCAGCAGAAGGCTCTTGCCGATGTTGATGCAGAATACAAGGCCCTCGGCATCTCGAATGACACGACCGGTGGCTACCTTGCGCCGGTTGAATACATCCGCGAGATCATCAAAAGCGTGACCGACGTCTCGCCAGTTCGCTCACTCGCTCGCGTTCGCCAAACTGCGTCCAAGGCGATTCAGATACCGAAGCGCACCGGCCAATTCGCCGCACAGTGGGTTGCTGAGCAGGGCACGAGGTCTGAGACCGACGGCCTGCGTTACGGCATGTGGGAAATTCCGACCCATGAGATGTACGCTCTGATCGATATCTCCAACCAGAACTTGGAGGATTCCGCATTCAACATGGAAGCGGAAATCAATTTCGAGGCGACGGAACAGTTCGCCGTCGCAGAAGGTGCCGCTTTCGTTTCCGGCAATGGCGTCGGCAAGCCCGAGGGCCTCCTCGTTGCTTCTGGCGTTTCTGGCAGCAACTCAGGTTCGGCTACCACGATCGCCGATGCTGACGGCCAGGCGGACGGCCTGCTCAAGCTGAAGTACGGCCTCAAGACCGCCTACACGCGCAATGCATCGTGGGCTCTGAACCGCACCACGCTGGGCTCTGTGCGCCGCCTGAAGGACGGGCAGAAAAACTACATCTGGATGCCTGGTATCGCTCTTGGACGCCCGAACACGATCGACGGCGATCCCTACGTCGAAGTTCCGGATATGCCGAACGAAGGCGCCGGCACGACGCCGGTTGCTTACGGCGACTTCGCCCGCGGTTATACGCTGGTCGATCGGATCCAGATGGAAATGCTGCGCGATCCTTACACCCAGGCGACGAGCGGCAACGTTCGCTTCATCTTCCGCCGCCGCCTGGGTGGTCAGGTCGTCCTGGCTGAAGCTATCCGCAAGCTGACCTGCTCTGTCTAAGCCAACAGCGGGCGGCCTTAGTGCCGCCCATTTCCAACTAAGAAGGAGATAGCCTGATGGCTTCCAGAGATCTTCACAATAATCTCGGCGTAGCTGTCGCGCTCAACATTGGCGCGATTTCCAGCAACACCACCACGAACGGCGCAATCATCGACACCCAGGGCTTTGAGTCCGTCGAGTTCGTTATTCAGTCTGGCACACTCACCGACGGCTCGTATGCGCCGACAATCACCGAGGGCGACCAGGCAAACCTCTCCGACGGCTCGGCCACCGCAGCAGCTGACCTGCTCGGCACGGCGGCCAACGCCACTTTCGCCGCCACTGACGACAACGTCGCCAAGAAGATCGGCTACAAAGGCGGCAAGCGTTATATTCGCCTGAACATCGTTTCTACCGGCGTCACGACCGGCGGCACCATCGGCGCCACCGCCATCAAGGGCAACGCTCGCAATAGGCCGGTGGCTTAATGATTCATCGGGTCGTGAAGTCGTTCCCATTTTCTGAGAATGGCTTCACGCTCGTTGACCTGAATGTGGGCGACGAGCGTGATTTTGGCTTGATGGCCGACGGCCTCGTTGCCGAAGGATGGGTTGAGGTAGTCGCCGTCGCTTACCAAGCCGGAAAAGCCGACGAGCCTGTTGCGACAAAGCCAGAACCTCGAAATCGCAGGGTGAAGTGAAATGGGTTTGCGCCTTATTACGGCGGTCGCGCCGATTATCAGCACGGCTGACGCAAAGGCGCACCTTCGTGTGCTGCACAGCGATGATGACGCTTACATCGACGGCCTAATCGCCGCGGCGGGCGACTGGCTCTTTGGTGAAAACAGTTGGCTTGGCAGGTCTGCCACATCATCAGAATGGGAGTATACGCTGTGCGAGTTCCCGTCTGGAAAGCTGGACATTCCTAAGCCTCCACTCGTGTCGGTGAGTGGGGTCTTCTATACGCCTCCGGATGGAGGTTCAGAGCAGGAAATTACTGTTTTCCGAACGATAGGCGAGGGCGGCAATGGATACATTCTCCCAGCCAAAAACGCTGAGTGGCCAGAAACTGACGGCGAACCGGAATCGGTTCGAATAGAATTCACGGCCGGATATGCGACTCTGCCGGCATCAATCAAACACGCGGCACTCCTTTTGATCGGCCATTGGTACGAAAACCGAGAGGCCGCGACAGAGGCGAAGCTGAGCGACATCCCCATGGCGGTTGATGCGCTCCTAATGCCCTACAGGAACTGGCCCGCTTAAAGGGCCGCAGGAGACTTTCCCATGGCAGACATTACGGTTACGCCAGCAAACGTGCTTCCGGGCACCAATGCAGGCATCGATTCCGGCATCGCCGGCGAGGCCATCGCAGCCGGCAAGACGATATATCTGAACGCCACAACCAATCGCTGGATGCTTTCAGACAACAACGGCACTGGCACCCGCCAGGTTCACGGCATCGCGCTCAACGCTGCATCGGCCGGTCAGCCGGTTGCTATCCAGAAGTCTGGCGACATCACCATCGGCGCGACGCTTGTTGCCGGCCAGGACTATTGGCTTAGCGGCACTCCTGGCGGCATCTGCCCTCGCGCAGACCTGACGACCGGCATGGATCCGGTTCTCGTCGGTATCGCAAAGACGACGGCCGTCCTTGCAATCTCGCCGATCGATCCAGGGGTTACACTCTAATGTGGGTTCGCTTTGTCGCTGATTTCGACTGGCGCGCGACGCCCGCCGTGACCATCGCGTACAAAGCGGGCACCATCGAATTTGTGACGAGGGCTTGCGCCGAAGAGGCTGGCGAGCGGGCCGAAGTCGTTGACCGGCCAGCTGGTCGGAAGTCACCAAAAGCGGGTGGACGATGACAGAGACCAAAGGCGCTGGTAGGCTTCGAGAGAGGCTGCACTTCCAAAGGCGCCAACTCGTCGACGACGGGTTTGGCAACGAGCAGGCCGGTGATTGGATCATAGTCTTCACGACTGCGGCCGAACTGAGGCCTTTGAAGGGAAGCGAGCCAGTCATAGCCTCTCGTCTGTCTGGCGTGCAGCCTTTCGTCATACAGATTCGTAGCTGCATCGAGGCGAGGAGCGTCACGACATTGTGGCGTGCGGTCGACGCGCGTAATACATCGCGGATCTTCAACATCACATCTGTGGCCAATTTCGACGAGAAGAACGCCTATCTAGACATGATGGCGGTGCAGGGAGTGGCGACGTAGTGGCTATCACAGCGGAGCTAAAGGGGCGCGAGGCACTCATGCGGCGCCTGAACCAACTGGCGCCGAACGTTGAGAAATATACTGCCACCGCAAAGCTCGAGGCAGCAAAAGAGGTTGCTGATGCTATTCAGGCTAGGGCTCCTCGCGGCGATACGCTGGAATATGCGGAAAGCATAGAAGGCGATCGTCTGTCGAGCCGGCCTCAGCAAGAAACCGTCGGCACAACCGCCACCAAAGATCCGTCGGCTGCCGGCATCTTCGCGGAATACATTTGGCGTTTCCTAGAGTTTGGAACGGCTCCGCACAGCACAGCAAAGGGCGGCGGCACAGTGCTCGGTAAGAAGCTTGCCGCAGCATCTGGCGCCGGTATGCACCCAGGCACCGCGGCGCAGCCTCACATCTTTCCGACATATCGCGCGATGAAGCCGGCAATCCGCAAACGAATTCGCGCGGCCGTCAACAAAGCTGTGCGCGAGGCCATGGGCAAATAGCCAGAAGGCAGGATATCTCATGGCAAGCCCAGATCTGGAACTGCAGGGCTCTATAGTGGCGCGATTGAAGGCTGACGCCACCCTTTCGGCGCTTATAGGCTCTCGTGTTTATGACCAGCCGCCGGAAGGCGCGACTTTCCCCTATTTCACCATCGGCGAGGCGCAATTCCTTCGTGACGACGCCACGTGTGTGAGTGGCGGCCAAGTCTATCTGACGATGCACGCGTGGTCGCGTGCCGTAGGCTTCCCAGAGGTTAAGCGGATCGCTGATGCAGTTACCGAAAGCCTGCACCTCGCACCACTTACGCTGGCCACCAATCATCTGATTTCGATCAATCACCGTCAGACGCGTGTTTTCCGCGACGCCGACGGCCTCACTTCGCACGCAGTCATCGAATTCGTTGCCTACGTCGAAAAGCCGACTGCGTAGCGCGGGCGGCATAATAACCATCGCGCCCACCGCGCTAATCACCACATCAGGAGACTATTATGGCATCAGTCGGTCAGGTACTTGGACGTACCCTGCTCATTCAAATCGGTGACGGCGGCTCCCCGACGGAAGTATTCACCAACCTTTGCGGCCTCAAAACCCGCAGCTTTAACCTCTCGGCAGGCGAAGTCGACACGACCATTCCGGATTGCGCCAACCCTGGCAACGTCGTTCAGAAGACGAGCCGCCCGGGAATTGCGAATCGCACGTTCACTGGATCTGGGGCTTACGTCGCCGGCGCCAATATGTCGGCATTCATGACGCATGTCATCAACGCGACCGCATTCAACGCGAAGGTGATCGTGCCCGGTCTCGGAACCTTCTCGGGCTCGTGGTTTGTGACCGATTTCACCGCGTCTGGTGACGTCGAGCCGAACATGGAATTCAGCGCGACCTTCACCGCCGGTGACACTCTCACCTTCACGCCTGAAGTCTAAGCGATCAGAAAGAGGAGAATTCTGTGGCTGATCAAGAATACAAGCATCCTGTCAACGAGGCGCGCGGCGAAGCGCGTCTCGTCATTGACGGCGTCGAGCTCGTAGTTGCGGCAACAATGGGCGGCCTTTCTGCCTTGTCGAGCCGCCTGCAGTGCAAGTCGCTGAATGATCTGTTCCTGCGGTTGTCTGGCGTCGAGGCGGCCGCCACTGTCGCCGCCATCGAACTTCTGTCCGTCAAGGGCAACGCTATTGAGGCGATCACTAAGCTGAAACTTAAGCACTTTCCGGCCTGCGCCGTGGCCTTTTCTGCGATCTTGGCCCATCACTTCGATGGTGACGAGGGAAACGTGGAAGCCGTCGACGAGGCGGCGTAGACGGAAAAAAGGATGACGGCCTGGATGACAGGCCGTTTCCTTGGCGCCAATGGATGAGGATCGGCATCGGCGGCCTCAAATGGCGGCCTGCGGATTTTTGGGATGCCACGCTCACCGAATTCTTCGATGGGATCGAAGGTCACAATGAAGCGCAGGGCGTTGACGAGCAGAATACCGATGCGCCAAGCGATCGCGAGTTGGAAGCGCTCGTGGCGAAGTATGGCTAAAGACCTGCGCGATAAAATTCGTCATCGGTGATATAGCCTTCGTCGCGACAAACCAGACGCATTTCTCGCATGCCTTTGTCAAGCAGAGCTTGACGGCATCCTCCACGGATCGTTTCTTCCTCGGCCGCGGCGAGGCGCTGTAATCGCCGCTGATTGATGTCGTATGCCATGTATGCGCCCCCGGCAATCACGACGACGCAGGCGCAGGCAATCAGTCCTTTCAGCCACCCATCCATCATTTCCCCCAAAGGCCCACAACCACCGCGGGCTTTTTCATTTTAGGATGCGCAACGCATGGCTGACAATACCGATGACCTGATTATTTCAATCAGCACTGATCAGGCCACGCTCCGCCGCAGCATCCAGCGCATCGAGCGCGATCTGGCGGGCTTGTCGGGATCGGTGCAGAAGCAGTTCACGGCTGTCGGCAAGTCGATCGACAACTCCATTTCTTCCACAATGCAGAACCGCATCAATGCCATGGTCGGCATTGGAACGAAGGCGTCGAAGGAGTGGACCGGTGCGCTCGCCGACCAGGGCAAGGAATTGGAACGGCTCCGCGCCAAGTACAATCCGCTGTTTGCGACGATCACGCAATACAAGGCGGCCGTAGCCGAAATCAAGCAGGCGCACGCCGTCGGTGCAATCTCCGCGAATGAAATGGCGCTCGCGATCAGCAAGGAGCGCCAGGCTGCGCTTGCATCTACAGCAGCCATAAAAGGTCGCAATGCCGCCCTTGAGGCGACTCCTGCGCAGCGAGCTGCTGGTGGCGCCGGCGCATTCCAGACAGCAAACATCGCCGCTCAGTTCCAGGACATTGCGGTTCAGCTTCAGGGCGGCAGCAAGCCGCTGACGATTGCACTTCAGCAGGGCACTCAGCTTGCATCAGTCTTTCAGACGATGGGCTCTGGTAGACAGATCATAGCTGGACTTGGAGCCGCGTTCGCAAGCCTGGTAAGCCCTGTCTCACTGGTGACGATCGGCCTTATTGCTGCGGGTGGCGCAGCTTATCAGTATTTCAGCTCGGTTGGCGAAGGCGGCAAAAAATCAGAAGAGGCCCTCAAAAAGGAAGACGAGCTGATCCAGCGCGTCGCCGACAAATGGGGCAGTGTCCTTCCAGAGCTCAAGAAATACGCGGACGAGCGTCAGAGACTTCTCGACGTCAAAGAACAAAAAGATGCTTCCCTTGCGGAGGCAGACAAGCAATGGACTGAACTCCGCAAGAATATCGGCCTGACACAGGCGAAATACGCCGAGTTCCTCCAGACCTTCAATGATCAAGCGGCCGACACTGCGAAGGTCGGCGCGCTCCAAAAGGCATATAAAGAACTCAGCGATGGAATCGCCAACGGCACAGCCACAACTGAGCAGGCCAAGGCAGTGCAGGCCGCCCTTCTTGCTCTCATGCAAGAAACGGGCATTAAGGCTGTTGGTGATTTCGCGAAGACATTTGATGTTCTCGCGACTTCGATTGCTGGCGCACGAAGCGAGGCGGACAAGCTAAAAAGCGCGCCGCTGTTCAACGAGAACGTTGATAAGAGCCGGCTTCCGACGCTTGGCACCATTGGCCCGATATACTCAGACAATGGAAAGCTGCTGACCGATCCAAACGAGATCGAGCGTTATAAGAAGCAGCAGGAGGAAAACCGGAACCCGACGATCGACACTGGCCGCGGCCTGCCTGTTCCAGTCCCAACGCCGACGGCTAAGCCTATCCAACTTGGCGAGGAGCCAAACAAACAGGCCGAGGCTGCCGCCACCAAAGCGGCGAATGCATATCGCGACTTGGTGAAGATTGCGGATGACCGTATCGGCCAACTGCAGCAGGAGATAGACCTCCTCGGCAAATACGGCGTCGATGCTGATGCTGCCCGCTTTGCGCTGGATCTGTTCCAGCGGTCAGAGGATAAGGGCAGGTCGCTAAGTGAGCAGCAGCGCAAGGAAATCGAAAAGAAGGTCGCGCTCTACAAGCAGTATTCTGAGACGCTGTCGAAGGCAAAGCTGCAGCAGGATTTGCTCATGGATGCGCGATACAACTCGCTGTCCAAGCAAGACCAGCAGATCACCACGACTCTTCGCCAGTACGGTTTGCCAGAGGATCTGAACAGTCCAGAAGCCGGCCAAATCCGCAAGTTTCTGAATATCGAGGACGCGCGATCCGATCTCAGGTCGTTCTTCGGCGACTTCAAAAATGCTCTGCTGAATAACGGGGGCGACATCGGCAAGGCATTTGCTGACGCCATCCAAAACGCCGCGCTAAACCAGATCTCGAAGATTGCCGACAGGCTGATCGATCAGTTGATCAATGGCATTCTCGGCGCTGGATCTGGTGGCGGGATCCTCGGTGGCGTTGGAGCCCGCTCTGGCGCCGCCAATGCCAATTTCATGGCGAACACGACACTCGGCCAGCTGATCGGGGCCAACGACAATCTCGGCCGGGCGCCAGTTATCCCGGTCACGCGGGCGCCGCTTGGCAACATCGCGGCCTACGCGGCCGCAATCAAGTCCATCGAAAGCGGCGGCAACTATTCGGCCATGGGGCCTGTGACTGCTTCTGGCGACAGAGCATATGGCGCCTACCAGGTAATGGGGGCCAATGTCGGCCCGTGGACGCGGCAGGCGCTTGGCTATTCGCTGTCGCCGTCCCAGTACCTTGCATCCTCGTCGGCGCAGGATGCTGTCTTTCAAAAGATCTTCGGCGGCTATGCCGGGCGTTACGGTGCCTCGGGCGCTGCGCAGGCTTGGTTCGGCGGCCCTGGATCGGTGGGCGGCGGCGGCAATGCGGCCGATATGCTTGGCACGACCGGCACGCAATATGTCGAGAAATTCAATAGTGCATTGACGCGGCTTTCCGGCACGACCGACTCCGCAACCGGCGGACTTCGGAACTTCAACCCAGCTGTTGGCTCTGCGACCCAGAACCTCGGCCAGTTCGGCAACGGTCTTGGCCAGCTAGGCAATACCCTTCAATCTGGCGCAACCGCCGGCGGTTCTTCCGGTGGTGGCGGCGGCTTGTTTGGGTGGCTCGCTAGCCTGTTCGGCGGCGTGAGTTCGGGTGGAGCAGCCTCCTCGGCGTTCAACACCCGCACCTATGCTGATGGCGGCCATGTGTCCGGCCCTGGCGGCCCGACCAGCGACAGCATCCCCGCGATGCTTTCCAACGGCGAGTTTGTCGTGAATGCCGCATCGGCGCGCCGGCATAGAAGGTTGCTGGACGCGATCAATTCCGGCTCCATCGCAAGATTTGCGAGCGGTGGATTGGTCGGTGCCGCCGGCGGTTCTCGTGTTGCCGGCAGGGCGTCGGCGGGCGCTTCTGGCGTCGTGGTGAACATCACGAACAACGCGAACGCGCAGGTCACGCAAAAATCGCGGCAGACATCGAGCGGCACGCAAATCGACGTCTTGGTAGATGAAATGGTGGCTGACAAGGTCTCGACACCTGGATCGAGGTCGCGCGGCGCGATGCAATCGCAGTTCGGTCTGCGGGGAGGATTGGCAAGGCGATGACTGCTCCAGCTTGGCCGGTGACTCTGCCGAAGTTTTTCACAGCAACATCATACGACGAAGGGGGCGCAGACAATGTTCTGCGCTCCGAAACATCTATCGGTCCAGCGAAGACTAGGCGGCGCACCTCGGCGAATGTCTGGGGCCAAAGCGGACAGATGGTCATGTCTTATGCCGAGTATGGAGACTTCCTTACATTCGTGCGGGATTCCATTTCGGACGGCGCGAAGGCCTTTACGTTCCCCGACCGCCTCGGCGGGTCGGATCTCCTGGTCCGATTGAAAGAACCCCACAAGGCAACACTCGACGGCAATTCCTGGGTCGTTTCATTCTCCCTTGAGGTTTTGCCTTAATAGCCTGGATATCAGATGAGCCGTATTCTTTCGCCTGGGTTTCTTGCTGGGATTTTCTCACAGGAGACAGACGAGGTTCCGATCTGCCTCTTGACCGTGACTCACGACGATCTCGACGAACCGATCTATATCTCCAGCGACCCGACGACGCGTCTGTCAGACGACCCGCTGGTCTATGGCACGGAAAGCCGGGGCGAGCAGTTCATCTTTTTGCCTTTCGACTTCACGCTGCCGGATGATCGCAGCGATGCTCCGCCGCGCGTCCAACTGACGATGGACAACATCGACCGCACTCTGGTCTCTATTCTTCGCACCTTCACCACGCCGCCAGCAGTCAAGTTGGAGATCATCCTCGCGTCAGATCCTGACGTGGTCGAGATCACGATGCCGGTGCTGCAGATGTCTGACGCGACGATGGATGACCACGCGATATCGGTCACGTTGGTGGCGGATGCGCTGGTCAACGAGCCGCATCCTGCCGGCCAATTTACGCCAGGATCGTTCCCGGGGCTGTTCTGATGGAACGCTTCATCGGAATTCCTTACGTGCCCCATGGGCGCGACTACACCGGCGCGGACTGCTGGGGTGTCCTTTTTCTTTATTATCGGGACGTGCTCGGGACATCAGTTCCGTCCTACTCGGCGGAAATGGACGCTCGCGAGTTTCACCGCAGCGCCATCAGCCCACTGGTCGCCGAGGAGCGTGAGAAACACTGGCATCCCGTTGATGTCCCGCAGATTGGCGATTGCGTGCTGATGCGGGCAGGGCGCCACGACAGCCACGTCGGCGTGTTCCTTGGGCATGGCCTCATGCTCCACAGCGAGGGGCCGCATCCATCAGTCATAGACCGCATCGGCGATATGCGCTGGCGAAACCGGATCTCCGGATTCTACCGCCTCAACCAATAAGGCAGATCCATGCAGCTTGTACCGACAACGGCGCCTGTTGAAATCATTGCGCCGGGCGAAAGCGTAGACGTTTATCTGCGTCGATCTCCGCTGCGCTCGGGACGAGAGCACATCAGCCTTCCGGCCGGCCTCTCGATTGAAGAGATCATCGAGCGCTGTGATATTGAGCCGAGCAGGCTCTATGTTGCGATCAATGGGAACTCCATCGAGCAAAAGAACTGGCGCCGCGTCCGCGTCAAGCCGGGCGCTTCGGTTACGATAGTGAAGGTTCCTGGGAAGGGCGCCCTCCGCGCGATTGCCGGGCTCGTCGTTGCCATCTTCGCCGCAGTTGTTGCACCATGGCTCGCGACGAGCGTTCTTGGCCTTGCTGCCGGCACAACCGCAGCCAGTGTGGCCACCGGCCTGATCGGTGCGGGCATTTCGCTCGCCGGCAGCCTGATCATCAATGCCTTGTTCCCGGTCGCGAAGCCGGACTCTCTGCCGAACACGACCACGCTTTATTCGATCGGCGGGGCGCAGAACCAGGCGGCGCAATATGGCGCGATCCCGGAGATCTTCGGCACGCACCGGATCTCGCCGCCATACGCTGCCGGCGCGTATACGGAACTGGTCGGAGACGATCAGTATCTGCGTATGCTGTTTGTGGTCGGCTATGGTCCGATCGCCGTGTCAGACCTGAAGATCGGCGAGACCGCGATCTCGAAATTCGAGGATGTCCAGTACCAGATCCTCGAGGACCATACGGTTACGCCGCCAACGCTTTACACGAAGCCGGTTTATCAGGAGGACGTCTCTGTCGTTCTGGATGCCGAGGCGGGTTGGGTGCAGCGCACGACAGCAGACAACATTGATGAGATCTCTGTGGATGTTAGCGCGCCGAGCGGCATCTATCGGTACAAGTCATCCAACGGCAATCGCGTCAACTATACCGTTACCATCGAAGTTCAATACAAGCTTTCGACCAGTAGCACATGGCTCTCCTTCGGCACCTTTGACCTGACGTCGAACTCGCCCCAGGCATTGCGCCGGACGCTGAAGAAGACGGTCACCCGCGGCAGGTATGATGTCCGGCTGAGCAAATCGTCTTCCGATTACAGCGGCAAGGACACCGTTTCCGAGACCGTCTATTGGACTGCCGTGCGGGGCCGGCGCAACGAGCCG
Source organism: Rhizobium sp. NLR22b (assembly GCF_019685295.1). Taxonomy (NCBI): domain Bacteria; kingdom Pseudomonadati; phylum Pseudomonadota; class Alphaproteobacteria; order Hyphomicrobiales; family Rhizobiaceae; genus Rhizobium; species Rhizobium sp. NLR22b. The sequence continues at coordinate 155,398 of NZ_JABDWM010000007.1, forward strand.
GTGGTCAGCTTCTCGAAGCCTCTGACGTTGATCGCGATGCGGATCAAGGCGACCGGTCAGCTCAACGGCACTGTCAACACACTGAACTGCATCGCCAGCCCGAAAATCCGGTCATGGAATGGTGTTACCTGGTCATCCGGGCAGGTAACTCGCAACCCAGCCGATCACTTCCGGCAGGTGTTGCAGGGCAATGCGAACGCGCGACCCGTCGACGGGAGCGCGATCGACATCGTCAGCCTGCAGGACTGGCATGCATACTGCGAGACGAATGGCTTCACCTTCGATCTTGTGGCGACCGATCAGAAATCTGTCTACGAACGACTGACGGAAATCGCGGCCGCCGGCCGAGCTGCGGTCACTTTCCGCGACGGGCGGTGGGGAGTTGTCTGGGATATAGCCGACTCGCCGATCGTGCAGCATTTCACGCCACGGAACTCCGCCAACTTCTCTTCAGTGCGTGGCTTCACGGATCTGCCGCACGGCTTCCGCGTCAAGTTCATCAACCGCGACAACAGCTACCTGAACGATGAGCGGGTCGTCTATGACGACGGATATGACGAGGACAACGCCACCAAGTTTGAAGGGATCGATTTTTCCGGCGTTACGGACAAGGATCTGATCTGGAAACACGGGCGCTATCACCTGGCCCAGCTTCGGTTGCAGCGGGAGACGTATTCGCTCGACACAGACTTTGAACATCTGGTCTGCACCAGGGGCGACCGTGTCCGCGTAAACCATGATGTCGTGCTCTGGGGCGCGGGTGCGGCGCGGGTGCGGTCAGTCACATCCTCGCCCGATGGCGTTGTGATTGACGATCTGCTGACGATGCAGGCCGGCAAAACCTATTCGATGCGCTTTCGCGGCGCTGATGGCTCGTCTATCATCAGAACGATTACAGGCGTCGACGGCGAGTTCAACTCGTTCCAGTTTTCAGATGCCGGTGATTTGCCGGCGCCAGGCGATCTCGCGATGTTTGGCGAGAATGGATTTGAAAGCGTCGTTCTGCGCGTCAAGAGCATCACGGCGAGGCAAGATCTTTCTGCGCGTCTGGAACTCGTCGATGACGCGCCGGCCATCATGGACGCAGATAAAGGGGACATCCCTGAGTTCGAAACGGGCATTGCCCCGGTTCCGGATTATCGGGCCTCGGCGCCGAGCGGATTCTCTTATGTCGAGACGGTCTGGACGACTGCGCCGGCTACGTCAGCGATCGATATGGCGTGGCAGGCGCCGGACGCGGGAGCTGCTGCATCTTACATCGTGCAATATCGAGCCAACGGCGATACGCAGTGGATCACGACATCGAGCGTTAGCGCGCCGGCAATCCGCCTCGTCGATCTCGCGACGGGTGTCTATGACGTCCGCATAAGGGCGGTTTTTGCCAATGGCGAGTTGTCGGACTTTCTCACTTCGTCGTTCATTTGCGCGATCTTCGCCAACAACCCGGCGGACATTGAAGACTTCCGCGTCGCCATCAACGGCGACATCGCAATGCTGCAGTGGACGCTGCAGGCAGATCAGGCGCTCTCGCATAGTGAAATACGGTTCTCTCCGGCCGTCACCGGTGTCACCTGGCAAACGGCAGCGCAATTGCGCACGAATGTCATCGGATCGCAGACGCAGGTTCCCGCTATGGTGGGCACCTATCTGATCAAGGCCGTCAACTATGCCGGCCTGATGTCACTGAATGCGGCCATTGTTGTCAGCACTGTCAATCCGCTGACCGCTTTCAACGCGGCAGAGGTGCTGCAGGAAGATCCTGATTTCCTGGGCAACAAGTCCGGTGTTATCGCCGCTGGCGGCGGGTTGATGCTCGATACCGCGTCGAACGTCTTCGATCTCGTCGACTGGTTTTCAGTCACCGACTACTTCCTGTCTACGACAGGATATGAGGCGGATGGCATTTACGATTTCGCCGACATCATCGATCTCGGCGAGGTTTACACATCTCGCCTAACGGCTGCGGTCGGCGCGTCTGGTGTTGTTTCCAGTCTCAATCTCTTCGATCGGCCGGATTGGTTTGATGTGCCCGAATTCTTCGGCCTAGCATCGGATTCGTTGTGGAACGTTCGCGTTGAGGTCTCATTGACCAATGACGATCCGACTGGGGCGCCGGCATGGTCGGACTGGGCTGAATTGGTGACGTCCGATGTGTCTGCGCGAGCTTATCGCTTCAGGGCGAAGCTGCAGTCATTCCAGTTTGACGTCACGCCGATTGTCCACTCGTTGGGTGTGACGGTCGATATGCCTGACCGCGTCATCGCCGAAAACGATTTGTTGGTGCCAGCCTCTGGGCGCACGATAAACTTCTCGCCCGCCTATTACGTGCTGAGCGGCATCGCGATCGTCGCGCAAGACATGCAGACCGGCGACTACTACCAAATCACCAGCAAGACCGCAGCTGGTTTCACGATCATCTTCCGCAATTCATCTGGGGCGCCGGTTGTGCGAACCTTTGACTACGTGGCGAAAGGATATGGATACGTTCAATGAGCCAGCCAACAGATTTTAGTGTGCCGACGACCGGCCCAGCCTCGCCGACACTCATGGCGACGCGCATGGATGATAGCCTTCAGGCCCTTCTCAGCGGCAACTCCGGCGCTACCCGGCCGTCTTATGCGGTCGCCGGGACGTCATGGGTTTCCACGGCCATAGCAGGGCAGTTGCAGCTATATTTCTACGATGGAGCTGACGACATTCTGCTGCTGGCTGTCGATACCGCAACGAATGTCGTTACCTTCAGTGGTCTCGGCGCATCGATCAATGCAGCGACGGCAAAGACAACTCCCGTCGGCGCCGACAAACTGGGCATTTGGGATAGCGCGGCGGGCGGCACGAAGAGCCTGACCCTCACCGCCTTGAGCACCTTTCTCGCGCCGCTGCTCGGTCCGGACTTTGTCGAAGGCGGCATTGTCTTGCCAAACGGCTCGACGCCGCTGACGCATCTCGATATCGCCGCCTTCAAAGTCAAGGCGCTGAGCAAGGTGGCGATTTCGGCTGGCACTCTGACAAAAAATATCAACGGCACTTGGGTGGCCGGCAATGGTGGCGGCCTGGACACTGGCACCAAAGCTGCCAATGCCACTTATTTCGTCTACGCGCTGCGCAAGCAGTCGGACGGGACGGGTGAGGTGGTGCTTTCGACTTCTGCCACTGTGGGCGGCGTAAGCTTGTCGCTGCTGACCGGCTATGACGTCCTTGCGCCGATCGGCGTTGCGCTGACTGACGCCAGCTCGAATATTCGAGAGTTCACGATGGAGCCCAGCGGCGAGTATACGTTTACGACGCCCATCAGAGAAGCAACGAACATTGCTATCTCGACTACATCAGCGCTCTTGGCCATCACGGTGCCAAATGGCGCTAGGGTCAAAGCCAAGCTCCGACTTATGTTTTCCTCCGCAGCGACCACCAACTCGGCTCTTGTCCACGACCCCGCCAAGGGCGTCCTCGTCGCCGGCGGCAACGACTCAGGCGGTAGCGTTGGCACTATTCAGGTTGCCAGCGGCTTTGCAGTCGGGGGAGGAGACGTCTTCACGAACACGAGCAAGCAGGTCAGATATGTCGCTGGCGCTTCCGGCACCATTTGGGTCTGGAATGACGGGTTCTATTTCCCATGCAAGAGGGTCGCATAATGCCTTATGTTACACGAAGTGCCGATGGCGAGATCGCTGGACTGTTTGAGCAACCTCAGGAAGGCTTCGCTGAGGAATTTCTGGCGAACGATGATCCTGAGGTGATTGCCCATCACTACAAGCCCCTGCCGGCGGTATCGGTGTCGGCACGCCAGTTCAAGCTTCAACTCCTGGCGGCCGGACTGCTCGATTCTGTGGACGCTTGGGTTGCGCAGCAATCGCGGGACGTCCAAATCGCCTACGAGTATTCCGGCACTTTCGTTCGTAATTCACCAATGATGGAAACGGGCTTTTCTGCCATGGGATTCACTCCGCAGCAGATCGACGGTTTCTTCGTTGCGGCGGCCCAACTATGATCCTTCGCTACCTGGCCTATTTCCCGATCAATCTCGCGTTCGTACTGCTGTCCTATCTGTTGGCGCCGGCACTTGCTGGGTTGTCGCTTCTGACCGGCCCACGCCTGCCTGGCGTGCTGCAGTGGTTCTCGACGCTCGATGCTGATCTCGATGGCGGCGTGACGCAGCGGGTGAGTGGATACAGACCCGGTCTCAACGGCTGGCGCCTTTGGTGGCAGCGCACATGTTGGATCTGTCGAAACCCGGCCCACGGCTGGCAATCGACCTTGCTCGGGATGCCCGCTGCCGGGTCTACCATTGTGCAAGCGCGGCTCAGCCTGGATCCAAACCAGCAGCTTTATCTGATGAAGACAGCCGCCGGCGTGCACTTCTTCTGCTTCAAGCGTGACCAGCCGCTCGTTGGCGGCCTCTACGTCAAGCTGTGGTTCGGCTGGGTTAACCGGGCCTATGACGGTCGGAACCACCACTACAGTTTCCAGATCGGCCTGAAGAGGGCCTAACCCACTCCCAAAATCGGAGCCCACCATTGCTTCGCACGCTTTTCACAGGCGCGCGTGACGCTGTTGCGCGCGTGCTCATTCCCGATGCGGCCGGCACGCTCAAGCGCGCGTGGTCGCTTCGTCTCATCGAGCTGGCGGCGCTTGCCGACATCATCCTCAACGTCGTGCCGGTCGTCTCCGATTACCTGCCGTGGTGGCTGACGCTCGCGCTGCTCTTTGGCGCATGGTTTGCGCGCCTGCTTATCCAAAACAAGGAGGCACCAGTTGCCAATCAATAAGATTGCCGCGACGAAGCGCGGCAAGGCGGCCATCGCTGCTGCCATCTTCGCGGCCGTTCTGGCTGGCGGCCAGTCGTACTTCGCCGAGCCGGAGCGCCCGGCCGCCGTCATCCTCGCCACCGAAACGCTGATCAAGCCATGGGAGGGCCTGGTGCTCAAGTCGCACTGGGATCCTTTCGCGAAGATATGGGACATCTGTCACGGCGAAACGCAGATCGACGGCAAGCCGGTCAAGCCCGGCATGAGCTTCACGGCCGCCGAGTGCGAAGCCATCCTCGAGGCCCGCGTCAAGCGCGACTACTACCAGCCGCTGACGAAGCAGATCAAGGGCTTCACGCGGTTCCCGATCGGCGTGCAGGCTGCGATGATCTCTGGCGCTTATAACTTCGGCGTGTCCGGCATGGTCAACTCGACCGCGGCACGCCTTGCGGTGCAGGGTCGCTATCGCGAGGCATGCGAGGCACAGACCGCGTGGAACAAGGCCGGCGGCCGCGTCGTGCAGGGCCTGGTGAAGCGCCGGGAGATGGGTGATGCCCAGCGCGCCGGCGAGGCTGAAATCTGCGTTTCGGGGCTGTCGCAATGATCGCGTTCTTCTTGAGCCCCATCGGTCGCCGCGTAGGCGGCGCGCTGGCCGCGCTCGCGCTGCTATTGGCCGCCTATGCCTACGTCGACCACCGCGGCTACGCCCGCGCCGAGGCGCATTACAAGGGCATCATTGCTGCGGAACATGCCGCGGCCGTCACGGCCCGCAACGCAGAGACCGAGCGGCAAGCCGCGGCGAACAACGCAGCCAAGGCGCGCGAGGCGGAACGCATCGCCAAGATGCAAGCCGAAAACGAATCCCTGGAATTGAAGATTAAGGAGCTCGAGCGTGAAGCTGGCGAAGATCCTGATGCTGGCCGCACTGCTCTCGGTGCTCCCGGCGTGCGCCGCACTAACAAGGTCCGATAGACTGGTCGTGCCGCCCGCGCCGCCGAAACTGGTGCGGCCGGACAGTGCGCTGACGGCGAAGTGCATCGGCCCGGTCGACCTTGGCGACAAGGCGCTGACGCAGGCCCAGCTGGAAAAGCTCTGGATCACCGATCGCGAGCGGCTCCTGTATTGTATTCGCAAACACCTGGCGCTGCGCGACTTCTATGCCGATCGCGACGCAGGGTTGGAGCGCAAGCCATGACCGGACCAGAAATCATGGCCGTTGTTGGCTTCTTTGTCATGCTGGCCGGCGCAGGTTGGCGCGTCTGGGCTCGCGTCGAGGCCAAGGTGAAGATCGCCGAGGATAAGGCCGACAAGGTCGGCGCGGACCTTGCGGCGCATCGGCTGCACAGCGCCGAAATATTCGCCACAAAGACCAGTCAGGCCGAGCAGACCGCACAATTACTGCGCGCCATCGAAGGCGTCGGCAACCGGATAGACGGTGTGCACGAGCGCCTCGATCGCCTCTACGAGAATCCACCTCAGCGGCGCACCACGCGCGGCTAATTCCTCTCTCAATCTCCTGGACATCATCATGGCTACTGAACTCCTCGCGGTGGGCTCCACCGCGGCCAACTCCGCTGATCTCGTAGTAGCATCTGGCTCTACCGTGCTCGTCGGCATCAAGGGCACTACGACCTCACAAGCGCGGGTGCGTATCACCCTCAAGGACGATGCGGGCGGCTACACCGATATTGGCGAACTGACGCCTTTCCGCCCCGCGATCGCGATCACCGCGCCAGGCACTTACCGCTTCAGCCGCGTCGCTGGCGAAACGTGCGGTGCCTTCAGTGCTTGATAGCAGTACGTTTCTAAGTTCACCGCTCTCCCCCTTTGGGCGATACAGCGTTGTTGGCCGAATTCCTGGCGGAGGCGGAGGCGGCTTGCCGTCTCTAGCGCCATATACATTCGAAGCCGAAACCAATGCGCTCGCCGCGGCGATCACGACGCCAACGGCGAACCGCAAGCGGTGGATGAACCGCGCTATCAAGCGTCTCAAGGCGGCGGGAATCTGGTCTAACGCCGTGGGGATGGGCTTCCTTGTCGGCACGGATGAAGCGACTGCCCTGCGCTGGTGGAATGACCCCTCTCGCACCTGTACGAAGATCAGCACTCCGGGCTTTAACACAGGCTTTGGCTGGACGGCGACGGCGAACGGGCAGGCCCTAAATACCGGCTTGTTAGCCAGCGATTTGAACGGCGCAGGCGGCACCGCCCCGACCGACCTGGGTGCTTACGTCTATTGCACCAATGCGGTTACCGGCAGCAGCAACAGCGACATGGGCGCTATCAACGCCTCGTCTCAAGGCATCAACATTTGCGCCCGCCGTGCGACTAACGATAACCAGACCATTCGCCTCGCCTCGGCGGCAATTACCACCATCTCGGCGGATGGCGACACCGATGGCGCGGGTTTGACCGGCGCAAGCCGCATTGATGCGGCGAACGTGACAGGGTCGCACCTGGGCGTCACCAAGAACACGGTGGCCGCCGCCTCGGTCGCCCTTCCCTCGATCCCGATCTACCTGCTTGCGCACAACGCAAACGGTTCGGTCTCGAGCTTCTCGCCCCGTCGTCTGGCATTCTGGTACGTGGGTCGCGCCCTGACCAATGCCCAGGAAATCGAGCTAAACGCCATCTGCGCAGAATACATCGAGGCGACCGGCTACGGTGATTTCTACATGGAAGAGGTCGGCGTCGGTACGTCCAACATCACTGTAGATTACATCGGCTACGGCTTTGAAGCACAGACCGTCTTCGCTTGCCTTCAGGCCGCTCGCAATGGTCTTAGTGTGGCAATGGTCGGTGGTTGGCGAGATCGCTTCAACCTTGGCGGTATGACTTCCGGTGGCCTTGGCTTCGGTGACGTTCTTAACACTGCTGCTTTCGGTGGGCTCGTAAACTGGCTAATCAAGCGCGTCCAGACAATCGGCAACCAGCCGACGCCGCAGTATTATTTCGAGCCGCGGTGGGTACAGTGGGCTCTGCGCGAGCTGCTGACGCCCGAGAAAAACGGCGGCTATGACATCAAGGTCTATCAGACCAACGGCGTCCTGTCCGTTACCAAGAACCCAACAACCAACGCCGTCACATCTATTACAACTGTCGATGGTAGAACATTTAACATTAAGGGCGGCTACGATGGATCCTATGAAAAGGATCTTACAGCAGCTGCCGGATGCTCCTACCGAATCGGACGCGAAGCTGCCACGGCGGGCGCCGCCGAGCAGTACAACGGCATTCGCGCTACCTACAACGAGTACACAGGGGTTGATCCCTGGAAAACCCCGGGCAATACGAGCAGCGGCCTGATCAACATGATTCAGGCGGTCAAATCGACCTTTACGCCGGCGCTCAACACCCTGCCGCCAGCGGGTACGGCGCATGATAAGGAACAAGCCTACAACTTCCGCATGACCATGACGAACTCGCCCAAGTGGCGCAGGCCCTTGCCGAGCACGCCGCCTGCCGGGTTCGATATCGCGGATTATGAAATCCTGCTAAGGTTCATGGCGGCCAACCCGACTAAGACCAGTTTCACCGACTACTTCAAGGCGGACGCCGTTGTCACGGTCAACGGTGAAAGCAAGTTCGACGTGAACAACCGCGCCGGCCCCGCTGCGCCCTCGACCGATTACATCGGCAAGAACTGGGGTTATTCGGTTGCCCCCTACTCGACCCGGGAAGTCATGTGGAAAGCGCACTGGAACTGGATCATGGGCATGCTTTGGCTGCTCCAGTACGGGACCGACCCTCGCATTCCCGCCGCCCTCAAGACGAACTGCTTGAACTGGGGCCTCTGCGCCGACCATTACCCATCGCCGCACGAGAACGACACGGTCGGCATGAACCCGCAACTTTACGTCCGCGAAGCTCGCCGACTGATCGGCGTTGCAACTCTTGACGGCGACGAACTGAAGCGCGGCGACGGTGGTGTACCTACTATCTCTACCAACACCATCTCCATGATCTCGTACTTCATGGACTCGCATGCTATCCAGTACATCGCCTACGAAAAGACAGCTGGCAATTGGATTGTAGCAGGTGAAGGCGGGTTCGGCGAACCTGACGGATCACTCGGCGGTACTGATGGTATGTTCCCAATGCCGCTGGAAATCGCTACCCCTGTAGCATCTGAATGCACTAACCTCTTTGTGGGCTTCGGCTTCTCCACCAAGCACATCGCTTTTGCTGCATGCCGCATGGAACCAACCGCGTGGCAGGCAGGGCAAAGCCTCGGCCAGGTTGCCGCTGAGGCGATCAAGAACAATCGCACGTTCCAGGACCCGGCGAATTACCCCGCCGCCCGGGCAGCATTGCTCGCCAACGCCTTCGCACTCACCAACGAAACCGTACCTGTTCTGGCGCAAACGACCTAAACTCCAGCCGCCTCTCCTTAACCGGAGAGGCGGTGGCCGCTTCGCAGTCCTCTGATTTCTATTGGTAGAAGCTCACCAGTGCTTGAGTATTTCAATCTGCGGGTGATATATCGATTCAGTTGGGTTGCGGCGATTCGTGCAATGGAAAGAGTGGCGTGGGAAGCTGACTTCCCTGACGTATTTGTAAACTGCAAGTGGAAGTCACCGGACCCCCAGGGCGTCTGCTTGAAAGAGCACGCTTTATATAGCGCGGCAAAAGGTCAGCGGGACGTGGACGCCGCGCTCGATCTCTTGGATGATTTGGTGGTTGAGGGCACCCTTAAAAAGCTCAGAGAACTGGAGTTGAAGGCAGGAGCGAAACCAAAGCTGATTGCTCCCGCAGCCCAAATCGATGAAACCAATAATGCTTTGGCAGTCGGATACGCCAACTGGCTTGGTCATCAGTTGGATTGGGAAGTTGACGAATCCGTTTATCAGATGAAAGACTTCTCCAGAGACAGACTCGATGCGTGGGTCAGAATAGCGCACCAGAGTACGTTCTACGGGGAAATTGACAAGAAGACCCCTTATGTCATAGTGGATGACGTGATTACTCTGGGTGGAACATTGGCCGACCTCAGGTCGTTCATCCTCGGTAAAGGTGGGCGTGTTATTGGTATGAGCACAATTGCCTCCAAGGAGGGAAATGATGTTCAAATCCGACTTAATGCCGATCAGGAAGCAAAGCTGGAGAAACAATATGGCAGCGATCTTGCAAAATTTTGCGACGAGCTTCTCAGCTTTCATTACCGGGGGTTCACAGGTCCCGAAGCAACCCGAGTACTCGGTTGTTCGGGTTATGTCGATCTCAGAAAGAAAATCATGCGAGGCCGTGACGAGGGCAATGCATCGCGAAGCAAGAAACAAGCTGCGCGATCGGCCTAAGAAGTTCAACGTTTGATCAATAGGATATAAAAGGCCGCCTCTCCTTCACCGGGGAGGCAGCTTCCTCCCAATCTCTTCTCCGTTCCTCCGATAAATTTTGATGAGCGGCCGGTGCGATGGCGTACGGTCCACCGTGCCGCTGAACATGACACGCAATCCGTTTTCGGCCAGAAGGTCATTCAGTCTTCCCTTGGCGATCAGCGCCAGCTTCCGTTCCTTGAGGCATTTCGCATGGCTCCCGATCTCCGGCGTGTCTATGCCCGAGACGAACGGAACGCCTTCCCCCAGCAATCGCATATTCTGCCCGTCGCATTTCACGGTGTCGCCGTCGACTGCTGTCAGCGAGGCGCAGAGGATGAAATCTGCAATCAATTCGGCGTCCCTCTCTCCGCGGCCTCAAGCTTCCGTCTCAGCGCCTGTTCCTGTTCATAAGTCTTATGGGGAAAGTGCTCCCAGCACCACCATCGGGTCGGAACCGCAGGCGAGGGGCTGTTTCCCCAGCCTCCCCATTCCTTGCAACCAGGCTCTCCGCAATAGTGCTCTACGATCACATTAGCGCCAGGTGCCGATGAATGCCCTTCGATACTCAAATTGTCCCCTCCCTACTAATCCGGCACAAAGCTGCCGAACCGCAGCTTTCCGGCCTTAACGCCGCACACCGAGCATTTTAGGCGCCTCTCGACCTCCTTGATCTGCGCATAATGAAGGCTCGCCGGCAGCCGATCCATAGAGAATTCACGCCTATCGCCGCAGGCTGTACATTCGGCCATGATTGCGATGTGTTGCGGCGTCGTGTTGACGTAGCCCGGGTCCCAATTCGGCACCTCCAAAAATCTTACCATTTCGGCCCCCTTGCCATGGTTTGCGCCCTCGGCGTGCTCTTCGGCAGGTAGGCGATAGCCACGCGCCGGCTGCCGCAGACCGGGCAGCGCATCCGCTGCGAGAGCATCGCAAGCGGAAAATCGCGCCCTCTCGTCGCCACCAGGGTGATCAGATCCAGCCGATGCTTCCATTGACATTCACGCACGCTCTTCAGCCCCTCACGCTTCCCCCATGCGCATCTGGCGCTGACATCCCATCCTGCATCCATTGCCTCGCCGATGGTTTCGGCCATGCGTCATCCTTCCCCTTTCGAGGTCCTTTCTGCCGCATTGTTGTTGAATGCCCCGCCCGAGCGCGTTCCTAATATGTTCTCATGATCGGGCGAGTCAATAATGAATTTGAAGACCACAAAAATAGCCCCGCCGAAGCGGGGCAATTGATCGAAAAAGGGGAAACGAGACCGCGCGTATCTGGGGGCGATGTGAGAAGTTGGCTGCGTCGGTTCTCCGCGCGGTCCCGACGCAATAACGGAAGAGAATGCGTAAGGTTCCACGCTATCGGACAGGAGGTTTGCGATCAGCTTAAGCCGCACTAAGGCATCCTCATCCATTACCCCATGCTGGTATGACCTAATGATCATGCTGGCTAGGTCCTCGCGCTCGGCATCTGAGACGAGCGGTCTGGCTGAGATGATGCGGTCATATACCCTCTGACAGAGGGCCAGTTCAGCATTGTTCAGCGCGCATCGTGACACGGGCTGCAACGGGGTCATCGTCGTTACCTTCTCTAAATAGACGCGCTCAACCCCGAGCGTATCACTAGTTTCTGCTCGCCACGATCCAAGTCAATAATCAATCTTGGTAAATTGCTTTCCGACGCGTCGCTGATGTCATGTGAGGATGACAAAGCCGCCTCGCAAGCCTTCGACGCCGCTGCTCCGCGAATCTGACGCGCCACTTCGCAGCAAGCCGCGACGGCGGCGTGACCCGGACCAGCATCAACTCACCCTCGATCCAATGCCGGCACGCATCGATCCGTGCCTGGCGCTGCTGAAGCCGCGGCCGCCGAAAGGCCGGCAATGGGCGTTCGAGGTGAAATGGGACGGGTACCGCCTGGCCGTTCATATCGAACCGAAGGGCGTCAAAATCCTGACCCGCGGCGGGCACGATTGGACCGACCGCTTCCCTGCCATCGTGGCAGAGGCGAAACGCCTTCCTGTTTCAACGGCCATACTGGATGGCGAGGCTGTCGTGTTCGACGAGCATGGCCGGTCTGACTTCGGTAAGCTCCAGCAGTCGCTCGGCGGCCGCGGCGGAAAGCGGATCTCGTGGGAATCGATCTGTATGGTCTTCGATCTCCTTTATCTCGATGGTCATGACCTCACGGAGACCGAGTTCACCGCAAGGCGCCATCTACTCGAGGGGATAGTCCCGGCCGGCGGGGAGGAGGCGATACGTCTCTCCGAGGAGATCGAGGCGGATGGCGAAACACTTCTGCGCATCGCCTGCGAGCATGGGCTGGAGGGCATCATCGCGAAAGATCGGAACAGCACCTATCGCAGCGGACGAGGCGGCGAATGGCAGAAGATCAAATGCATCCAGAGCGACAGTTTCATCATTGTCGGCTACGAGAAGTCCACCTCGTCATTCGCGGGCATTGGGCGCCTTCTGCTTGCCGCGCGCAAGGGAGGGGATCTCGTCTATGTCGGGGGAGTGGGGACCGGCTTCAACGAGCGTTCCGCCGCCGAGCTCCGGCAGCAGATGGACAAGCTGATCATCAGCAAGCCCGCAGTCGATACCGGCAGGAAGCGAAATGCGGTCTTCGTCGATCCGAAGCTTGTTGCTGAGATCGAGTACCGAGCCTGGACTCATGACGGGAAGCTGCGCCACGCCTCGTATAAGGGGCTAAGGGAGCAGCAGGACGACGCGGCGGTTTATGAGTTGGAATAACGTCAGTGCTACTGTTTCAGCGAGGCGATTAGCTCAGCGATGACATGAGCCTTCCAGACGATCCCCAGGTCGGCCTCTGCGTTCACGCGCCCGCTATAAATACCCAGAAAGCGCGTGAGCGGCTGATCGAACATCATTGTGCCACCACTCTCCAGATCAGCCGAGCCATGGCGATATGCGATGACCGGTGATCCCGATTGTCCTGGTCTTGTGCGGCAGTCGATCAGAAACGTGGGTAGGCCGCCGTAATCAGCATCTGGCTCCGATGCCACGAAACCTGTTGCCCACACAGCAAGCGAAGCACCTCCAGTTATTCCGAATGGAAAACCAAGCACACTTACGATTGCAGTTGGTCCGATCTTGAACAACGGACCAGGAGCCGACGGATCGTAGTAACGCAGCTGAACGCCACCGTATGTGTTGCTCATAGGAAGAGCAACGAAGTCAGCCACCGCCCCGAGTGTCGGATGTTCTTTCCATCGAGGTTCGCCTTCGGGATCAAAAAGGGCCTCAACCTTCAATAGGGTTTCGCCTGTGTGCCCGAGCCTGTTATGCCTTATCGAGATTTTGTCCGGCACACCGCCAGTTGGCGAGAGAGGTTGTCCTGTATCTTGGTGACGCCCCGTTACGTTGTGGCGATTGGTGATCAGCACAGGTCCGATCGGACTGGTGCAAATGAAGCCCGTCCCGGTGGCCAAATGGGTGCCCTCGAAAGACATCTCCAAAAAAAGAGACTTAAGGGATTCTTCATAAATGGCCATCGAGAACCCTGCCAGTTTTACCGCTGCATGCGTTTAAAGCATGAATCGGAAAACACGTCGACGGTGGCCTTGCCACTATTCGATGTAGCGCGGACAGCTACGACCCGCGTCCCATAATGGACTGCGCGATGCGGCGGACAATGCCGCGGTTTATGACTTGGGATAGAGCCCGAAGAGCCCACCAAGCCCATGGTGCTTTTCATCCTTCGACAGTGCTGCCAGACCGAGCCCGAGTAGTCCGCCATGGGCTGCATTCCCGCGCCAGTGAAGTGCACGGATGTTGGACATGTCATCGGAGCCGCCGAGGGCCTTCGGAATAGGGAAGTGGTCAAGCTCCCAACCATATTCGCTGTCTCGGCGCCCGTAATCACTGAAACAGATCAAGCGGCCATGAGCATCGTAGCGCCACCGGGCGGGATCAAGCACTGCACTCTGCGGAAGCCGGCGCCAGGCTTCCAGACGCCGAAAATATTCCAAAAGTTGATTTGCCATATTGCTCTCCTCGAATCAGTCTCCACCTCCCGATGAAATGACACCATGACGGCTGCATCTTGTAAATGTCAGGAAATGAATGGCTAAATGTTGTAGCTATCGCCGTTTCCATCTCTCAAAAATTCTGCTTGCTTCAGCATGTCCCTCGTCGGTTATGATGTATCGCACTTCTCCTTCCGATGTCTGGCATTTCACCAGCCCTTTTCCGACCAGTCGACCCATCAAAACCGGCCCGGCGCCCGGCAAGACGTCCAACGTGTTGAGTTCGGTGTTGTAGGACATCGCCACCAAGATGTTTTCGCTCTTGGAATCCAGGCCGAAGCGCGGGCGGTCATAACTTTCTTTCCTATCTCTCCATTTCCTAATCGCGCTGCGGTCGTCGATCGCGTTGGGTTCATCAATTCCGCCAAGAGCGCTCATCATCGCATCGATAGCGCGGCGATCCCATCTTCTGGTGCCTGGTAAGGTCGGGGGCATGATGCCGCGTGCAACCCACATCGAAAAGCATGACGGCGAAATTCCGCAATATTCAGCCGCTTCTTTGCGACCAATGAGCCGCGGGGGAATGGTCATTTCTTCTTCGCCTTCGCCGCGGCCAACAGAGCTTCGAACCGAGCAGAAAACCCGCCATCCGCGCTCGCCCGCTCGACGGCGAGCTCCAGGTTTGTCTTTCGCGATCCGCGTCGCGCTGTCTTGGGCGTCGGGTCATAATGGGTGCGTTGGGTGTGACGCCTTATAAAACTCGCTATTTCATCCTGGCTGAAGGTTAGGCGTCGCCGCTCCGTGCCGCGGCCGGCTTGCACGAATGCCAGCTCGCCATGTCGCACCAAGTCATTGACCGTGGATGGCGAGACGTTCAAGACGCGCGCCGCCTCTGGTAACGACAAGAGCCGGGGCAGGGCGAGTGCCTCCATGCCGGCCATGAAGGCCAGTTGAACGTCTTCCATTCGCCAGCCTTGGTCTGGGTCCAATGGTTGGGCGGCGCGGGCGTAGGTGAGGGCTCGTTGGAAATCTGATCTGTTCATGGCCCACCACAAGCGGTTTAGGGATCGCCGCCGGCGCGGACGCCGAAAGCATCTTGATCCTCTTCAAGTGGTGGTTAGGCGGGATGGCCTGCGCGGAGTGGTGGGCCGCGGTTAGGGGCTATTAGAGAACTTCGAGTCGATCAAGGCGCACTTGCGCGAATCCACATCCAGTTGCATCGTTAGCCGATGGGGATACGCGTTTTCCTGGCTGCAGTTTTTGTACTTGGCTTGGCTCCGGCTGCGCTGGCCGCCAACACCCCGTGTAGTGGCAAGAAGGGTGGCGTTGCCGGCTGTCAGGGCAGCACGTTTATTTGCAACGACGGTTCCGTGAGCGCCAGCAAGAGATCGTGTTCCGCGGAATTGGGCACAGCAGGTCTGATTGGGAGTGCAGGACACGAGATGGAGCCGGCCGCCGGCGGCGAGTGTTCATGCCGGTCCGGATCATTCTGTACCGGCCCCAGGGGAGGGCGTTACTGCATCACCGACAGCGGCGGGAAGAGCTATTTGAAGAAGTGAGCCGCGAACAGAAAACAGACGAGACGCTATCGGTTATTCACAGTCCCATTCGCTTCGCAAGATGAACACGTTCGCGTTTACCGGGCCCCCGCGAGGAGACATAAGATTACCTTTGAAATACTTGCCAGTGCCATCCTCTGCGCTGCCCTGAACAATGAACGTCCAACTCATGCCGACGTACGAGTCACCTCTCCAAGTTGGATGAATATCGTTCGGGGTAGGTGACGCTAATATTCTTGCTGCATTATCTCTCGGGTGACATTGCAGGGAATAGGCCGGAGTCGAAATCAAAAGAGAAGCGAGAAGTCCTGCGATTGCATAATTCATTGGTCATGCCGTAGTTTGATAACGCCTTCGCCACGATCGTAATCGATGAACTCTACGCCTGCGGACTCCAACGCTGTCCGGATGGCGGCGAGTGTTCGAGGCATTATCTCTTCCCCCCGCTCCAGACGCGAGATCGTGTCGACAGCTACCCCGGCATTTTGAGCTAGGTCCCGCACGCCCCAGCCCAGAGCCGCTCGAGCCATTTTGCATTGAACTACTTTCATCGTGATAATGTACCGATTTCGTATTGACGCACCGAAAATGAGATGCTATCAGTACATTATTACGAAATCAGTTCAGAAGCAACGAGGAGCACCACGATGACCATTCATGCACCGATAAGCCACGCCGACAGAAGCTTGTTGCCGAGGGCGCTGCTTGGCAGACGACCAACTCGAGTTTACCACGCCAAGGAGTTTCGTTTCGCTGCAGGCGATACCGTGTCGTTCGGCGAAAACCTCGCGATCGTGATGACGTGCTCTCGGTCGGCGATGGGAAGAGAGATTTACGATATCCAACTCATCACCGGTGACATGGCCGGCCGCCCGTTCCGCACGGTCGAAGGAAGCCATCTGACCGCATGCAGGAATCCCTATGAAGACCGGAGTGAAGCGAGCTCTTGTTCGTGATCTTTTCGAGAAGCAGGGCGGCAAGTGTTGCTACTGCGATCGCGCAATGATCCTCATGCCTCGCGGCGCCCGTCATATCCCACCGAACGCAGCCACGCTGGAGCACCTGATCACTCACCGCCGTAAGGGCTGGACCAAGGTTGACAACATGGCCGCAGCCTGCCGCGAGTGCAATGACATGCGCGGATCTGCAATGGACTGGCTTACCTTCAAGACGTACCGGCGGGGCGAGTTCTGGGAGTTCATCGCCGGATGCAAATTCTAAGCTCGGCCCGCCCTGGCCGATACGCGCTCGGTCGCAGTCGCCGCATGACGCGGCCGAGCGCTCACTGAACACCATGGCCGGCGCGAGCACCACCCGCGACCACACCAGCGGCGCGCCGGCCGGTATTTCTTCAAGCACGTAGCCGTTCATCGGAGGTTAATGCTCATTAACCCAGAATCGCAGCCTGAAAGGATGCGCCGATGAAGATGCTTTTTTCCACACTTGCAGCAATGGTCTTGTCTGCATCTTTCGCCCTGCCGCTAAGCGCCACGCCGATGGTCGTGCCGAAATCGATAGCGATGTCCGCCGCCGACGTCGATCTGGTCCATTACTGTCGCCACGGTCATGGACATGCGTATGGCCACTGGAAGAGACACCGGTACGCTTACCGTGACTGCCGGTATTATGGCTCGTGCTATCGTCCGCGGTATTACGGCCACCGCGACTATTATGGTTATCGCGATTATTACCCCTATCGCGGCTACGGCTATCGCCATTACCCGTATCATCGCCGGTCAGGCGTGAGCGTGTATTTCGATTTTTAGTCGCCAGTGCCAGGGTGGCCAACAAGCGCGCCGTCGGCGTCACCTGCCGGCGGCTTTTCCGTTTCTCGCTGATGTAGTAAAGAGGACAGATGAACAGCACATCCGTCCATCTCCGAAAGATACGCGTGCGCCATCGGGGCGCACCGACTTCGTTCTGAGATCGACATGCACCACAAAAGAAAGCGACCGCGCAAAGCTTCGTGCGGCCTCTGTAAGCCCCATAAAACGAACGGCAACTGCCCGCGACACAAAAACATGCAGTGGGGTAACCTGCGCCGCTACCTCTCTGGATCTGACGAGCTTCGCTGCGCGGAGGTTAAGGTTTCGGATAGGGAGGGGAGCTATAAGCAGTAGGCCGGTTGATTGACGGGAGTTAGCCTGGCCGAAGGCCAGGCTTTCCCTACAGGTCAAGATGGAAAATGCTTTTCAGCTTCAGCCTTTATCGTATCGGTGAGGTCTAGCGTGCGTTCTTCGATACGGAGACTGTCGGCTCCGATTGCATAGTCGAAAGAGAACCTTTTACCTTCGAGAGGCACTTTGCCCACAGTGATAACGCCCGATTTACGCGCCATTTCGAATGTGAAATGGTGAAATTTCCGCGTTTCTCCAGGATGAATCACAAAGTCGGCGGGTGCCGCGATGTGTTCGCGTCCTTCGTAATTCGTAGTGAAGTTTGGCTGCTTTGAGTAAAAGTCATGACCGAACATCGATCCTTGGCGGTTCCAGATTTGTAATGTTACCGATTTAGCGGATACAGCCCCGTCGTTTAGCATGGCGATTTCCAAGTGATAGTGCCCCTCATCACTCCCAACTGTCATTGTCCGCCTCAGCGAATGCTTAAGCGAGAGAGACGGAGCTGTCGTTCGCTTGAATGCATCCTCGATGTCGTAATGTTCCATAGGATATGAGCGACTACCCGAGCGCTTGAAATATTGCTTTTGGTCAGTTGCCTCGGACCTGTGTGGGCGCCTCTCTGATCGGGGTACGTCGACGATCACGAAGCCCGAGGTCAGGTCCGAAGCAGTAGAAATAGATGCGACCCTGATTCCATCATGGCGAGGTTGGAGCAGCTCTGATGCGGCATCACGAACACTCGTTTCCGCCCGCTGAATATTCGAGATCGGCGTGAGTTTCTCGGCCTGATCAATGCCATCGACAGCTCGACAATCGACGCCGAATACAATCACGCCTCCTGCGGAGTTGGCAAAAGCAGATGCTTCCTTTGCCAGCAGCTTCCTGCCTGATTTAGTCAGTGCTCCATCCTGGAAAATCGGGTCTCGTTGTTCGTTAGCCTTGAACTCGAGCTGAAGTGTTTCCTGCTTGCCGATCAATTCGCGGACGGCCGTTTCGCCACGGCTTATCAGTTCGTCGTACTCCAAACGGGCTGCTCCTACGCTGGTGTTCGCCGACTATAACTTTTTCCGGTCGCCGCGGAAACGGTACGACGAGAAGTACGACAGAAACTCCATTTGCCCACTCTAGCGGGCCGATCCGTCCAGTCGATCATCGGGGCGACCGCAAAAATCGGCCTCTTCTCAGTCATCGACGATCCATTGTTCCTTGTAGCCGCGGCGCCTCAATGTTGGCGCCCTGCATCGCCGCTCGGGCGAGATCATCATTAAGGGCGCATATAGCACCTGGCCTTGCGATCGACAAATCCAAGCGTGGCAAACAAAAACGGCGCCCTTTTCAGAGCGCCGTTCCTGCCGCCGAAGCGATGATCTAGCTTACGAAGCCGAGATGTTAACAGCCTTCGGGCCTTTGCCCATGCGGTCCGGCTCGGTGTCGAAGGTGACCTGCTGGCCTTCGCGCAGCGACTGGATGCCAGAAGCCTGCAGCGCAGAGATGTGGACGAAAACGTCCTTTGCGCCGCCGTCCGGCGTGATGAAACCAAAACCCTTGTCCTGGTTGAAGAATTTTACGGTGCCTTTGGTGGCCATTGGGATAGTCCTTTTCCCTTAGTCTGTCTAGTATCCGCGCCCCCGAGAGGAAGCGGACGGCTTTAGCTTTCGCCCCGATCGATTGGGACGAAGGGTCAGTCGGAGAAGTCACGTACGGGGAAAGAACGTCTACGCAGGCGGGTATTCCCGCGCCCCTTCCGTAACGGAAGAGTACCACATCAGTCCAGTCACCGGCATGCAAATGCCCGAGTAGGTGGATTGGTGCCATCATTTCGGTCAAAATGCAAGCGCCATTATTGTGGCATGTCCTTTCTCGTGACAGGAAATGCCGAAGATTCAGTTACTTGACGAAAAGTTAGCAGATCCTTGCACGCCTGTGCCATATCGGGATTTCGTCCCGAAACGGGATGAGGGTCGCTTCGGTGGCCGGCTATGGATTTTGCGGAGCGGCGGTCGGAGCGGCAGGCCTCAGGTGAAGAGGATCGCAGAGCCTGCCTCCGGTGTTCTTGGCCCCGTCTTTGCTCCGGCCCTCATCCTGACGTGCGTAGCCCGCAGGGCGAAGCCTCGAAGGACGGGGGCGGCCACCGGCGCCATTGCGTTCGATTCAGCATAGGGGCTTTGTGGAATACAGGTAAGGAGTTGCACGTCCGCCCTTGTGGTTCGAGACGGCCCTCACCATGAGGGCTCTCTTTTGACGCCTGCGGTTTTACTGCGCATCCCCCAGCAATGCGCTCAGGCTCCAGGGATTGTCGCCCTGCTGATCGGCGATGTCATCGACCTTCCAGCCGCCATGCTCCCGCACCAGGCTGTAGAAAAGCGTTACCTCCTTGCCGTTGTCGAACTGCACCTCCACCTCGGCCTTGTCGTCCAACAGGATCGGCTGCCCGATCCTGACATTGCTTGCCTCGCCATCCTGGCCTGCAATGACGGGATCGAAATCGACCGCGCCGACATCGCCCTCGGGCGTGTTGTCGAGATCGGCTTGGAGAAGTTTGTTCAGATGGTCGGAAAAGAAGATCGAATAGGGCGAGGGCGCCTCGGCGTCGCTCCTGTCGGTGTCGTAGCTGTAAAGCGCCTTGAGCAGCGCCTTCGGCGTCTTGTAGGTCTCCGCCAAGGCGGGCAGGGCCGCGAACGCCGAGATGGCGAGGGCGAGGATGACGGTTGGCAGACGCATGCAGGCTCTCCTCCGATGTGCAGAGAATCATAGCCGAAACGAGCGTTGAGGTGGAGCGGCATTTTCTGAGATGCCGCGACGTGACAGCCGGCCTTGCAGACCGAAGGAGGGCGGCATGTCAGGCCAGCTTGATGAGGCCTGCCTCTGTCGGCCTGAATTCGCAGTTGCGATAGAAGGAGGCGAGGTGCGGTTCGAAATCGACGTGCAGCCATTCGGCGCCTCGCTCGCGGGCAATCGTTGTCGCTTCTCTGACCAGCCGCGTCGCAATGCCTTGCCGGCGCATGCCCGGGTGAACGCAGGTATCAAGGATAAAGGCATGAATGCCGCCATCCCAGGCGACATTGACGAAGCCGACGAGCCTGTCATCGTGATAGGCGCCAATGTGAGCGAGGCTGCGAGGCAGGATGCGGGAGAAGTCAGGTGCTTCCGGCGTGTTCCAGGCTGCGGACCAGAGGCTGGTGAGTTCGGCGGGCGGGGGAAAAGGGTCGATGCGCAGGTCTGGCATGGCTGCTCCCGTTCGCTCATCGCTTCAGTTGCCGGGGCTGTTATCCGACAATTTCGCCCGCTTCGCAACCGATCTGCCGGACGCGAAGCGTATTCCAGCAGCGCACAACTGACGCTTTGTTGACCGGATACTGTTCCGGAACATAATAAGAACATCTGAGATCTTTCCCGACCGAGCTGATGACGATGTGGAAGATCGGCCGATGCCCCGGCTCCCCGAGGAATGACGGGCTCGAGATCATCGAGGAAGTCGAGGACGATCCGGAGCCGACGTTGATCTAGGGCAAGTCAGGCAAAGGCCGTGGCGGTTTTGCGTCCGGAATTGCTTTGATTTCACCGGCTCGGGCGGGAGCCATTCACGAAACCATGCGGCAAGACACGAGGAGAAGGACAACGCATGCCAGACGATGCCGGAACGCTGTTACGGTCATTCCTCAACAATGCCCTTCGCAGGCAGACGCAGCGCCGGATCCGGGATTTCGGCGGCTATGAGATCGGCAAGCGCCGGCAGCCTGGTGTCATCGATGCGATCGCAGACGAGGTAGCCGAATTCCTCTGCACCTATCTCGATATCAAGGCGAACGGCCGACCGGCGACCAGGGAAGGCGTGGTCTTCGCCATCGCCCTGGCACTGGGCAATGTGCCCGATGATCTCGCCTACAGGCTGACATCCCGCGACGACGATGGGTGGAGAACCGTCTGCGAGTCCGTCGCTGTTTTCCTGGAAGGCTGCATGACGTTCGACCAGAAGCACTATGACGGCTCTCTGACGGCGCGATCGAATTATAACGGCTGGAAGGACTGGGAGGTGATCGTCAGCGGCGAGAGACCGAGGGGCAAATGGCGCCACGCCTGGAAGGAAAAGCCGGGCGACGATTTCATCGGCTTTGACGGCGAAACCTGCATGGGGCGGATCTTCAAGATCGATTTCACCGGCTCCGACGAGCGCTGGTACTGGCTGATATCAGCCGACGGCAGCCCGCGCCCCGGCTGGCCGGCTGCGGGGTACGAGGCGAGCGCCAGGAGTGCGGCCTGCCGGGTAGAGCGGATTTATTTTGCCTTGGCGAAGGGGGAGGCGAGAATTGTGTAGAGGTGAGGATGGAGGCGGTACTTGGGTAGACTAGTTGGCTCTCTCCAGGTCGGGCGAGGGCGACTACTGCTCCTCCGTCATCCCAATAGTCTTGCATCAGAGAGATATTTCCTCGAGTAATGCGATACCCGAGCGCGTTATTTGGAGCGCCGGGGGAAAGTTCCCCGTTAAAGAGATTCGTCGCGATAAGGATGAGAATTTTTCCGTATCATTCCATTGCTGTAGGCCGATGCTCATTCAGGCAAGGCTTTGTTTTGCGGGCTCGAGACCGGCTCGGTACTTTACTGCACCAAAAGAGTCGGATTCATTACCGCCCTGGCCGCCCAGTCTTCCCCTTCGTGCGCCCCTTGCGCTTCTGCTCGCCTGGCTCCTCATAGCTCCCAGCGCCGACCCGGCCGCGCACTACCGGCCTGACACTGTCGTCGCGTTCCGGCTGACCTTCCGGCAACGGTGAAAACCGCTTCGTGCCCTTGGCGACGTCGGGCTTGTCAGGCACATGGCCGGTCACCGGTTTTTCCGTGCGGCCGACGGTCATTTCGTCGAGGGTGTTGCGGCGGAAGAGGCTCTTGCCATCGCCGGCGGGGGTGGCGACGTGGCGGCCCATTTCGTCGAGGTCGGGCTTGCGGAACAGCGGGGTGGCCGTGTCGGTGCCGGGGCCCATGTCGTCGAGCGTGGGTTTGGAGAAGTAGGAGGGTGTGGCCCCCTCATCCGCCCTGCCGGGCACCTTCTCCCCGGTGGGGAGAAGGGACTCGCGGTTGGCTTTTCCGTTCCTTTTGCCGCCTTCCTGGTTGCGGGCTTCTTCCCTCGCCATCGGGTCGTCCATCGCGGCGAGTTCCACGGCCTTGAGGCGTTTGATTTCGTCGCGGAGGCGGGCGGCTTTTTCGAAGTCGAGGTCGGCGGCGGCGTCGCGCATGCTCTTTTCGAGCGCGTTGAGATGGGCCTGGAGGTTGCTGCCGACGAGGTTGCCGCCGTCGGCGAAGCCCTTGCCCGAGACGCCCGAGATGTCGGCGCGGACATGGTCGCGTTCGTAGACGCTGTCGAGGATGTCGGAGATCTTCGCCTTGACCGATTCCGGCGTGATGCCGTTTTCGAGGTTATAGGCCATCTGCTTTTCGCGGCGGCGGGCGGTTTCATCCATGGCGCGCTGCATGGAGCCGGTGACGTTGTCGGCATAGAGGATGACCTTGCCGTCGACGTTACGCGCCGCACGACCAATGGTCTGAATCAGCGAGGTCTCGGAGCGCAGGAAGCCTTCCTTGTCGGCGTCGAGGATGGCGACGAAGCCGCATTCGGGGATGTCGAGGCCTTCGCGCAAAAGGTTGATGCCGACCAGCACGTCGAAAGCGCCGAGGCGGAGATCGCGGATGATCTCGATACGCTCCAGCGTGTCGATGTCGGAGTGCATGTAGCGCACGCGCACGCCCTGCTCGTGCAGATATTCGGTCAGGTCCTCGGCCATGCGCTTGGTCAGCACGGTGCAGAGCGTGCGGTAGCCCTTGGCCGCGGTCTCGCGAATTTCGCCGAGCACGTCGTCGACCTGGGTGCGCGCCGAGCGGACCTCGACCGGCGGATCGATCAGGCCTGTGGGGCGGATGACCTGTTCGGCGAAGACGCCGCCGGACTGTTCCATCTCCCAGGCGCCGGGGGTGGCCGAAACGGCGATCGTGTCGGGGCGCATGGCGTCCCATTCCTCGAAGCGCAGCGGCCGGTTGTCCATGCAGGAAGGCAGGCGGAAGCCGTATTCGGCCAGCGTCGCCTTGCGGCGGAAGTCGCCGCGATACATGCCGCCGATCTGCGGCACGGTGACATGGCTTTCGTCGATGAAGACGATGGCATTGTCGGGGATGTATTCGAACAGCGTCGGCGGTGGATCGCCGGGATCGCGACCGGTGAGGTAGCGCGAATAGTTCTCGATGCCCTGGCAGGAGCCGGTGGCTTCCAGCATCTCGATATCGTAGCGGGTGCGCTGCTCCAGGCGCTGGGCCTCCAGCAGGCGGCCGGCCTTTTCAAGCTCGGCGAGGCGCAGCCGCAGTTCCTCCTTTATCGCCTTGATGGCGCCGTTCAGCGTCGGGCGCGGCGTGACATAGTGCGAATTGGCGTAGATCTTCACCGATTTCAGGTCGCCGGTCTTCTGGCCGGTCAGCGGGTCGAACTCGGTGATGGCGTCGATCTCGTCGCCGAACATGCTTATGCGCCAGGCCGCGTCTTCCAAGTGGGCGGGGAAGATCTCAATGGTGTCACCGCGCACGCGAAAACTGCCGCGGGTGAAATCCATGTCGCGACGCTTGTATTGCTGGGCGACGAGATCGGCCAGCAGCTGGCGCTGGTCCAGCCGATCGCCGACATTCATCTGGAAGGTCATCGCGGTATAGGTCTCGACCGAACCAATACCATAAATGCAGGAGACCGAGGCGACAATGATGCAGTCGTCGCGTTCGAGCAGCGAGCGCGTCGCCGAGTGGCGCATGCGATCGATCTGCTCGTTGATCGAGCTTTCCTTCTCGATATAGGTGTCGGAGCGCGGCACATAGGCTTCCGGCTGGTAATAATCGTAGTAGGAAACGAAATATTCCACCGCATTGTCGGGGAAGAAGTTCTTGAACTCGGAATAGAGCTGGGCGGCCAGCGTCTTGTTCGGCGCCAGGATGACAGCCGGGCGCTGTGTCTCCTCGATCACCTTGGCCATGGTGAAGGTCTTGCCCGAGCCGGTGACGCCGAGCAGCACCTGGCTACGCTCGCCGCTCTGCAGGCCTTCGACGAGATCGCGGATTGCCGTCGGCTGGTCGCCGGCCGGCTTGTATTCGGAGTCCATGCGGATGGTGATGCCGCCCTCGGATTTGTCCGGGCGGGCAGGGCGGTGCGGCGTCCAGATCTTGCCGTTCTTGTGCAGCGGATTGCCGCTCTCGATCAGCTTAGACAGCGCCTCGACAGTGGCGGTGACGCCGCCAGGCGAGATGCTGCCGGCATCCTCGAGCGAAATGTCGAGACCCGCCACCGGGTTCAGGCCGGCGGCGGCGCGGGTCTTCGGATCGGAGGAACCACCGATCGAGACGCCGCGCGCAGTCTTGCTCACCGTCGCGTTCTTGTTGACGCTGACGGCTTCCGAATGCTTGCGCGCCTCATTCTCCACCTTCTTGCGGTGCTTGCCGGCTTTCGAGGCGATTTCGCGCTGGCTTTCGACGCCGGACGCTTCGGCGTCCGCCTCCAGCTGTTTCACCCAATCGGCGACGGAGCCGGAGAGGGGCGCGCCCTCAAAGGACGATTGCGGGGCTTCCTCGAAACCATTCGAGGGCGAAGATTTTTTCGGAGATCTGGCCATGGCGCGAATATGGAGAGAGTCAGCGCGAAATGGAAGAGGGGAAAGAGTACAAAAGGGAAACGAATGAATCGTTCGGATTGGCTCAACAATCCCCCGGCTTGTGGCTGACCGCGGGAGCACCCGCCTCGTCCTTCGAGGCCCCGGAGGGGCGCCGTAGGATGGGCTCTCTTGGGCGGGCACCGTTGCCATCCTCTCGCCCGCACTGGAACCGGTATCGGCCCTCGGCAGTTAGTTCCCTGTCAATTCAGCTGCAGGTGCGACTGCCATTAGCGACCATTCCGCCTTCTGGAAAAAACCGATCTCGATCGAACTTGATACCGGCGAACGGCTGGTTCTCCGCTCACCGCAGGATGCGCTTTACGCACTCGTCTCCGACTGGCCGATCAATGGCGGCGTCCATCAGCAGAGGGCGATCGATTTCTGCCGCGCCTGGCTTGCCGGCCGAATGCCGGCGGAAACGGTGCGGCAGGCTTTCATCCTTGCAGCGCTGGAGGCTGGCGTGGCGATCAATGATGAGGATGGGAATGGGACCACAAGTTCCGTTTCAAACCCACCTGTATAAATAGAGCGACGCAATCAAATTTACACGGTGCGCGATCAACGCGCAGCGTCAAATACTGTTTTTTTGTGTATTGCAAATATTATTCCCGCGATGTTTGTAGGAATACGCAGGGTTTATCACGATCCGATTCTTTGGAGATTCACCTGAATGAGAATAAAAGTCCTTGCTTGCGCTGCCCTGCTGATGTTGGCCGGCTGCAACGCCCCCGTATCGCAATCCGTTGCGGATTCCCAACGTGCTCCCTCCAGTGACGTCCGGCAGAACTTCATCAATATTGTATTCAAGAGGAGTTATAGACACGAAGCGGGCGAAGTGGTTTGGGCGCGGATTTCCAGTGTGGTGCTGCTTGAGCCCGAGAAAAAGATCTATGCCTACTGTGTGCGGGTCGTGCCCAAGCGCAGCTGGGGCGACTGGGCCTACCTCGGCGTCTCCTTCACGGATGGCCAAATCCTCGGCGCAACTGCGAATGACTATCGTTGCAAGGATAAGCGGCTTCACTACTACCCGTTTCCTGAGCTGACCGGCATGAAGACCTGACAGAGGGCAAAGGGCTTCGGACGGGTCATTGCCGTCTGCAGCCATGACCCCATCAACTTTGATACAGAGAATTCAAATGAAAATGAGAATACTTGCGAGCGCGGCTCTGCTGGCGCTGACCGGCTGCCAAACCGCTCTGCCTCAATCCGTTGCGGACTCGCAGCGTCCACCCTCCAGTGCCGTTCGACACGAGAATGTTGACGCTCTCCGCGGCGTCATAGAACCGGGAAACTTTCTGCGGGCTGAGATTTCCAGCGTCGTTCCGCTAAAACCTCAAGAGCAGACCTACGCCTACTGTACGCGGACCACGGAGCGTAGCAATCCAGACTGGTCTTACATCGGGTTTACTTTAAAACATAACATGATCGTGGGCGTGAAAAAAAACGAACTTCGTTGCCACGATAGGCGGCTGCGGTACTATGATTTTCCGGAACTGCGGAAAATGAAGTACTGAGGAGGAGCCGGGGCATCTGCCAGCCTCGCCGGTCCCTTCCGGGATCCTCGGAACCAGAGATCCCTTACGCCAGCGCCCATCGAGGAAGGTCGTCGAACGTGTCGAACCCATCGAATGGTCGAGGGGCGGGTAGGAGATGAGCTCCAGGCGCGAGCCGCACGCTAACGGCCGTGCGGCGGCGGCCGTCCCTTTTCAACGCACAGGGCGCGCGGCAGCCCATCGTGCGGCAACTGAATGCATGCCTGACAAATAAAAGTTCTGTGGTTGAAGGGGGTGTCCCCTCCCGCGATGCGCGCAGCAATGTTACAGCTGATGCGGGAATTGGGGATTCTTCATGAGAAAAATTTTCATTGCATTCGCGGCTGCCGCGGCGCTGGCCGGCTGCGCCAAGCGTCCTGACGCCATCGTTCAGGTCGATATTCCGATGGCGGCCTATACGAACCTCAGTTGCGGGGCGCTCGCCGCGGAATTGAGGAAAGAGAAGGCGAAGCTCGATTACCTGTCGAAGCAGCAGATCAGCGCGGCGAATGGCGATGCTTTCGGTGTCTTCCTCGTCGGCGTTCCGATCGGCAGTGTCGCTGGCGGAGACAAGGAAGGCGAAATTGCAGCATCCAAAGGCAAGGTCTCGGCTATACAGTCCGCCGGCATGAGCAAGGGCTGCAAGCTGCCCGGCTGATAGTGGTTCGTCAGGACCACTAAGAAGGCAGGCACCGGTTTACGGTCGGTGATACTTGGAAGCGGACTGCGCATCCCGCAATGCGCTCAGCGGATAGGCCGTGCCACGAAGGCAACACCTAACCCGCGAGGGCCATCCTCACACCTTGCTCAAGCGAAGACGGCCTCCCTGGAAGCATCTGCTGTCGACGCCCTGCAGTACCATACGAGCGCGACAGCCGATCCAATGGGAACTAATAGTCCAAGAAGCTGCCACCACCCGCTTCGGTTGATGTGTCGTGAAGGCGTCGGGCGGCCATGGCGATCGACGGAAGAAACTTGACCGGCGACGAGATCCGGCTGCAGCTCCCATGTTGGCGGCGGGATGATGCTTTGAGAAGACCGCAATCGCCGTCGCTCAACGCTTGACCAGAACGCGTGCCTGCACGGGCTGCTCGATGCCCTTCAGCGCCAGCATGCGCGTTTCGGCGTCTGCCGCGAATTCGGGAGCCTTCGCGGCCGTTTCGGCCGAGATCAGGATCTCGCCGGCTGCCGCTTGGGATTCGAGCCTTGCGGCCTGGTTGACAACGCCGCCGATCGCAGTGAAATCGCTGCGGAAGCTCGAGAATTCGCCGATCTGGACCTCGCCGGAATGGATGCCGACGCCGACGCCCAAGGTGCGGCCGGACAGGGCGTTGAGTGCCAGCCCGCTCAACGCCGCGGCGCAGTTGCGCTGGATCTCCTGGGCGGCGCTGATCGCGGCGCTGGCGTGATCCTTGCGGATGATCGGGAAATTGAAGATCGCCATCAGGCCGTCGCCCATTTGCTTGTTGACGATGCCGTCATGCGCCCAGATCGCCTGGGCGCAGCGATCCTGGAACAGGCTGACGATTTCGCTCAAGCGCACTGCCTCTATACGCTCGGAAAGATCGGTAAAGCCCCTGATATCGGCAAACAGGATGGTGGCGTCGACGGTGATCTGGCGCTGCTTCTTCACATATTGGAAGGAGCGCTCGCAAATCGTGCAGATATCGGGATTCATCTTGCTGCGGGTAATGCCGAAGGCGCGAAAGGGAAGCGCGAGCGGGCCGCCGATCGGGATCGGCATATGCATCTGATCCCAGCAGCCCCGGCAGATCCTGGCGCTGCCATGCCGTGCCTGCTCCGTGAAGGTGGTTTCTGTCGTCATGTCACGTGATCCAATGGCCTTGGTGAAGCTTCCGTCAACATGTGGGTTTTGGCAACTGTTGTGTTGGTTGAGGAGGTATCGTCGGCCGCGGGCGGAGCCATTGCGTTGGCCTACGGACCAACTGCGTTGGCCGTGGGATAACAGACACAGTTGTTACTCCCACTGTTCGATGCCCGATGCGAAACTATCTGCGACCAATCGCGATGCACCGGCTTTCGGACAGGAGGCGCGGGAACTCGCCCCAAAGAGGAGATTGAAGCGATGACTGCAACAGTTCAGAATGGAAAGGGCGGACAGGCCATGCGGAGGCCGCCCGTCGTGTCGCAGGAGGACTGGGAGGCGGCTCACAGGCTGCTTCTCGTGAAGGAAAAGGCGCATACGCGTGCCCGTGACGCGCTTGCCGCCGAGCGGCGGCGCATGCCGTGGATGGCCGTCGAAAAGCAATATGCTTTCGAAGGACCGCGGGGCAGGATCAGCCTGCTTGACCTGTTCGAGGGCCGGCACCAGCTCATCGTCTACCGCGCCTTTTACGAGCCCGGCGTCTTCGGCTGGCCCGAGCATGCCTGCCGCGGCTGCTCGATGGTGGCCGATCAGGTCGCCCATGTCGCTCATCTCAACGCCCGCGACACGACGCTGGTCTTCGCCTCGCGCGCGCCGCAGGCCGACATAGAGCGCCTGAAGGAACGGATGGGCTGGACGGTGCCGTGGGTGACGATCACCGACGACTTCGACAAGGATTTCGGCGTCGACGAGTGGCACGGCACCAATGTCTTCTACCGTGACGGCGAGCGCATCTTCCGCACCTATTTCGTCAACAATCGCGGCGATGAGCAGATGGGCGGCACCTGGAATTATCTCGACATCACGCCGCTCGGGCGCCAGGAAGTCTGGGAGGATTCGCCTGCGGGCTATCCACAGACCCCGACCTACAAATGGTGGAACTGGCACGACAGTTACGTTGCCGACGCCGAGCCAGACAAGAAATGGGTTGAAGTGTCAGATGCCGGCGAGGCGGCGTTCAGGGAGGAAGCAGCAAAGGCGAAATCATAGGCCGGAGCCTCGAAGGGCAAGGGCGGGTGGATGACACCGATGGAGGTCGTCCCAGGCCAATTGGAAAACCCCAGTTGCCTTGCCGGGCACCGACCATGCATAGTGGGAGGTGACTTGGAGGGGCCGATGACCAGATTGCATGCGCTTGTTCTAATGGTGCTTCTCGCGCCCGCCGCGGCGCATGCCGAACGCCGCTGCGGCTGGCTGGAGAATCCCTCGATGGCCAAATGGTTGCTCATGGACGCCGGCGGCGGCTGGACCATCATGGACAATGGCAGCGGCTACAAGGCGGCCGAGGGAATGGACAAGATCCCCGACCTGACGGCCGGCGAATTTGTCTACACCTATGCCGCGCATGGTTATGCCTGCGCCTGCATGGATGTTGACACGGACGGTGAGGAGGGGATCACCCGTATTCACTCCGTGCGGCAATTGCCGCTCTCGCGATGCCGCAACGACGCCGCGATCCGCGGGTTCCTCGATAAGGATCAGTGATCCCGGCTGCCGGTGCCGGCGTCGGACTTCCGAAAAACATAGGAAGCAAATGTTCGCTATTGTACCGGGGCGGGTGCGGCAGAAACTTTGGCGTCTCCGCTTCGTTGGAGGTCGGCTCAGAGGAGAAGACGGTGCCGCCCTTTACGCAACCGCACCCGACTCCAGGCAATTTCCGGTTTCCCGGTGAACAGCGGCAGGGCGACCCGATGATGGGAAAGATCAATGCCGAGCTTGCCGACAAGGGTTTTCTCGTTACCAGCACCGACGAACTCATCACCTGGGCGCGCACCGGCTCACTGATGTGGATGACCTTCGGTCTTGCCTGCGGCGCCATCGAGATGATGCAGATGTCCATGCCGCGCTACGATATCGAGCGCTTCGGCGTCGCCCCGCGCGCAAGCCCAAGGCAGTCGGACCTGATGATCGTGGCAGGTACGCTGTGCAACAAGATGGCGCCGGCGCTGCGCAAGGTTTATGACCAGATGCCGGAACCGCGCTATGTCATCTCCATGGGCTCCTGCGCCAATGGCGGCGGCTATTACCATTATTCCTACTCCGTCGTGCGCGGCTGCGACCGGGTGGTGCCGGTCGACATCTATGTTCCCGGCTGCCCGCCGACGGCCGAAGCGTTGCTCTACGGCATCCTGCTCCTGCAGCGGAAGATCCGGCGCAACGGCAGCACCGAGCGGTAGCTCGCGATGGCCTTACGGGATTGCTTACCATTTTCCGCACGCCCATCCTTCGCTGCGGAAACTTTCGAGCGGGAGTTGCGTTAGGACGGTGACCGGGGATGTATCCACCGGCGAGCCTGCCATGGGAGGAGGATGATCCATGAAAGTCATGATCGTTGAAGACGAGGGTTTTATTGCCCTGGAACTCGAACGTATCGCGCAGGATGCCGGGCACCAGACGGTCGGGCCGGTTTCGACCATTGAGCAGGCTCTCGCTTATGCTCCGAAAAGCGATCTCGCACTCGTCGATCTCAGTCTCGCCGACGGGGTCAGCGGCGCGCAGCTCGCACGCCGGCTGATCGACCGCTACGGCGTCGACGTTATCTTCGTGACCGGCAGTCCGGAAAGCGTCGGAAACGGCATTGAGGGCGCGCTCGATGTGATCGCCAAACCTTTCACCGACGAGAGGATCACCGGCGCACTGGCGAGGGCGCAGGCGTTGCGCAGAGACTACGAAGGCAGAAACGCTGTTTTCTGAGTGAGCAAAGTTGTATTCTTCCGTTACCATTATCACCGGGAGGCCAGGATGAAGCACGCGCTCTTTGTCGTTTTCTTCGCCCTTACCGCGTGCGCCAGCACCGCCGGCGGACCGCAGCCTCTTCCGGATAGTCTCACCTATGGCGGAAAACTAGTGCGTTCATCTTATCGTCCGGGAACGGTGGTCCAGCACACTTTTCTCGGCGCCTTCGGCTACCGGGTCTTCGAGACCTATGTCGTTCAGCCGGACGGAACGCTCAAGCTGACCTCGCAGACGACCGGGCCGGATTTCCTCTGGCGGTAAAACAGGCAGCATTTTCACCGAGGCCAGGGCTTATTGCGATATGATCGCCGGCGCATTCAATGCGCCATAGCCGACGTTGAGCCGATCGATTGCCAATTGGACGAATGCCTTGACCAGCGGCGACAGGTGCTGACTGCTGGGATAGACGACATGCAGGCCGCCGGCTGGGGTCGTGTAGCCGTCGAGGACGCGTTGCAAACGGCCGTCGGCAATACAGGCTGCGGCGGCGCCGTGCGGCAGTTGCGCGATGCCGTAGCCGGCGATCGCGGCGGCCATGACCGCCTGCATCTCGTTGGCGGCGAAGCGTCCCGATACCGCTACGGTTTCCCGAATGTCCGCGCCCTCCAGCACCCAGTGCGCATTGGCCGCCGACGGACCGGCGATGACGCAATCGTGGCTGGCGAGGTCCGCCGGCCGATCCGGTGCGCCGCAGCGCGCGAGATAGTCGGGGCTGGCACAGAGAATCCGGTAGGTCGAGCCGAGCTTGCGGGCGATCAGCGTCGAATCCTCCATAATGCCGGTGCGGAAGGCGAGGTCGATGCCGTTCTCGATGAGGTTGAGCCGGTCGTCGGACAGGTGCAACTCCACCCTGGTTTTCGGGTAAGTCGCCAGGAAATCGAACATGGTGGCGGAGAGGAAATGACCGCTGAAGCCGACGGGCGCGGAGATCCGGATCGTGCCGGCGGGCTCGGTCCGCGCCTCGGCCAGCCGAAGGTTCGCCTGCTCGAGGGTGCGAAGCGCCTCACTGCTCTCCTCGTAATAGAGGCGTCCCGCATCCGTCAGCCTGAGGCTGCGGGTGGTCCGCTGCAGGAGCCGTACACCGAACTCGCGCTCGAGCGCGGCGATACGACGGCTGACCGTCGTCTTTGGCATGGCAAGCAGGCGGGCGGCGGCGGTGAAGCTGCCGGCCTCGACCACGCGGGCGAAGACGACGATATCGTTGAGATCGAGCATTGTATTCACCAGTGGCACGATGTTTCTCATTCTTAGGCTATTATGGTTCAATGCGGCAAGCCTTACCTCTGGCTCATCGCCAACCACAAGGAGCAGAGACATGAGCAAGGAAAGAAGTGTACTGGTAACGGGCGCGACCGGACAGCAGGGCGGCGCGGTCGCACGCGCATTGCTGGCGCGGGGCCACCGCGTCAGGGCGATCTGCCGGAATCCGGAGAGCGACAGCGCCAGCCGCCTGGCCGCGGCGGGAGTCGAAGTTGTCGCCGGTGATCTCGACGATGCCGGGTCGGTGACGCAGGCTGCGAGCGGCGTGGATACGATGTTCCTGATGGGCAATAGCTACGAGGCGGGGACGGATGCGGAAACCCGCCAGGGCATCACCGCCGCGAATGCGGCGAAGGCTGCCGGTATCGGGCACTTGATTTATTCCTCCGTCGCTGACGCCGATAGAAAGACCGGCATTCCGCATTTCGACAGCAAGTTTCTGGTCGAGCAGCATATTGCCGGGCTCGGCGTTCCCTACACGATCAGCGCGCCCGTCGCCTTCATGGAAAACACCGTGGCGCCCTGGGCTCTCGACGGGCTGCGCCAGGGCGTCTACGCCGCGGCCCTGCCGTCCGGGCGCGTGCTGCAGCAGATCTGCCTTGCCGATATCGGCGCCTTCGTCGCGGCCTTGGCCGAACGGCGCGAACGGGTGTTCGGCAGGCGTTTCGACATCGCCGGCGACGAATTGTCCGGCGAGGAGCAGGTGAAGATCCTATCGGAAGTGCTCGGCCGCCCGATCGGCTATCAGGAATTGCCGATTGCCGCGATGCGGCAGCAGAGCGAGGATGCGGCGCGGATGTACGAATGGTTCGATCGCACCGGCTACGACGCCGACATCGCCTTCCTTCGCCGCGATTTTCCTGATGTCGGCTGGCACCGTTATGCCGATTGGGCACGCGGGTTTGATTGGAGCGTTCTGGATAAAGCTGGCGGCTGACGCGCTCCACGGCGGTTGACGGGTGGCAGATCCTCGGCGCAGGGCCGAGGATGCGGGAGAAGGAGGTCCGGCGGACCGACAGCGATTATCCGCTTGCGGCCGCCGATGGCGCGTTCATAATCAGCCATCGTCCTTGGGGGAGGAGGCTTTCATGCCGTCGAGTTTTCATGTCGAAAGTGCGGATGGGTACGAGCGGCTGATGGGCCGCTGGAGCCGGAAGCTGGCGCCGATGCTCATCGATTTTGCCGGGCTGGCGGATGGCGATCGCGTGCTCGACGTCGGCTGCGGCACCGGCAGCCTGGCGTTTACGCTTGCGCAAACGCCAGGCCTGCGGGAGATCGCCGCCATCGATTATTCTCCTGTCTTCGTCGAGGCGGCGAAACGGGCCAATACCGATCCACGCATATCGATCCAACAGGCGGATGCCTGCTCCTTGCCTTTCGAGGACGGCTGTTTCGACAGGGCGATGTCGCTGCTGATGCTGCATTTCGTGCCGGAGGCCGGCAAGGCGGTGGCCGAGATGGCCCGCGTCGTCCGCCCCGGCGGCGTGGTCGCCGCCGCCGTCTGGGACCATTACGGCGGTATGTCGAATATGCGAATGCTGTGGGATACGGCCGTCATGCTCGACGAGGACGCGCTGCCGCTGCGCCGCCGATATTGTTTCCAGCCGATGATGCGGCCGGGGGAAATGAAACAGACCTTCATCGCGCAAGGCCTTTCCGATGTCGAAGAAACCTCGCTCCTGGTGCGGATGGATTATCTTTCCTTCGACGATTATTGGCAGCCGATCGCGGCCGGCGAAGGGCCGCTCGGCAGGTACGTTGCGGGGCTCGAGCCGGACAAGAAAAAGGCCGTCGACGCCGCCATTCGGGCCGCCTATGAGGCCGGCGAGCCGGATGGGCCGCGATCGTTTGCTTCGGTGGCGTGGGCGTGCCGGGGCAGGGTGGCTTGAGACGGTCGGGCGGATGCGTCTGTTACGATGAAGAGGCGCAAGGGCATGCGCCAGCGCTCAAGAGCCTCATCCGCAGGTGCCTCGAAGGACGAGGCGGGTGTTGCGGCGGCGAAAAGTTGCAAAAAGCAAGGTTGAGGCGCGTGCTTCGAGTTCCGCCCTCGGGCCGCACACCTCAGCACGAGGAAAGCTGGAGGATGCCGCCAAAGGCCCGAGAGAGCCTCATCGTGAGGGGCGTTGGCGGGAGCCGCGTTCGAAAGTGCTCGCTGAATGAAATGCCAGAGCCGTCGGCGGGTTGAAACTGAAGCCGCCTACGGCAGTACATCGGAGCATCCTTCATTTTCCGCGCATGAAACCTGAGCGTTTTCAGTAGATTACAAATCGTCCATGTCGTGATATCGCCGCATTTCCTACAGATTCCCGTCGCAATCGGCTGTCAGCCTGTCACCATCAAGTGATCAGGAGGTGATCGGGCATGAGCCTCTCTTTCCCGACGATGGCGGCGATCCGTTTCGGTTATGGTTTCCGGCCGGGCGAGGTGGCGCCGCAAAGCAAGGACGAGCTGATCGGGCAATTGTCCAAAGGCGCGGCGGCAACGCCGGATTTTCCGCTCGGCGGCCCCGAT
Source organism: Rhizobium sp. NLR22b (assembly GCF_019685295.1). Classification (NCBI taxonomy): domain Bacteria; kingdom Pseudomonadati; phylum Pseudomonadota; class Alphaproteobacteria; order Hyphomicrobiales; family Rhizobiaceae; genus Rhizobium; species Rhizobium sp. NLR22b. Next base: position 190,722 of record NZ_JABDWM010000007.1, read on the forward strand.
ATGCGTCACCGGGCGATCCTCAGCCTGCAGGCGCAGCTGAAGCAGATCCGCGAAGATGCCAAGACGGTCACCGACGATCCGACGCGGCGCGAGATGCGCAAGGCTGTGCAGCGCCAGGCGCAGCAACAATTCCAGCACGATGCAAACCTGCGGCTGATGCAGGCGGTGCTGTCGCCCTACGGCTTTTACGAGCGGCTTTCGACCTTCTGGACCGATCATTTCTCCACCAGCGCCAACAAGAGCCTGCCGATGCGCCTTATCGTGCCGCTCTACGAGGCCGAGGCAATCCGGCCGTTCATTTCGGGCAGGTTCGGCAATCTCCTGCGCAGCGCCACCGCTCATCCCGCCATGCTGATCTACCTCGACCAGGCGGATTCGCTCGGGCCGGATTCGGCGGGCGGCGTCAAGCGCAACAAGGGGCTGAACGAAAATCTCGGACGCGAACTCCTGGAACTGCACACGCTCGGGGCCGGCAGCGGCTATACCCAGGCGGATGTTACCGCCGCGGCCATGGTGCTGACGGGCCTCACCATCGACCGCAAGGAGATGGATATCGCCTTTCGGCCGACCATTTCGGAGCCCGGCACGCATGAGGTGCTCGGCGTCAGTTATGGCGGGCGCCGGCGCTCGCGCGAAGATTATCTCGACATGCTCGATGACCTCTCGGTCCATCCGAAGACGGCGGCGCATATCAGCCACAAGCTCGCGGTGCATTTCGTCTCCGACCAGCCAGACGAGGGGATGGTCTCTGACATGGCGGCGGCTTGGAGAAAGACAGATGGCGATCTCACCGCCGTCTACACCGCCATGCTCGACCATCCGGCCGCCTGGCAAAACGAGGGCGCCAAGGCGCGTCAGCCATTCGATTTTATCGTTGCCGGCCTGAGGGCGCTGAATGCGGGGCCGGTCAACGGCGTCGTCGGCAGCTTCCTGGCAGCCAATCAGCAGGGAACGGATGAGGGCGATATGGCTGCCAATACGCCCGGCATGGCGGGAGCGCCAGTGACGACGGACCCCGCCGGAGAGGCGAGGGACAAGCGGCTCAAGGCCTTTCGGGCGGCGCGGGCGTTGGGGCAGGGGGCGCTGAAGCGCATGGGCCAGACGACCTGGCTGCCGCCGAGCCCTGCCGGTTTCGAGGAAGGCTTTTCCGCCTGGATCAGCGGCAGCCAGCTCGCCGAGCGCCTGGCCTGGGCAAGGCGGGCCGCGGCGCAGTTCGGCCGCGACGAGGATCCGCGCGAGTTCCTGAGATCGACGCTTGCCGATGCCGCCCGCGACGAGACGATCCGCGTGGTATCGCAGGCGCCGAACAAGATCAGCGGTTTGACGCTGGTGCTGGCATCGCCGGAATTCAACCGCCGATAGGAGGCTCTCAATGAACCGGATTTTGCTTTCCCGCCGCGGCTTTCTGACATCGGCCTGCTGTATTGCCGCCGCCCCCCTCTTCACGCCGGTCACCTTTGCGGCGATGCCGGGCGATAATCGTTTCGTCACCATCGTCCTGCGCGGCGCAATGGACGGACTCGACCTGGTGCAGCCTTACGGCGATGCCGGCTTTGCTGCGCTCAGGCCGACCCTGGCGCTGACGCCGGACAGCGGACTTCTCGATCTTGATGGGCATTTCGGCCTCAATCCCGCCGCCGCCGACCTGATGCCGCTCTGGAAGAGCCGAGAACTCGCCTTCGTCCATGCGGTGTCGACGCCCTATCGCGACCAGCGCAGCCATTTCGACGGGCAGGACATGCTTGAGTCTGGCGGCGAACATGTCGCCGAGGAAAAGACTGGCTGGCTGAACCGGGCGCTCGCCGTCATCCCGCGGTCGGATGCGCGCAAGGCGATCGACGTCAACACGTCGACGGAACTGATCCTCTCCGGGCCGAACAATGTCGACGTCTGGGCGTCGGATTCCAATCTGGCGCCGGCGCGTGACGAGATGCAGTTCCTGGCGCGGCTTTATGCCGGTGATCCGCCCTTCGCCCAGGCGCTTGCCGAGGCGACGCGAGCCGACAGCGCGGCGATGATGGTCGAGCCGGACGGCGAGCGCGGCGAAAAGATCGGCGACGTCGCGGCGCTCGCGGCCAACATGCTGAAGGGCGACTACCGCATCGCCAGCTTCTCGATCACCGGCTGGGACACCCATATCGGCCAGGCCGGCCAGTTCAAGCGGCCGGCCGGGGATCTCGCCCAGGCGATCAACACGCTGAAGGTGACGCTGGGCTCGGAGATCTGGTCAAAGACGGTGGTACTCGCCATGACCGAATTCGGGCGTACCGTCCGACAGAACGGCTCCGCCGGCACCGACCACGGAACCGGCGGCTGCGCCGTACTTGCCGGCGGCGCGATCGACGGCGGCCGTATCCTCGGCCGCTGGCCCGGGCTCGGCGACGGGCTACTGCTCGACGACCGCGACCTGATGCCGACCGCCGACGTGCGCGAGGTGGCGGCGGCGATGCTTTACCGGCAGTTCGATGTCGGCGTGGATGATCTGACGGGGAAGATATTTCCCGGGCTGGGGTTTGATAGGGGGTCGCAGTTTTTGAAGGTGTGAGAGGTGGTTTCGCATAGCGGGATCGATCGGCCGGTGAACCAATTGCAGGGCCGGACGCTCTGAGGGAGGTGATGCGTCGGGCGACCGCCTGCTCTTGCCTGTGCTTCGCCAAGGGAGCAAGCCGCTGCCCGGCCCTTCGCTTTAGGCTCAGGGCGTTCGTCGCTGCAATCGGTTCACTGGATCGATTGCTCGGGCCGCGCCCGATCGCTCCTCACCCCAACACATCGTAAAGTCTGAAGATGAAGCTCACCTGGTAGAGCAGGTTGGCGATGACGAAGATGGTGTGGAAGCGGCGGTTCGCGGTCCAGGCGGCGATGGCGCAGAGCAGGATGTAGACGATATTGCGGGCGGGATATTCCCAGCCGAGCGAGAGGATACGCTCCGGACCTTTGATCGCCGTATCGAGGATATCGACGGCGTAGATCAGGCCGAGGATGCCGAAGAACCATTTGCGCCGTGAAATGAAATATTCCTCGTAGCCGCCATATTCCTCGAGGCTCGCCGGGAAGAGCAGGGCGCAGAGCAGGAAGAACAGGCTGCAGAAGCAGACGAGGAAGAGATAGATGCCGAAGCCGATGGCGGGCACGGCCTGCAGGCGATATTCCCACCACCAGATATGGATGATGAAGAGGAACAGCGACAGCGCCCAGCCGAGGTGAATTGGATAAACCTTCGCCTTGGCCGGATGCTGGACGATGCCGGCAACGCCAGTGAGCAGCCTTGCAAGCGAAAGGCTGATGACCATGCCCATCACCACCTTGATATGAAGGAAGACTTCCGGCGAGCTGACCGTTTCCATCGTGTCGATCCTGGCCTGTCACTCCTCGGGGACTTGCTTGGGCTTGCCCTCTTCGTCGAGCGCCACCATGATGAAGGTGGCGGCGGTGACCTTTTCCATCTTGGCATAACGCGAGCGGTGCGCCCACGCTTCGACGATCAGCGTAATCGATGTGCGCCCGACGCGGTCGATATCGGTATAGACCGACAGCGTATCGCCGATCTTGACCGGCAGTTCGAAGGCCATCTCCTTGACGGCGGCGGTGACGACGCGGCCCTTGGCGCGCTCGGCGGCACGAATACCGGAGGCAAGGTCCATCTGCGCCATGACCCAGCCGCCGAAAATATCGCCGGCCGGATTGGCATCGCCCGGCATGGCGAGCGTGCGCAGCGTCAGTTCGCCTCTCGGCTTGGCGGCATCGGTCATGGAAGGTTCCCTCAGGCTGGGTGTTACGATTCTGCAGCCACGTTAGGCGAACTCGTTGTGTCGACCAATCCCTTTCGGTGCCAGCGAAGGCGGCGGTGCAAATATCGCGACCGTCACCGAGCTGAAATCTCAATCGATTTCAGCTAGTTGAATTTTACAACCGACACTTCAGCTTGCGTTATTTAATTATCTTCTAATAAAACTTTACGCTCCAGTAATTGAGGTGGTTCACAATGAAAGCGGTCTCATATCCAAGAATCGCCGGGAACCCTCATGCGTAACGTCAAGATTTCCACCCGTCTTTACTGCCTCGTCGGCTTCACGCTTGCCGTGCTTGCGGCGACGATGGTCTTCTTTCTGAACTTTTCCTATTCCGAGCTGGAAGCGGAGCGGAAGGCGGGGCTGGAGAAGATGGAGGCCACGGCGCTCGGCATCTTCGACAAATATTACAAGATGGAACAGGCGGGCACGATGACCCGCGAGCAGGCGCAGGCGGCCGCCAAGGACGTGATCGGCGCCATGCGCTACGGCGCCGACGGCTATTTCTGGATCAACGACATGCGCCCCGCCATGGTGATGCACCCGATCAAACCGCAACTGAACGGCACCGATATCTCCCAGATGAAGGACCCGACCGGCAAGTTCCTGTTCGTCGAGTTCGTCAACAAGGTGAAGAAGGACGGCAAGGGCTTCGTTGATTATTACTGGCCGAAGCCGGGCGCCGATGAGCCGGTGCTGAAATATTCCTATGTCGCCGGTTTCGAACCCTGGGGCTGGATCGTCGGCACCGGCGTCTATGCCGATGACCTGGCGGCGCTCTATCGCCAAAATGCGATCTGGGCGGCAGTGCTCTGCCTGCTTGGTGCGGCCGCCACCATTGCGATCGCCTATGCCATCGTCCGCAGTGTAACGGCGCCGATTGCCCGGCTGAAGACGGCGATGAACGCGATTGCTGCCGAGGAAGCATCCGTCGAGATCGCCGGCAGCGAGTGCCGCGACGAGGTGGGACAAATGGCCAAAGTGCTGCTGGTGCTGCGTGACTCCGTCGACGAACGCAGGGCGCTACGCGGCCGCGAAGACGAGCGGCAGCGGCAGATCGAGGACGAGCGCCGCGGCAACGAAGCGAGCCTGCGCTCGGCTTCCGAGCGGCAAAACCGCGCCATGCAGGCGCTCGGCGTCGGCCTGGAGAAGCTTGCAAGCGGCGACCTCACCGTTGCAATCGGCGACATCGGTGAGGACTACGCCAAGCTCAGGAATGATTTCAACGCGGCCGTCGATGCGCTGAACGGCGTCATTCATGCGATTTCCGAATCAAGCCGGGTAGTCAACGACAGCGCATCCGACATCAGTGAGGCGACCGGTAACCTGTCGAAGCGCACCGAGCAGCAGGCGGCCGCACTCGAAGAAACGGCGGCAGCGCTCGACGAAATCACCGCGACGGTCAAGACCGCGTCCGAGCGGGCGAACGAGGCGCGCGAGATGGTGGCCGAAACCAAGGCGAGCGCCGGCCGCTCCGGCGACATCGTCCGCAACGCCGTGACCGCGATGGGCCGGATCGAGGAATCCTCCAGCCGCATTAACCAGATCATCTCTGTCATCGACGAGATCGCCTTCCAGACGAATCTGCTGGCGCTGAACGCCGGCGTCGAGGCTGCGCGGGCCGGCGAGGCTGGCCGCGGCTTCGCTGTCGTCGCCCAGGAAGTGCGCGAACTTGCGCAGCGTTCCGCCAATGCGGCCAAGGAGATCAAGGAACTGATCAGCCGCTCGGCTGCGGAAGTCGAAGGCGGGGTTGCGCTGGTGCGCTCGACAGGTGACGCGCTGCTGGAGATCGAGGCACTGGTCAACCAGGTGAACGACCATGTCGCCTCGATCGCGACGGCGGCGCGCGAGCAGTCTACGGGCCTCAACGAGATCAACAGCTCCGTCAATCACATGGACCAGATGACGCAGCAGAACGCTGCGATGGTCGAGGAGACGACGGCGGCCAGCCGCACGCTCGCCGACGAAAGCACGCAGCTGAAGACGCTGCTTTCGAATTTCCGCCTGCGCGAGGCGGGGCGGCGGGCCGAGACCCGATACACACGGGCAGCGTGAGAAACAGCAGAAATCAAAGGCCGGGCGACCGGCCTTTTTCATTTCCACCGCCTTCAGATTGTGCCGGTAAGTTTTCATTCACCGTTTTTAATTAAAATTGGACCGAGTTTTTTCGGTCACTCTGCGGCCGGCCCATGGAAGCGATAAGAGTATGGCGTTTGTTTCCTTTCCGCGGCGAGCCTTCCTGCCCGTTCTGCTCTCGGCGGCGCTGACCACTTGTTCGATCAGCGACGGGCTGGTGCCACCGGCCAATGTCGACAACGGCACCCGGGTCAGTTCGATTTCACCGTCTCGCGGTGCAGCGCGTATGGCGCCCGCCGTGCGTATGGCGCGGGCGGAGCGCCTTGCGCCTGCGGAAACTCAAGCCTCATATCCCGTTTCCGGCGGGCCGGTCGGCAGCAGCCAGGGCTCGGTCGATTATCTCGATACGCCGAACCTTGCCGGCACCGGGCACGCGGCGCAGGCGCCGCGGACGCTGACGGCGCCGGAATCCCAGAGCCGAAAGCTGCCGATGATCGACAGCGATGAGGCGCTGGCGGCAGGCCAGCCGAACGGCAACTGGGGCGGCACGCAGAACCTTGCTGTCCCGTCCGGCGGTGTCAACATGGACGAGGAGCTCGGGGCCGAACCGGTCGTCGGGCTGGCGCAGGAACAACAGCAGCAGATCGCCGAGGGCAACGCCAGCGAACCTGTCGTCGACGGCATCGGCACCGACAACCCGGCTCAGATCAATCAGCCAGTGCGCCGGCCGGCGCCGCGGGCAATGCCGCAGCCGGCAGCCCAGGCTGAGATGAGCCGAGCCCCCGCCTGGAATGACGGCAGCCCTGTCTTGGAACCGACCCGCGTTCCCGAAGAGGACGAGAGCGAAGAAGTTGCGATGCTCCGGCCGAACAACCCGATGATGAGCCAGCCCGCAGCGCCGGTCGACCCGAGCGTCATGCCGGCTTCCGAGCTCGCCTGCCGGCGCGAACTGAAGCGTATGGATGTGCTTTTCGACGAGAAGCCGCCGATCTCGCAGGGACCAGCCTGCCAGGTGCCCTATCCGGTGTCGTTGAAGGGGCTTTCCGGCAATATCGGCGTGAAGCCGGCCGTGACGCTGAACTGCCAGGTGACGCTTGCCTTCGCCAAGTGGGTGAAGAACGAGCTGGCGCCGTCGGCCCGCTACCGCTACTGGAGCGGCATCAGGACGATCCAGCCGCTCGGCGGCTATTCCTGCCGCCGCATGAACAACAGCCGGCAGAGATATAATCCGATGTCGGAACACGCCCGCGGCAATGCCATCGACGTCGGCAAGTTCGTGCTGAAGAACGGCCACGCGATCGACGTGCGTAAGAAGGGCCTGTTCTCCTATCGCGAGGGCCGGCTCTTGAAGGCGGTGCGCAGCGACAGCTGCCGCTATTTCAATACGGTGCTCGGACCGGGCAGCAACCCGGAACACTGGAACCACTTCCATTTCGATCTGCGCTCCCGCAAGAGCGGCAAGGTCTATTGCGACTAGGCGAGGGCGCGGCTGCAGCCGCGGCAATTAGGCCCTGTCCCAAGAAAAGGGTTCATCCCGGCCGCCGGACGCGCTATGGACCGGCGAGGCGGATTGCTATTGGAAAGTCTGATCCATGAGCTATGAATTCCATGTCGGCCAGAAGGTCGTCTGCATCAATGATACCTTCAAGCATGTCAGCATCGACCAGCTCATCCGCAAGGGCGAGATCTATACGATCCGCTGGGTCGGCGAATATACCCATTATGTCGATGGCACCTTCATCGGCGTGAAGCTTGCGGAAATCCATCGCGGCAATGATGACGGACCGGAGGGCTATGGTGCCGCCGATATGCCCTATCGCGCGACGCGCTTCCGGCCGCTGATGAAGGACAAGATCGCATCACTGCGCAAGCTTTTGGCGCCGACACCGGATGCGCCGGCGGAGCCGAAAGAAAAGACCAGAAAGAAAGAGAAGGTCTGAGCGCGGTTGTGTCAGCCCGTCTTCAGGCTGAGTGACAGCCCGGTTTGCCTGCTGAGCTCGAGAACGCCATCGCGCGCTCAATCTTTGCTGTTCCCCTGGATGGTCAGACTCATAAGGATTTTACTGAGCTCAGGCAAAGCCAGCTCCGTTTCGCATTTGATTTCGGCGGCGCTAAACCATTTCAGCTTGGTGTGTTCGTCGTCAATCGGTCGCGGGCAGCCTCGCCACCGATCGATGCGATAGATATGGAACCTGGCGGATGTGGCGGATTGGCCTTGCCATCCGAACTTTGTCACAAATTGGCCGCCGGGAAGGCTCCAACGATCCGGATGCTGCCTGCGCCCGGGACTTCGCCTTGCGAGGAGAACGCTTCCATTCTCGATGAGGGCGCCCATCGCGATCTCAGGCATGTCGTCTTCTCCTTTATGTCGGCAAATGCCGGCGAGCCCGCGCTTTTTCCCGGCCGTCTCCCCGTGAGAGGATGGCGGCCGGGTCGGCTGTTCCGGCCTAACCAAATTTCTCAGTCGCATCGGCGTTACCCTGTACCCAATAGCCGGATGCCTTGATCCAGGCGAGTGGGTAGCCCCGCTCCAGCAGATGGGCGCGAATGGTACGTGTCGTCGGGCTTCCGCCGCGGTCCGGTGGTGTTGTGGCGATGCTGATGGTCGCCCCGAGTAAGTACGCGGCAAAACTTGCATGGCCCGCCTTTTCGCGGGACAAGGCTCGAATGAGCATTCCCAAAATACATCCCTTTGCCTTCGATCCGACCTACGGCATGCGGCTTCAGGAGCTTCTTGCAGTCGAGCCGCCGGAGGAGCCCGACGGCTTCGACTCATTCTGGGAGGCGCGGTACCGGAGGGCGCTGACGGTCGATCCGCGGCCGATGCTTTCGCGCAGCCCGCTCAGCCATCCGGATTGGCATGTGCTCGATCTCGTCTATCGCTCGACCGGTGATTTCAGGATCGGCGGCTGGCTGCTGCTGCCGCGTGAGGGGCAGGTGAAGCGCGGCCTCGTCGTCGGGCATGGTTACGGCGGGCGGGATCAGCCTGATTTCGATCTGCCGGTCAGAGAAACGGCGCTGATCTTTCCCTGCTGCCGTGGATTGTCGCTGAGCAGCCATCCGCCGATCTCTCAGAATCCGTCCTGGCATGTGTTGCACGATATCGACAATCGGGACTCCTATATCATCGGCGGCTGCGTCGAGGATATCTGGCTTGCCGTCTCCACACTTGTCGCGTTCTATCCTTGGCTCTTTGGCCATATCGGCTATAGCGGCATCAGCTTCGGCGGCGGCGTCGGGGCAATGGCGATCGCTTATGACGGGCGCATCGACCGCGGCCATCTGGCGCTGCCGAGCTTCGGCCACCAGCCGCTGCGGCTGAAGCTGCCGAGCGTCGGCAGCGCGCAAGGGGTGCAGGAATATCAGGCGGATCATCAAAACGTGCTGGAGACGCTGCGCTTCTACGATGCGGCGACGGCGGCGCGGCGGATCGATGTGCCGATGCTGACGGCAGTGGCGCTTTTCGATCCCGCCGTCGCGCCGCCCTGCCAGTTCGCTGTCGCAAATGCGATACGGAAATATAATGAAATCTTCATCCTGGACGCCGGTCATTTCGATTACCCTGGAAGCGCAGAGCAAGAGGCGGTTCTCCGCGATAAGATCGGACAGTTCTTCAGGGTGACATGAACCGCGAATATCTCAGCTGGTATAGTCCGCGCCTGCATCGGGAGATGGAGATCTTGGTGTTCGGCCATGCCGGCGCCAAGGTGCTGGTGTTTCCGACGCGGGAAGGACGCTTCTTCGAATATGAACAGCTCGGCTTGGTCGGAAGCCTTGCCGATAAGCTCTCCGCCGGCCATCTCCAGCTCTACTGCATCGAGGGACTGGCGGCCGACAGCCTCTACGGCTTCCACCATCATCCGGCCGAGCGCATCCGCCGGCATGCGGCGCTGGAGGATTATATCCTCCACGAGGTGCTGCCGCTGATGGCGGCGAAAAACCCGCATGATTGCACCGTCGTGCATGGATGTAGCCTCGGCGCCTTCCAGGCGGCGAGCCTTGTCTTCCGCCACCCGCATCTCTTCCGTAAGCTCGTCGCCTTTCTGGGCGCTACGACCTGACGATGAAGGTGGACGTGTTCGGCGACCTGTTTGACGGCTACTACGACGACAGCATCTATTTCCACACGCCGACGCATTTTCTGCCCGGCCTCGGCGCCGACTGGCGGCTCGAGCGGCTGCGCGAGATCGAGATCGTGCTGACCATCGGCGATGCCGATCCCTTCCTCGACAACAACCGCTATCTCAGCCGGCTGCTCGGCGAGAAGAACATCCGCCATCAACTGCATGTTTGGGACGGCCGCGCCCACCGCGCCGGCGCCTGGCGAAAGATGGCGCCACTCTACATCTGACCCCTGTGAGCCCGTCCGCTTTTTTCGCTCTGCCGGTTGCGGGAGATGTCAGCCGCGGTCCTCCCATGAATTGATCATGGGGATGCCGGCGGCTTCAAAGGGGCCGGTGTCGCGTGTGGCCACCATGAGGCCGCGTGCGGCGGCTGTGGCGGCGATGTAGCCGTCGGCCTTGCCGTTTGCTTTGCCTGCGGGCTTGGCTTACGCCATCAGGGCGGCATAGGCTTGTGCGGCGCCGAGGTCGAAGGGCAGCACGCGCCCCTCGAACAACGGCAGCACGTCGCCCTCCAGCCGGTCATGCAGAGTGGTGCGGCGCTTGCCGGCGGGCATGGCCGCAATGCCGAAACGCAGCTCAGCGACTGTGACGGCCGAGAGATAGAGGGTTTCGATAGCTTGGGCGTCTATCCACGCCAGCACACGCGGATCGGGCGTGAGCTTCCATGGTTCCGAAATCATGTTGGTATCGATGAGGATCATTCAAACCTCATCGGATCTGCCGGCGTCTTGTCGCGCAACTGGTCGAACAGTTCCGCCTCGGCATCGGTCAGCTCCGCTTCGCGAGCGATGGATGCCAGCAACGAACCGAGCTTCACCCGCTCGGGGGGCGGACGGCCGTCTCAAGAATGTCTCGAATTTCCGCCTCGGTGCTGCGGCCATGCGTGGCCGCCCGAATACGAAGCGCGCAAAGTCTCGCAGCTGAAACCTACGCCGATCCCTCAAATTTCGTTTGCAGGGCGTACCGCTACGGTGAAATCTGGCCTCGCTGGCGGATGGGCAGCAGGATATGGACCTCGACGCCGCTCCTGTTTTCCCGGGAGCGGATCAAACTTGGGCCTCGCTTCGGCGGGGCTTTTTTCTTGGCTGGGCGGGGGAATATTCCCGCCCAGTGCTAGATTTAGCCTTTCCGGCGTGATGCAACGGGCGTATTCAGCCAATGTGTGGTTCACATCCACGCTCCCCGCGCGGCAGATCTCCGATCGGCTTCCTTCCCGCTTGCCTGTCGCGTCATCCGGATTTTTCATTGGCAGCTTCATGACAACGGCAGAGACGAGCGAGAACGGGCAAGAGGTGGCAACTGGCCGTCAGGCGAAGATCGTGGCTCTGGTCGTTGCCGTTTCCTTCTTCATGCAGATCCTCGACGGCACCATCGTCGCCACCTCGCTGCCGCAGATGGCGGCAAGCTTCGGCGTGCAGCCGGTGTCGATGAGCATCGGCATCACCGTCTACATGCTGACGATGGCGGCCTTCATTCCATTGTCAGGCTGGCTCGGTGACCGCTTCGGCGCGCGCCGCGTCTTCCTGGTGTCGATCGGCGTCTTCACCGGCGCTTCGCTGTTCTGCGGGCTCTCCGGCAGCCTCACGGAATTCGTGCTGTGGCGTGCGCTGCAGGGGGCGGGCAGCGCGCTGATGACGCCGGTCGGTCGCATCATCGTGCTGAAAAACGCCCGCAAGTCTGAACTCGTGCAGGCAATCGCGCTGATCACCTGGCCGGCGCTGACGGCGCCCGTGGTCGGGCCCGTACTCGGCGGCTTCATCACCACCTATGCCAGTTGGCATTGGAATTTCCTGATCAACATCCCGATCGGCATCATCGGTATGGGGCTGGTGCTGCGCTTCGTGCCCGAACAGCGCGAGGCCAATCCCGGCCGGCTGGATATTCTCGGCTTTATCCTGAGCGCGGCCGGACTGACCCTGTTGCTCGCGGCCTTGGAGCTTTCGGTCAAATGGGAAGGCGGGCTTTGGCCCGTCATCTCATTGCTGGCGGCGGGCATGATGCTCTCTGTCATGGCGACGCGGCATTTCCTCGCCGTCGACAATCCGCTGCTCGACCTCTCGGCCTTCCGCGTCCAGACCTTCTCGATGTCGACGCTTTCGGCGGGCACGGCATGCCGGACGGCGATCAATGCGACGCCTTTCCTGCTGCCCCTTCTGTTCCAGCTTGGCTTCGGGCTGAGCTCGATTGCCGCCGGCACCTATCTGCTCGTCTATTTTCTCGGCAATTTCAGCATGAAGGCGGTGACGACGCCGCTCTTACGCTTCTTCGGCTTCCGCACCGTGCTCGGGCTCAATGGGCTGATCGCGGCCCTTTCAATCGTTGCCTGCGGTTTCCTGACGCCTGACACGCCGCCGTTTCTCATGCATGCGCTGCTCTTTCTCGCCGGCCTGTCGCGGTCGATGGAGTTCACGGCGCTGAACACGCTCGCCTTTGCCGACATCGGCCCGGCGCAGCGAAGCTCGGCCTCGACGCTGTCGAGCATGCTGCAGCAGATGTCGATGCTGCTCGGCGTTGCGGTGGCCGCCGCCGTGCTCAACATTTCCTCTGCTCTCAGGGGTGCGGCCAATCCCGTCTTGGCCGATTTCCGCTGGGCCTTCGTCGTGATTGGCGCGATCGGCATCGTCTCGTCGCTGCGTTTCCTGCAATTGCCGAAGGAGGCTGGCGCCGAAGTCTCCGGCCACCGGAAATTCCAGAAGAGCTAACCACCTGCGACATGAGCGAGGGATCAGCGATGTTTACCTCAGGCGGTCAATGCAATACGACAGTGCCCATGCCGACGACTCGGACCCTTGCGGCCGTCGTTGCTTAGAGAGAACGCCGGGAGACCGAATGAGCAATTCTAGCGGCGATGCGGATGGCCTGATCCACATCCTCTATATCGACGACGACGAAGGGCTCGCCCTCCTGATGCAGAAGAACCTTGCGCGGCGCGGCTTTTCGGTCGAGTGGGCGCAGAATGGTGCTGCCGGCCTTGCGCGGATCGCGGAGGGCAGCATCGACGCCGTCGTGCTCGATCATCTCCTGAGCGGCGAGACCGGACTCGACATTCTGCCCTGCATCACGTCCGTGCCGGATCATCCGCCGGTCATTTATGCAACGGGGTCGGATGACACCAGCATCGCGGTCGCGGCGCTGAAGGCGGGCGCCGATGACTACATGCTGAAGGGGATTTCGGCCGATTATTTCGACCTGCTCGCCGCCGCCCTCGAACAGGCGCTGGAGCGGGCGCGCTTCCGCCGCGAGACGGCGCAGGCGCAGGAGGTGATCCGCCAGCAGCGCGATCATGCCGAGTTGCTGCTTGCCGAAGTCAATCACCGCATCGCCAACAGCCTCGGCCTGGTCGGCGCGCTGATCCGCATGCAATCTTCCATGACCAGGGACCAGGTGGCGATCGACGCGCTGCACGAGACGCAGATGCGCATCAACGCCATCGCCAGCGTGCATCGCCGGCTCTACACCAACCGGCAGGTCGGCTCGGTGCAGGTGGATGAATATCTGAACAGCCTGCTGACCGAACTCGAAGCTTCGATGCGCGACGACAAGCGGCCGCACCGTATCGTGCTGACCGCAAAACCGGTCAATCTGGCGACTGACAAGGTGATCACGCTCGGGTTGATCGTCAGTGAACTCGTCACCAATGCTTTCAAATATGCCTATCCCGAGAGCGTCTCGGGCGAGATCCGCGTTTTTGTCGACCAGACGGACGGAGAATTGCACGTCATCGTCGAGGATGATGGAGCGGGGTTCGATCCAGAGGGCTCAGCCAGGGGAACGGGGCTCGGAACACGCATTTTGACGGCGATGGCCGCGAGCTTGAAATCGGATTTCGCTTACGACCCCAGGCATGAAGGGACGAGGGCGATGCTAGTGTTCTCGTTGCATGAGGAGAAGTAGGTAGAGGTGGAAGGTCACGATAAAGGGTGTGCCCGCGGCCCCCTCATCCGCCTGCCGGCACCTTCTCCCCGAGGGGAGAAGAGATTCGCGGCAACGTCTCGACTCCCTCTTCTACCCAACGGGAGAAGGTGCCCCCTTGTCCTATTTTTACAAGAGCTTGCCGGCATAACATCATGAACCTAACGCGACGGGAGGAAAGCATGACAACGATCCGCACACCTCGCGAAGTCCACGATTTCTGGTTCGTTCGATGCGGCCGCGAGCTATGGTTTCGCCCGCCGCCGGAACTCGATGTCGAGATCCGTGATATATTCCGCGATACGCATCTGGCGCTTGCCGCAGGCGTCGGCGACGAATGGCGGGCCGATCCGATGAGCCGGCTGGCGGCCGTCATCGTGCTCGATCAGTTTCCCCGCAACATCTATCGCGGCACTGGGCTTGCCGTTGCTACCGACGGGCTGGCGCTTCGGGAAGCCAAGCTTGCGCTTGCGGCCGGCGCCGACCAGGCGGTGGAACATGCATGCCGGACCTTCTTCTATCTTCCCTTCGAACATGCCGAGAACCTCGATGAGCAGGCGCGTTCGGTGGCACTGTTCACCGCGCTTGGCGACGAGGAATATCTCGATTATGCGATCCGCCACCATGAGATAATCGCCGCCTACGGGCGCTTTCCTCACCGCAATGCCATGCTCGGGCGGGAATCGACGGCAGCAGAACTCGACTATCTCTCCAAGCCTGGCGCGGGGTTCTGAGCTGTTTGGACGAACGTGCGCGGCATGGAACAGGCTCGGTGCAGGGCGCTTTAGGCATCTCCCGCCTTTCTGTCGCCTTTCTTTGCGATGAAAAGCGAGCATTCAATTTCGATGACAACCTTTCCGGAGGCCTTTTTGCGGCTGAGATCCATCCTGCTTCGCACCATTCTTCTCATGACGCTGGCGCTCGCCGGTGCGCATTTTGAGAGCGCAGCAGCCTTCGCGCAGGAACCGCAGCCGCAGGCGGCAGCAGAGACGCCGCCTGTCGATACGCCTTCCGCCCAGGCGGCGAAGGAGATCGAGAAGGCGAAGGTCCAGCTTGGTTCGCTGCAGGACAGCGTCAAGGAGAACGCCGATAATGACGATGCGCTGGTCGGGCTTGCGACCAAAGCCGACGAACTCAGCCGCGCCGTCATCACCATATCGGTCAACCTGAGGCCGCGTTTCGACCAGATCAAGAACCGGCTGACCGAGATCGGCGAGCCGCCGAAGGATGGGCAGCCGCCCGAGGCGCAGATCGTCACCGACGAGCGTAACGCGCTTGCCGCCGAGCGCGCGCAGATCAATGCGGTGACCGGTGACGCCGAAAACCTGTCGATCGCGGTGACGAAGCTCATGAACGAGATCATCGAGATGCGGCGGCAGCTTTTCGCCGATACGCTTTTCAGGCGCACCGAAATCTCGGTTTCCGTCCTTGACGATGCTGCGACTGCCTTCGTACGGGAGACTGGCGAATTTGCCACGGCGCTGTCGAGCTGGGCCACCTTCGTCTGGAAGTTCAAGCGCTTCCCGCTGTTCGCGGCGATCTTCCTGTCGCTCGCTTCGGCGCTCATTCTGCTTTCCGGCAGCTACCGACTGTTCGGCTCTTATCTGCGCCGGGACGAGGCGGTCGAGAACCCTTCTTATATCGGCCGGCTGTCGATCGCCTTCTGGTCGACGCTGATCCGCACGCTGGCGCTGGCGGTGCTGCTCGTCACCTCCTTCTTCTTCCTCAACAGTTTCAACGTGCTGCGGCCGGATATCGCGCCGGTCATCGGCGCGCTGTTCGGAACAATCGGACTCGTCTATTTTGTCGGTCGCTTCATCAATGCCATCTTTGCGCCGCACGAACCGCGCTGGCGGCTCGTCAAGCTTTCCAACCTCGGCGCGCGCTCAATCGGTTATTGCCTGCTGGCGATGGCAGTCATCAACGGGCTCGACTATCTCTTCAGCAGCATCGGCGAAGCGATGGGCTCACCGCTGGTGCTGACGGTCGTCAGAAGTCTGATCGCCGCGCTCATCATCGGCATCATCCTGATCGCGGTCTCCTTCGGCAAGCCGATGTTGGCGAGAAGCGGCGATCCCGACGCGCCTGGCAGACATTGGCCGCGCGGCATGGCGATCATCCTGCGCGTCGTCGGTGCCGCTTTGATCGTTACGGCACTTGCCGGCTACGTCGGACTTGCCCGCTTCGTCGCCACGCAGCTCATCATCACCGGCGCAGTCGTCGCAACCATGTATGTCGGCCTGCTCTCCGGCAAGGCGATCTCGCGGCAGGAAAGCTTCGGCGACACCTTCTTCGCGCGCTTCCTGGCGCGGCGCTTCAACCTCGGGCCGGTGGCGATAGACCAGGTCGGCCTGCTCGTCGGCCTTGCCATGTATGCGGTGGCGCTGCTCGTCGGCATTCCGCTGATCCTGCTGCTCTGGGGCTTCCATGTACAGGATCTGCAGCTTATCGCCTTCCGGCTGTTCACTGAGGTCAAGCTCGGCGGCATCAGCATCTCGCTGCTCGGAATCTGCACCGGCGTCCTGCTCTTTGCCGGCGTCTATCTGCTGACGCGCTGGCTGCAGCGCTGGCTCGACGGCAATGTCATGGCGCGAAGCCATGTCGATCTCGGCGTGCGAAATTCGGTCAAGACAGGCATCGGCTATCTCGGCGTCGGCATTGCCGCGATCATCGGCGTTTCCGCCGCCGGCATCGATCTGTCGAGCTTCGCGCTTGTCGCCTCGGCGCTTTCGGTCGGTATCGGTTTCGGCCTGCAGAACATCGTCTCCAACTTCGTCTCCGGCCTGATCCTGCTGGTCGAGCGGCCGTTCAAGGTCGGCGATCACGTCGTCTCCGGCACGGCCGAAGGTATCGTCAAGCGGATCTCGGTGCGGGCCACCGAGATCGAGACTTTCCGCAAGCAGGCGATCATCGTGCCGAATTCGGAACTGATCAACGGCCTCGTCGGCAATTGGACGCATCGCAACAAGATCGGCCGTTCGGAAATCCCGGTCTCCGTCAGCTACGACGCCGATCCGCAGATGGTGATGGATATTCTCTTGGAGTTGACCGCGAAGATTCCGCTCGTCATGCGCAATCCCGAGCCGCATGTCGAATTCCTGCGCTTCGGCCCCTATTCGCTTGATTTCGAGCTTCGCTTCTTCCTCGCCGACATGGGCGACGGCCTGACGGTGCGCAACAATCTCAGGATCGAGATCCTCAAGCGCTTCAAGGCGGAAGGCATAGAAATCCCGCTGCCACAGAGTGACCTTACCATCCATCGGGAGGCTGCCCCCGTCTTTCCCAATGCGGTTAAGGAGCATGCTGGCGGCGATGAGAATTCCAAGGATAGACCGGTGGAGGAAGAAGAGCGGCCGGTACGCCAACTGCGCGGGCGGGCAGCGGAGAGCTGAACAGCTTATTCAGCCATCATTCACAGGTCTATGTGCATGATCCCTCCATCGGGATCGCTGCCGAGGGCAGCACCGATCTTTCGAGGGGAGGGCGCGTCAGCGCCGCCGCATATGATGGCAAGATTTGCCGCCGTTCTGCTTGTCCCGCTGCTTGCCGCGCCGGCGGTCAATGCGGCATCCATCACCAACACCGATCAAGCCGCCGTGGTGCTCATCATCACCGAGGGCGGCCAGCGCGTCGAAGTCGTGGTCGATGCCGGCGCTTCCGAAAGCCTCTGCTCCTCCGGCTGCTTCATGACGACACCCGACGGCGACCGGATCGGGCTCGATGGCGGCGAGACGATCGACATCATCAAAGGCTCGGCGGTCGTCAAATAGGGTTGCGGACCTGTCAGGCTGGACGGCTCAGATAATGCGCTTGCCCTCCGCATCCAGGACCTTCTCGCCGTCTTCCTTGGTGAAGGCACCCTTGTGCGTCTCCGGCAGGATTTCCAGGACCACCTCGGAAGGCCGCGACAGGCGTGTGCCAAGCGGTGTGATGACGAAGGGCCGGTTGATCAGGATCGGCTCCGCCAGCATGGCGTCGAGAAGCTGATCGTCGGTCAGATCAGGATTGTCGAGGCCGAGTTCGGCATAGAGCGTATCTTTGTCGCGAAGGGCCTGGCGCACGGTGAGGCCGGCATCGGCGATCATTCTTGCCAGTTCCTCACGCGATGGCGGGTTCCTCACATAGTCGATGATATCAGGTTCGATACCGGCGTTGCGGATGATCGCCAGCGTATTGCGCGACGTGCCGCACGCGGGATTGTGGTAGATGGTGACATTCATAGTTTTGCCTCTGACGATAGCGTTGACGAAGCGCCAGGCTGTAACAGCCAGGTGAACAGGAGAAGGGCTGCGACAGCACCGGATATTTCGGCGATCCAGAATCCGGGAAGATCGATTGGGCGGATGCCGGAGAAAGTGTCTGTCAGCGAGCGGGCCAAGGCGACGGCCGGATTGGCGAAGGAGGTCGAGGCGGTGAACCAATAGGCGGCGGTGATGTAGAGGCCGACCAGCCACGGCACCGCCTTCTGCTCGAACCTGATGCCGGCAAGGATGATGGCGACCAGACCGAAGGTCGCGACACCTTCGGAAAACCATTGCGCGTCGCCGGTGCGCACCTTGCTCGACAACTCGACGATCGGCAGGGCGAACATTAGATGAGCGATGACGGTTCCGACAATGCCGCCGACGATCTGCGCGGCGACATATCCAGAGAGATCGCGTTTCGCCAGCGTGCGCGACATGGCAAAGACGAGCGAGACGGCCGGATTGAAATGGGCGCCGGAGATGGGTCCGAGAACGGTGATCAGCACCACCAGCATGGCGCCGGTCGCCAGCGTGTTGCCGAGCAGGGCAAGTCCCGTATCCGCGGTCAGCGATGCCGCCATGATGGCGGATCCGACGACGGTTGCGACCAGCATGGCGGTGCCGAGGGCCTCTGCGACCAGCCGGCGCGGTAGATCGAACGACGCCATCAGCCGGCGCCCGCCGGTTTAGCGGTCGAGCCCCCCATCGCGCCGATCTGGCGCAGATGCTGCTCCAGCGCCAGCTTGTCGATCGACGACAAGGGCAGGCTGAGGAAGGCCATGATCCGGTTCTTGAGGAAGCGGGCGGCCTGCGCGAAGGCACGGCCCTTCTCGACCTCGCTGCCCTCGACGGCGGCCGGATCCTCGACGCCCCAGTGAGCGGTCATCGGATGGCCGATCCAGACAGGGCAGGCTTCACCGTGGGCGGTGTCGCAGACGGTGAAGATGAAATCCATCTCCGGTGCTTCAGGTTTGGCAAATTCGTCCCAGCTCTTCGAGCGAAAGCCGGCCGAGGGATAACCGAGTGCCGCAAGCTCCTTCAGCGCCAAAGGATTGACCTCGCCCCTCGGCTGGCTGCCGGCGGAATAGGCCTTGAATCGGCCCTTGCCCTCGGTCTTCAGAATGGATTCAGCCAAGATCGAGCGGGAAGAATTGGCGGTGCAGAGAAAGAGCACATTGTAAACGCGGTCTGTGGTCACTGCAGTTCCTCCTTGTTTGCAGGTGCGCAGCATGCGGCGACAGTGGCAGCGGGGGCGCAGATCTCTGCATTTGCGCTGCAGCAATCCTCCATTAGGAAGCGGATCAGGCCGCCGAGCGCTTCGTAATTGGCCGTGTAGATGATCGAGCGGGATTCGCGCTGTTGGCCAATAAGGCCGGCTCGTTCCAGCTCCTTCAAATGGAAGGAGATGTTGGACGGGGAAACCTCCGCCTTTTCGGCGATGGCGCCTGCCGCCATTCCATCAGGACCCGATACGACAAGCATGCGAATGATGTGGAGGCGCGTTTCCTGTGAAAGCGCGCCAAATGCGGCGAGGGCTTGACGCTGATCCATATTTCAATAATCCTTGAATCATTGAAGCGATGATTAGCGCAAATGAATGCCATCGACAACAGTAGAATTCAGGAGACCGATATCGATCTCGGTATGCTGCTCAGCGTGCTTGCCGGCGCCAGGGACTCTTCCCTGTTTTTTACCATGACGGCCGGCCGGTGAAGCCGGGCTATCATATCACCGAGGTCAAGGCGGGCCAGTTTTCGGCCCGCGAATTGCTGCACAAGATCGAGGCGCGCTCGCTGGGTTTGCCGTCTGTGTCTGATTAATGCCTGCGTATCTAGGCGACAAACGCGGAGAGATCGAATGATCCGGACGCCCGCTACCAGGCGTCAACATGATAGAAGCGGCATGCGCTACGTTCATCCAGGCTGCAATGATCAAGCTCATGACACGAAGGCTGGTCCGCTATCCCGCTTTCTCGATCAGACTCTTAATCATATCCGCAAAGAAATCGCAGGCGCACCATTGCGCCGCGTGTTCATTTCGCAGCGGCAGATGCTGATTAATAATTATTCAAATCAATTGATGTATCGAATTGGCTCGGGGACAGAATTTACATCAAAGGTTTGCTTATGGCGTTTCTAGGTATTTCGGGGATGCAATATTCCGGGGAAATGTTTGCCGGTGCGCGGATTATTGTCGCGGAAGATTCCAACGTATTCACCTCCATGATCAGCAAGCGCCTGAAGGAGCTGTTCGACATCGATGTCGAGATCTGCCGCAGCTTCGAGGATCTGCAGTTTTCCTACGACAAGTCTTCCGACCCGATCACGCTGGCGATCTCGAACATCAACCTGCCCGGCGCCGAAAACGGCGAGGCGCTGGAATATCTGGTCGATCTCTCCATACCGACCATCGTGTTTACCGGCACCTTCCATGAAGGCATGCGCGACAAACTGATCGCCAAGGACATTGTCGACTATATCCTCAAAGACAATATTTTCGCCGTCGACCTTCTGGCGGAGTCGATCTGCCGGTTTCTGACCAATCATCGCCATCACGTGCTGATCGTCGACGACAGCGCGACGGCGCGCGCCCTGCTGTCGAGCCGGCTGAAGCGCTATAATTTCCGAGTGAGCACCGCCGAAAACGGCGCCAAGGCGCTGGAGATCCTGAAGGCCAGTCGCGATATCGGCCTGATGATCACCGACTACAATATGCCCGATATAGACGGCTTTGAACTGACGCGGCGCATCCGGGCTCATATCGGCTCGCACGAATTGCGCATCATCGGTGTTTCCTCGTCCTCGAACCGGCTGCTTTCGGCGCGGTTTCTGAAGGCCGGCGGCAATGATTTCATGCTGCGTCCCTTCATCGACGAGGAGTTCTACTGCCGCGTCAACCAGAATCTCGACACGCTGCTGCAGATTCAGTCCATGCGCAAGGAGCGGGCGGTTGCCTGACGGCCCTTCCAGGATCTGGATCGCGAGGAAGCCGGGGGCGATCGGCGCTGCCGGGCGCTGGATTTTTGCAATTACAGGTAACCAGGATATTTGTCCCCTTCACGCGGATGAGCCTCTCGGTTATCGTCCGCCGCGCCGGGGGAAGGGCCGAGTCGAGCCCATAAGGCGCAAGGGGGAATAGGGGCTGTGGCTTTTCAGGCGGATTTTCAGCGAGATGGCATCGGGCTGCGTTCCGGCGGGCTAAAGATACTTCTGGTTGAAGATTCTCGAATGTTTTCCGCCGTGCTTTGCCATCGGTTCCAAACGGAACTTGGCCTTGCTGTCAAATCCTGCTCGTCGCTGAAGGCGCTTCGCAGGGAACTTGCCGAAGACGGTCACGGCTACACCATGGCGGTCGTCGATCTGAACCTGCCGGATTCGCCCTATGGCGAGGCGCTCGACTGCACGATCGAGCACGATATTCCAGCAATCGTCTTCACCGCCACGTTCGATCTCAATACGCGCAACAGGATCATGGAGCGCAATGTCATCGATTACGTGCTGAAGGACAATGAGTTCGCGCTCGACAATCTGGTCGCCACCGTCCGCCGTGCGATCTCCAACCGCAAGACGCGGGTGCTCGTCGTCGACGATGTCGTCTCGGTACGCCAGGTTCTCGTCGATCTCCTTAAGGCACAGCAATATCTGGTCGTCGAGGCAAGCTCGGGGCTCGAGGCGCTGGCGGCGCTCGAAGCCTATAGCGATATCGAACTCGTCGTCACCGATCATCACATGCCGGATATGAGCGGCTACGAGCTGACGCGGCGCATCCGCCATCGCTTCGGTTCGGACCGGTTGCGCGTCATCGGCGTCTCCTCCTCCAATGATCGCATGCTGTCCGCGAGTTTCCTCAAAGCCGGCGCCAGCGATTTCGTCTACCGGCCCTTCGTGGCCGAGGAGCTGCAATGCCGCATCGCAAACAATGCGGAAACACTGGCGCAGATGCGCCAGTTGAGGGCCGCTGCGGCCTGCGACTATCTGACCGGCCTCTATAACCGCCGCTATTTCTATGACAATGGCCCGAAGCTGGTGAACGAGTGCTTGCGGTTGAAAGTGCCGAGCTCGGTCGCCATCCTCGATATTGACCACTTCAAGCGGCTGAACGACACATACGGCCACGAGATCGGCGACAAGGTGCTGAAAGCAGTTGCAAACAGGCTGTTCACGATCTTCGACGGCAGCGACAACCTGTTGTCGCGCCTCGGCGGCGAGGAGTTCGCCATCCTCTTTCCGCAGATGGACTCGGCCGCCGCCACCAAGCTCTGCGACGAGATCCGCTCGGATATTTCGCGGCTGAAGGTAACGGCCGACGACGAGGAACTCGGCGTCACCATCTCGATCGGCATCGCCGAAATCGGCGGCTATGAAACCTTCGAGAATTATCTCAACGCCGCCGACCAGTTCCTCTATATGGCCAAGCATCGCGGCCGTAACCAGGTCTATTCCGACGCCAGGATGACGGAAGAGGTGGCGCAGTAGGACTGCTTCCGGTAATTAGCCTCTCGCCACCGTCCGGTTTGCGCCAATGGCAGCCCCTCACCCTAACCCTCTCCCCGGTTAAACGGGGCGAGGGGGCATGCCAAATGCAGCGTTGAGGCTGAGGAAGCCGGTGCGGCGTATCCCCTTCGCCCCGCAAGCGGGGAGAAGGGGCCGGCAGGCGGATGAGGGGCCGACACGGCCCTATCACTCGGCGACCTTCCGATGCCTCAAGCCGCAACAGCCTGTCTTGCCGTCGCCATGGTCATCTTGCGCTCGGCGCGTTCCTGCTGCGGTGAGCGGTGGTAGAGTTCGCGATAACACTTGGAGAAATGCGAGGCCGAGACGAAGCCGCAGGCGACGGCGACCTCGACGACGGGCATCGAGGACTGAACCAGCAGGTGGCGCGCGCGGTCAAGGCGAATTTCCAGATAGTAGCGGGCCGGCGAACGGCCCATCTCCTGGCGGAACAGCCGTTCGATCTGGCGTCGGGAGAGGCCGGCGCCATCGGCGATCTCGATCAGCGACAGCGGCTCGGCGAGATTGCCTTCCATCAGCTCGATGATCGACAGAACCTTGGCGTTCTGCACGCCAAGACGGGCGCGCAGCGGCAGGCGCTGGCGGTCGTGCGGGTTGCGCACGCGGTCGGTCAGGTGCTGCTCGCAGATGCGGTTGACCAGGCTTTCGCCGAAATCCTCGCCAATCAGGTTCAGCATCATGTCGAGCGAGGCGGTGCCGCCGGCGCAGGTATAGAGATTGCCGTCGACCTCGTAGAGGTCGGCATAGACCTCCGCCTGCGGAAAGGCTTCGGAAAAGCCTGGCAGGTTCTCCCAATGGATGGCGCAGCGTTTGCCGTTCAGGAGGCCGGCCTGAGCCAGCACATGCGCGCCCGTACAGAGGCTGCCGACGGCGACGCCGCGATTGTAGCATTCGCGCAGCCAGGCATTGACGGATTTATTGTTGAATTCCTCGATATCGATGCCGGAACAGACGAGCACCATGCCGGGACGGTTTTCGCCGCCCAGATGCCGGCGTTCCTCGGCGAGCGAGGAATTTGCCTCGATGCCGATGCCGCAGGAGGAATAGACCTTCTCTCCGTCGACCGAGGCGAGCCGCCAGGTATAGGCCTGATAGCCGAGCATGCGGTTGGCGATGCGCAAGGTGTCCACCGCTGCCGAAAAGGGCAGCATGGTGAATTGCGGTACCATAAAGAAGACCAGTGAGCGCTTCTTGATCTGCATCCTGTTCATAGCGAAATCCATGCTCGAGGGGCGATGACATATTCGTTGCGCGGAATGCGTCGCGCCGATGTCCTAAAAGCGACAGTGGCATGGAAAAATGCGGCCGGGAAGAGCAAATATGCGACATTGACCGGAATTTGACCGGTCAAATCGCCGATCGGGGCAGAAGACAGGCTCATACGCGACTGAAATTCGGGGCTGAAAACGGCTGGGAACGGCACAGCGGACAGGAAAAAGGCGGCGTTGCGCGAGGCAGACGCCGCCCTCATCTCAGGAGGAATGTCGCATTCATTACATGGTCCGGTGTTTGCTGTCGTCGGTGCTCGGCCAGCCGATATCCTTGCGGACGTCAAACGGCATGGCTTCGATTTCACGGGCGGTCCGCCAGCGCGTCCAGGCAAGCACGAGCTTGTGGGCGTAATGGCCCAGATCGAAGCGGCCTTCGCCGGAGGTGAGGGTCTTGCCACCACCCCGATAGGTGAGCGTGGTCATTATCCAGTTCCTTTCCTGGGTCAGGGACATGGTCGTCGATGGGAGGTTCGTCCATGTCCACGCTGTTAATATGGGCGTCGGGAACTCATCATTCAAACGAATAGAGCTTATGGATAGCATCAACGATATTGAATGATCTCGGCGCCTCCCGACAATGGACCTCGTGGCCTCTATTGTCGGTACCAAGCACTTTGAACCCTGCGAGCGGAAGTGGGCTCTGGATGCCGCTGGCGTCTCTCCAACAGACGGCAAGCTTTTTTCCCTTTGGAAATGGCAGTTGAGCAAGATCGTGCCGCGAAGGCCAATGCAGCGAGCTGAATTCTGTATGCGAGGGCGGAGTGATCAGTGCCGAGTGTCGAGATGGGGCAGCTCGTCGTCGAAATTCCCGTTGCTGCCGGCATCATAGGTGTTCACGCTTCGACCACCGCCTCGGGAACCGAACACCGTCAACTGCACCATGATGGCTCGTGCGCGTTCGACCGCAGCGTCATTGTCCGCGCCTGCAGCACCAGTCGGTGCTGTTCCAGATCGTTTCTTTCAAACGCTCCTGCACTGGCTTGGCCGCTTTCAGCAGACTGGGTAAAGCAGAAACGCTGCTCGAAGAATCTCGCCGCCACGGCGTCCAGTACGGCAGCCTTAGTAGGGAAGACCTTGTACACGCTTGCCGGCGACTTTCCGATCAGTCGGGCAATATCGGTGACGTTCGTTTTCAATGGTCCGTATCGCCGGCACGCTGTGGTGGCAGCTTCGACAATGTGGGATCTCTCTTCTGCGCGTGACTCGATCGATGGATCAGGCGACTTTCCATTTGCGAGTCCTTTGGGCGTACGGCTTCGAATCCTATCGTCTCGAAGTGAAGCCCTGTCCGGCCGGTAAGTTGCCGGACAGGGGATTTCAGACGGATCCTCATCGCAGAATCCCGCTGAAGGCTCAGT
The DNA here is from genome assembly GCF_019685295.1 of Rhizobium sp. NLR22b. NCBI lineage: Bacteria > Pseudomonadati > Pseudomonadota > Alphaproteobacteria > Hyphomicrobiales > Rhizobiaceae > Rhizobium > Rhizobium sp. NLR22b. The sequence goes on from NZ_JABDWM010000007.1 coordinate 216,006, forward strand.
ACGAGATCTGCCCGTTGACGATCTTTCCATCATCGGAGGAAAGCTCCCGTTTCAGCGCATCGCGTGCCTCCGGACTGATGATGGCCACCGGAGCCGCAACGGCTACGCGCGCTGCCGAGCCGGCGAAGTTGGCCGCTGTCATCCCGATCTCATCGGCAACGCCTGCCTTTCCGCCCTCCAGGCTCTGCCCCGCCAGCCGCCGCCCGAGCATGCGCACGATCTCGGGACTGTCGGCGAAAGCGTTGTGGCCGAGCGGATCGCTGGTTGCGATGCCGCTCGTGTCGATCACGGAAACGCCGAGTTGGTCGAGAAGGGGTGCATAGGGTCTGAGATCGGTGCCGCCGACGCGGTTGACGCCACCCGACAGCCAGCCGGACACCTCCAGCGCCTTGTCGCGCGTCGATGTCAGGATCGCAAAGTGCGGCCTCTTCGGCCCCATTTCCGTGAACTGACGGCGAAACACGTCGATGTCGATGTCCGGGGATGCCAGGATGACATTCCTGACCTTGGACGGTATCGATTTCTCCCACATGGCAACACCGCGCAGGGCCTCCGCTGCAAGCCAGCCTCCCATGGAGTGGGCCAGGATCGTCACGTCGCTGCCATGGCAGGCGCCTACGTCTGTGGCGGCGTTCATAATCCTGCGCTTTACAGATTGATGTTCGGCGGCTACCTGACGGGCCAGGATAGCGACCGTCCGGCGATAGAGAGGACCGCTGCCTACAGGATGAAAGCCCTGATCGTGGATGCGATGAGCGGCGGCGCCTTGGGGTGCGAGATTCCGAACACCGCCGAAAACGAAAGCAAACTCGACGGTGCCATCCTGGTGTTCTGGTCGCAGTTGCATGGCCTGACGCTCCTGTTGGTGGACCGTCTCGTGGGGCCAGCCGAAGCGCTACGCGAACTGACCGACAGTGTCTTGCAGGCGATGCTGAACGGATTGGCAAATTACATTCCGGCGATACCGCCAGGCGTGTGGGTGGGCCCCCCGCTCGCTGACTAGAGAGAATTCGCCACGCTCCCGACATGCCGACATCTGCCCGGTTTGCAGGATCGGCTGCTATAGCTTGGCATGGTGTCGTTACAGCCGTGCTAGCTTCCTTTGAGAGGACAAACTCTTGAGCGAATACCTATCTGCTCTGATGGGGCTCGCAGGCGTCGCGATCGGCAGCCTGACCTCCTTTGTTACCACTTGGACGACTCAGCGATCACAGGCCAGGGAAAAGCAGCGCGACGCCGAGATGGCCAAGCGCGAAAAGCTTTTTTCCGATTTCATCGCTGAAGCCACACGGCTCTATGGTGACGCAATCAGCCACCAGAAGGACGACGTCTCCGATCTCGTCTTCTGTTACGCGTTAGTCGCCCAGATGCGGCTCTTTTCCACGCGCCCGGTTGTAGACGCGGCCGAGTTGGTGATGGAGAGGATTGTCGAGACTTATCTGGCTCCCAACCGCTCCCTCTCTGAGATCAAGGGTATGGCTAGATCAGGCGCATTGAACGTTCTACTCGAATTCGGCGAGGCGTGCCGGGTCGAGCTATCGGCAGATCGCCGCTCTGGTCGATAGTTTCGCCGATGAGATCAGCTTGCGAGCATTTCCTTGCGCGGATTGCTCGCAACAGTCCGAATCCCTGTCGCGCGCTCTCCCCACCATACAGCGTATGAGGGAACGCTGTGACTGCGGCACGATCGGTTCGGGCCTGAGCGCGCTCGCTACGATCGTCGTGTATATCCAATTTTGGCGGTAAGGCGCTTCAAGCGTTCAATCGAAGAAATAAGGCCGATAGGCCGTATTTCCGACGCGTTTTTGCCGCATCAACAGAGCCTGCATCAGGATCCACGCATGGGGAATACCAGCAGGGAGAATGGAGATGGCGACGTGGCGACCCGATCCTTCCTTCTATCCATCACCGCGCATGGCGGCCAAGGCTCCAAAGGAAACGCTCGCCTATGTTGCAGCGTTCGACCCAGAGCGAAGGCGACCGGATGCAATCGCCGTCGTCGACGTCGACCCGGCGTCTTCAAGCTATTCGCAGATTGTCGGACAGGTCGAGATGCCGAACCTTGGCGACGAGCTTCACCATTTCGGCTGGAATGCCTGCTCGTCCTGTCTTTGCCCCAATGCGCCGCATCCGCATGTCGAGCGGCGGTATCTGGTGGTGCCGGGCTTGCGGTCCTCGCGTCTGCACATCATCGACACCAAGCCGGATCCGCGCAATCCGAAGATCATTCGCGTGATCGAGCCTTCGGAGATTGCCGAAAAGGCGAACTATTCCCGGTTGCACACGACCCACTGCGGACCCGAGGGAATTTACATCAATGCGCTCGCCGATCGCGACGGCAAGGCGCCAGGCGGCATCTTCCTCTTGGATCACCAGAGTTTCGACGTGCTCGGGCAGTGGGAAATGGATCGTGGGCCGCAGAAGCTTGCCTATGATTTCTGGTGGCATCTCGGTCACGATACGATGATCACCAGCGAATGGGGCACGCCGGATACATTCGAGAACGGGCTGGTTCCCGAGGTGTTGCTCGGCTCGAAATATGGCCGCCGATTGCATTTCTGGGATCTGCACAAGCGCAAGCACCTGCAAGAGATCGATTTCGGCGAGGAGCACCAGCTCGTCTTCGAGCTGCGCCCGGCTCACGATCCGACCAAGGCCTATGGTTTTGTCGGCTGTGTCATCAGCCTCAAGGACCTCTCGGCCTCGATCTGGACATGGTATCGCGATGGAGACCGGTGGGCTGTGAGGAAAGTGATCGAGATTCCGGCGGAGCCGGCGGACCCGGATCTGCTACCTCCCGTACTCAAGGGGTTCAGCGCCGTGGCGCCGCTCGTCACTGACATCGACCTGTCGATGGACGACCGTTTTCTCTACGTCTCGTGTTGGGGCACCGGCGATATGATCCAGTATGACGTTTCCGATCCCTTCGCGCCGAAAGAAACGGGCCGAGTGCGGATCGGCGGGATCGTTTCGCGTACCTCCCATCCGAAGGCTGTAAACGGAGCGCTGAACGGTGGGCCACAGATGGTGGAGATCAGCCGCGACGGCAAGCGGATCTATTTCACCAATTCGCTCTATGGCGCCATCGATCCGCAATTCTACCCTGACGGCATCGACGGATGGATGGTCAAACTCGATGTCGGCGACGGTGGCGGCATCGCCTTCGACGAGAACTTTTTCGTCGACTGGCCGAAGGGTCACCGCCCGCATCAGGTCCGCCTCGAAGGCGGCGACTGCTCGTCCGATTCCTATTGTTATCCATAGGGAGGAGGGGGCGACAGTGCGGTCTTCTCAGGGCGAATGACGACCGTCTGGCCATGGCTTTCGATTGTCGGTCTCGGCGCCTTTCACGGCATTAATCCGGCGATGGGCTGGCTCTTTGCGGTCGCCCTGGGGCTTCACCGCCAGAGCCGCCGGATCGTCTGGTTGTCGCTTGCTCCAATTGCCGTGGGTCATGCCATCTCCGCCGCTCTCACACTGGTGGTGGTCGTCACATTCGGCGCGGTATTAGAGCCGCACCATTTCAGGCTCGTCGCGGCACTGCTCATTCTCAGCGTCGCTGCCTACGGCGTGCTTTACGGGCACCGCCCCCGGGTGAGGGTCGGCATGCGCGCCGGCATGGCAGGCCTTGGCCTCTGGTCCTTCCTGATGGCAACGAGCCACGGGGCGGGCTTGATGCTGGTTCCCGCGGTACTCAGCCTATGCGTGGCGGATCGAGCGGGAGATCTTGCGACCGCGAGTTCGCTGCCGATCGCGCTTGCCGCCGTTGCCGTACATGGCGCGGCAATGCTGGCCGTCGTCGCGGTGGTGGCGATCGCCGTCTTCGAATGGCTCGGCCTTGCGGCACTCCGCTCGGCATGGATCAACTTTGATCGCCTCTGGACCGTGGCGCTGAGCGCGACCGGCATCGCGCTTCTCGTCCAATGAACCTGTGCTGTGACCGCGGTCGTGGGCGGGGACGCGCCCAATCTTGCGCCTTCACGTCGCTGATGTAACCGCGGACATCGGTGGCCGGCTCGGTGTAGGCATCGCCGAGCGTCTTTTCCATGTTTGGGACGTAGGATCTTGGCGTCGTCCTCCTGGGGTAAGGCCGAGAAGCAATTGTCGATCGTGTAATGAAGAGTGCCCCAGGTAGCCGCGGGAAAACGGTTAGCGCAGCGCTCAGCCTTGCCCATCACTCCAATGAGCCAAACTGAGCTGACATGCCGAACCACAGCCAACTGGAATTTTCCCGGCGCGATCTGCTATCTCGCCGGTCGCCGCACTCGTTGTCACGGGGGATGAAGCATTCAACTGCACCTTCGGTATGCGGCGATATGGCTTGGAACCAACTCCGTTCCCCATCGTTGCGACAGGTAACTGCCAGTGACGCAAAGGAGGAAATGATGATTTCCGCAGACCAGATCCGTGAACATATGGAAGTTCTGACGGCTGACGGCACCCACGTCGGGACGGTGGATCATCTTGATGGTCCGACCCGCATCAAGTTGACGAAGTCCGACTCGGAGGACGGCAAACACCATCTGATCCCGATTGACTGGGTCGATCACGTCGATGCCCATGTCCACCTGTCGAAGAACGCCAGAGATGTCCGCAGCCAGTGGGCAACCATCAATTGAGGAGTGGCAGGCTGCGGCTCAGGTCGCAGCTTCCTCTCCAAGGAGCCGCCATGACGCGACAATTGCAGAAGGGCGACAAAGTGAGCTGGGATACCAGCCAGGGAAGCACCGAGGACAGAGTGACCAGTAAACAGACCAGCCAGACGAAGATCAAGTGCCATATGGTGAAGGCGTCGGCGGAAAGCCCGCGATATATCGTTCGAGAGCGATAAATCGGGGAAGTGCGCCGCTCACAAGTCTGAGGAACTCAGGAAACATTGATGTCGGCATGCCTCGTCTGGACGAGAGGAGATTGAAATGCCAGCCAAATCCAAGGCCCAGCAAAAGGCGGCGGGCGCCGCACTTTCAGCCAAACGCGGAGAGACGCCCAAGAAAGAACTCAAGGGTGCTTCGAAGCAGATGGAAAAAAGCATGAGCGAAAAACAGCTCGAGGAATTCGCATCGACCAAGACAAAGGGCAAACCCCAGCATGTTTCCAAATGATCGTGCGACAGCCTGCGAGTTCGTTACGTCGAAGTCGAATGCATGGAAAATCCTGCGACATGATAGGACTCTGAAACAGCATCGAAAATCGCGCGGGCGGAGGCGTCGCGGTTTTTGGACATCCATCGCAGTTCGAACGTGACGCCAGGGCGGCCCTCGCTGGTCTGTCCAAAAGAAACGAACAGCGCAACGCAACCTAGCGGTCCAAGCACCTCCGATAATTCCGGCAAGTCGGCTTCGGATCTGTGAATGACGAGTGTTGCCTTCTGTTCGCAACGCAGCCACATATCCAGCTGCTTCATTGGCGACAAGACGATGAAGGCGACGGCGGTCGCCACCGTCCCGGTCAGGATCTGGCCACCGCCGAAGCAGAGACCGACGACGGTCATGAACCACATGGTAGCGGCCGTGGTGACGCCGGTCATCGTGTCGCCACGTCTCAGAATCGCGCCGCCGCCGATGAAGCCGACGCCCGTCAGCACGCCGAGGGGAAAGCGCAGGACGTCCATCTGCGTGAAATAACTAAAGGTTTTTCCGTAGGTCGATAGAAGGAGGTTTGCCTGGATCATCGCCAGGCAGGCGGCAAGAGCCACCAGGATAGTAGTCCTGAAGCCCGCCGGGTGACCGCCGCGCTCGCGATCGAGGCCAATCAGTCCGCCCGCGATCACCGTCAGTATGATCCGCAAGGCGATCTCCCACCAGCTTGGCGTCAGCGGCATCGCTTCCGTCAGGAATGAAGGCATGGTCTGATCCTGACTGTGTCGCCGCTCTTTCGCTGCTGGCCGGGCATTCGTTCCTCCTGCGCTACAGTGCATCCGGTTGAGATAAACGCGGTGTCGGCCCGGACGTTCCCGGGGCGCCTCTGGGCCGTAGACGTTTGCAACAGGGCAAGATTGGCGGTTTGTCGGCCATCGGTGTATCGTTCCGGACTGGGACCATCCACACTAACCATAAGAGCGCGTAGCGTCTAAAATGGAGTCATTGATTGGCTGTTGCCTTCACCAAGGAAGAGAGTTTCGAAACCGCTTCGGAAACCCTGTTGCCGGACCGGGCAATTTCGCTGCATCCGAACCTCGTCACGCAAGCCGGGTTGAAGGCTCTCGAACTGCAGTTTCAACAGGCGCGCACGGCCTATGATGCGACGAGCGCCATCGAAGACGTAAACGAACGGCGGCGCCAAGCTGCCAATCCTTTGCGTGATCTCCGATACTTATCGGCCAGACTTCGCACGGCCCAACTCATGCCTGACCCAACGTCAGCCGACGTGGTTGCCTTCGGCAGTACGGTCACTTTCAGCCGCGACGACGGACGCGTGCAGACCTATCGGCTCGTCGGCGAAGACGAAGCAGATCCCAAGGCCGGATCGATTTCCTACGTCTCTCCGGTGGCGCAGCTGCTGATGGGGAGGGCTGTCGGCGATGTGATGGAGACAAGCGGCCAGGAGCTGGAGATCATCGCCATCTCCTAGAGAAGCTCGTCAAAGCGAGCGGATCGGTACGAAGAATTTCGTCGAACCTCGGCAGCCGCACGGCCTACGTGTGATCGCTCCAATCGAAGAGTATCTCTGCCGCGGTGGAGCCTGAAGAAGAGGCATGCCTGACGGAATTAAAGACAGCGCTTCGCCACGGCGACGACTTCGCGCGTCAACTCCGCCAGGCGGTCGGCGGCGAGGCGGTTTATCTGCCAGTAGAGTGGGACGTCCAGCGGCGTGTCGGCAACAAGCTCGACCAGCCGTCCTGATGCGAAATGTTCGCGGGTGAGCTGGGTCGGATTCATTCCCCATCCCATGCCGGAAAGGGTGGCCTCGACGAAGCTTTGCGGCGAGGGCAGCCAATGTGTGGGGTAGTCCAGATCTTGGCCGAAAGTCTGCCTTACCCAGTTGCTCTGAAGCCTGTCCTTTTGGTTGAAGGTCAGGGCCGGAGCGTTGCGGATCGCCTCCGACGTCACGCCGTCCGGGAAGTGGCGGGCGACAAAATCGGGTGTCGCGGTGGCGTTGTAACGGAGAGTTCCAAGCGCGAAACGCCGGCATCCCCGGATCGGCTTCTCCAGGCTGGTGACGGCTGCGATCACCCGTCCTCGCTGCAGCCATTCGGCGGTGTGATCCTGGTCGTCGACGGCGACATTCAACAGATAGGACGAGGTTTTGGAGAAATTCGACATGGCCTCCACGAACCATGTGCCGAGGCTGTCGGCGTTGGTCGCGATCTGAAGCGTGACCCTTTGGCGTGGCTCGTCGGGATCGACAAGAGCCGGCAGCTGCCCGAAAAGCTCGGCCTCGAGCATGCCGACATTCTCGATGTGGCGACAGAGCCATTCACCCTTTTCGGTTGCGGTACAGGGGGTGCCTCTGGCGATCAGGATGACGCCGAGGCGTTCTTCGAGCTGCTTGACCCGCTGCGAGACCGCCGAAGGCGTCACGTTCAACAGGGTCGCCGCCCTTTCGAAGCTGCCGGTCTGGGCGACGGTTGCAACGGCGCGAAGAGCGGGATAGTCGAGCATGGATTAATTTCTCTTAATTGGGATAAGACAGATTAATTAGACTAAGCCAATTTCAGGCGATACCGCAACTTCATCGAAGCTGAGACGTGTTGCTGAAACGATGAATTTTTCGATTTATGTTACAGGCCTGATGATGGGGCTCAGCCTGATCGTGGCGATCGGCGCGCAGAACGCCTTCATCCTTCGCCAGGGCCTGCGCCATGAACATGTCTTCGCCGTCTGCCTCACCTGCGCCTTATCCGACGCGGCACTGATCATGCTCGGCGTCACCAGCCTCCAGCAGATCGTCGGCTTCGTGCCCTGGCTCGATCCGGTCATGCGGTACGGGGGAGCCGCGTTTCTGGCCTGGTACGGAGCCAAGAGCCTCTATTCCGCCTTACGGTCGTCCGCTGTGCTGACAGCGGCGGAAGCCGAAACGACAGGCTTTTGCCGTACGCTTGCGACCTGCCTCGCGCTGACCTGGCTCAATCCGCATGTCTACCTCGACACGGTGGTGCTGCTCGGTACGATATCGACGCGGTATCCGGGGCAGCAGGCTTCGTTTGCCGCAGGCGCCGTGACCGGCTCCTTCCTGTTTTTCTTTGCGCTCGGATATGGCGCAATGTGGCTGCGGCCAATCTTCTCCAGGCCAGCCTCCTGGCGGATGCTCGAGACGCTCGTCGCGGCGACGATGTGGATTATAGCTTTCAAGCTGATAGGTGGGATATGAGCCGATCGCCGTGAGGCCATCGGCCCGGGCCCGTGTTGCCGAGTTCGACGGCAATGTCGTCCGAAGACCTGAGTGTCCTGATCCCATCCAGAGATCGGCATTATGCACGCGATTCCACGATCCTCAGAACCCGCTTCGGTCGAGCGACCGAGTTGAGGGGCGGCAATTCCATTTCACGCTGGCAATCAGCCAGCAGGTGCGACGGAAATCGCTTCAACTCCCGCAGCGCATGTTCGTGGTTCGCATCCCTGCGCCGATGCGACTTGAATGCTGAAAGGGCTTGTAGGATATTCCAGGTGCTTGATTGCGCCATGTCGAGCCTCCTTTGCTGCGCTAGTTGGCGACACGCTGACTATGGGGAGCGATTGACATTCAATCAAACAAAATGATATGCGGTTAAAGATCAGAAAAATTGAAAGATGCGACGATGAGCCTTCCCTTTCGCCGTCCCATTCCTTTGCTTGACAACGATGTGCTGCGTACCTTCGTCGCCATCGCCGAGACGGGCAATTTTTCCACTGCCGCCGAAGCGGTGTTCCGCACGCCGTCAGCAGTGTCGATGCAGATCAAGAAGCTCGAGGAACAGCTCGGCGCGACCCTGTTTTTGCGCGACGCCCGCTCGGTGACGCTGACACGCCACGGCGAGATGCTGCTTTCCTACGCCCGCAACATCCTCGCCCTGTCGAACGAGGCGGTGTCGCGCTTCATCATGCCGGAGCTCACCGGTGTCGTCAGGCTCGGCGCGCCTGAAGATATCGGCGAGCGGCTGCTGCCGAGGATCCTCAAGAGTTTTGCCGAAAGCTATCCCGGCATCATGGTCGACGTGACGATCGACATGAGCGTCGGGCTGAAGAAGCGCATGGAGGAGCAGCGGCTCGACCTGGCGCTGATCAACTGCGCGACGCGGCCGTTTCCGACCGGTGGCGAAGTGGTGTTTCGCGAGCGGCTGGTCTGGGCCGGCGCAAGGTGCGGTTCGGCGCATCGGCGCGATCCCCTGCCGATTTCGATCTGGGAGGACGGCTGCATCTGGCGCCAGGAGGCGCTATCGCAGCTCGAACGCAACAAGCGGCCGTATCGCGTCGCCTATCTCAGCGGCCACACGATGGCGCAACGCGCCGCCGTGCTTTCCGATCTCGCCATCGCGCCGCTGCCGCTCTCCTATGTCAGCGAGGACATGTCGATCCTCGGGCTGCAGGAAGGGCTGCCGGAGCTCGGCTCCTTCGATATCCGGCTGCTGACCGCCTCGCAGATGTCTGGACCGATCGAGACGGTGGCCGACAGCATCCGCAGTGCTTTCGCCGAGAGAGCGAAGGCGGTCGCCGCCTGAGGACGTCTTTCTCCCGCTGAACCTTTTGTTCCTTTGTGCGTTATCGGCGCGGATGGCACGAGTGCCGTTCGGGGTTGATTTCAAACAAGGATATTCGAAATGACGACAACGGCCAAAATTGCCGCAGCCTTCATGGTTCTTCTTGCTCTTTCCTCCTGCGGCAACACGATCCGCGGCATGGGGAAAGATACGGCGAACGCCGTCAACGCCACACAGGACGCCGGTCGCTCGGTCGACAGGGCTGCGAGGAAGTAATCGGCCGGCAGCTTTGCCGGGCTGAACGGGCCATCCGCGGCCGGATCAAGGCACCGGAGGATATGCCTTTTCGAGGCCGCCGGATCGGCTGAGACCGGTCCGGAAGGCTTGGTAGGCGGGATGCTGGCTCGAGCGAGCGGTTTCCATCAGTCGTATCTGCAGGCGATCCGGCGCCTGGGTCCCGAGCCATGATCCAAGGTTTTCAAGCTTCAGCGAGTTCAGGAAATGCGACTTCGCCGCAAGGTCGAGATGGCGCCGCAGGCCGTCGAGCAGGTTGTCGTCCTGGGCGGCATTTTCCATGAGCAAAGCCAGATATGATTTATCGGCTTCCGATAGCGCGGCGAGCTTTTCCGCAACGGTATCGCGGTCGGGAAAGGGAACGTTGCCTGTCATTCGAATCGTCCGATGGTAGGTGCCATCTGCCGTTATAGGCTCGCTTTGACTTTTTCGGCTACATCGGCGGGCACCCATTTCACCCACAAGTTCTCGTAATTGCGCAGGAAATAGATAGCGGCATCCTCATTGCTTTCGCGATTTTCATCCTGCCAGGCGAGCACCTGGTTGATCGTCTCATTGTCCCATTTGCGGGTCTTGAGATAGGTCGTGACAGGTCCGGCGCGGCTGGCGAAAGACCTGGTCATCAGCGTGAAGGCGCGCGAGACCGGATAGGAATTGAGCTCAGGCCTGATGCAGCCGGCAACCGCAGTGCAGCGATCCCATTCGGCCTTGTTGTGACTGACGCCGAAGCTCAGCCGCGTCATGTCGTACTTGCCGAGGATGGCGGTCGGCGCCCAGTAATAACCGAGCCAGCCGATCTTATTGTCGAAAGCCCGGGCGATCGAGGCATCGAGCCGCTGGGGACTGCCGGTCTCGACAAGTTCGAAGCCCTTTTTGTCGGCGGCCAGGGCCTTGAAGAGGTTGGTGGTCGATATCTGGCAGCTCCAGTCGGCGGGACAGTTGTAAACCGCGCCTTTCGACGGATCATCCTCGGCAGGAAAGAGCTCGGGGTGCTTCAGCGCGTCCTCGACCGAGCGAATATCGGGATTGGCGTCGGCAATGAATTTTGGGATAAACCAACCCTCGACCGCGCCATCGGCGAGTATCTCGGCGCCCTGCACCAGCCGGCCGGTATTGACGGCCTGATCGAGCAGAGCCCTGACGGAGTTGATCCAGTATTCCGATGCGATATCGGGGGTGCCTTTCTCATTCATCGAGGCGAAGGTCGGAAGGGTGTCGCCGTCGACGATGGTGACGGAACAGCCGTAGCCGTTTTCCAGGATAAACTTGTCGAAGTTTGCGGCAATGCCGGCCGAGGCCCATTTCATCTCGGCGATCGATACTTTGCCGCATTCGGCGGCTTCGGCCGGCACGATCGCGCTCAAAAGAGCCGCGGCAAAGACGGCCGAAATCAAAAGCGTCTTCATCGTCTTCCCCGAATTCTTCTTAGACAACGTGCTGCCGGGATTCACCTGGGGCGATCCCGCAACAGGCGTTTCCCGTTCACGGGCGCCGTCCCACCGGCTCCGGCAACTCGTCGCAGACCATGTTTAGCAATGGCTTATTTTGTCGAAGCCTACGCGTTCGCTCGGAGAAATCAACCGTCTTCTGCTCGTGGTTGCGGAACTAAATTATTGAATTCGAAGAATATAGTTCGCAGCTAATATTTCCCCAGATCGAAAATTGACGCCGTCTGGGAACGCCGGCGCAGTGGCGGCGGAAATTCCGCCGTGCAGATCAAAAAAAGTCAAAATTAACATTTGCGTAAGCCTTCAATAACTCTCCGGTAAGAATGTGCCGTTATCAGTTGGGATGTAGCGGCAACGACCGCTGCTTCTCCGGTTCAGGTAGTGCGTACCGGAGAAAGCGAGCTTCGCCGTGTAGGGGCGAAGGCGCCTGAGTTTTCGGCAAACCGCGCAGAGCCAAGGCCTGCGCGGTTTTCGCGCTTTCGCGAGAATATCCGAAGTCTTGACCCGGGATCGGCGGCCATTGTAGGCCTCCGGCTAGTGCATCGGCCCGAAAAAATCTGAATCGATTTTCGGAAGCGCGGTGCCCTAGGGAAAGGCGGCCGCCATGGCAAGAGCGATCATGCTGCAGGGAACCGGCTCGGATGTCGGCAAGACGGTGTTGGTGGCGGGTCTCTGTCGGCTGGCGGCCAATGCCGGGCTCACCGTGCGGCCATTCAAGCCGCAGAATATGTCGAACAACGCGGCGGTCGCCGATGACGGCGGCGAGATCGGCCGGGCGCAATGGCTGCAGTCGCTCGCCGCCCGCACGCCGCCTTCGGTGCATATGAACCCGGTGCTGCTCAAACCGCAATCGGAAAGCGGCAGCCAGATCATCGTGCAGGGCAGGGTGTTCGGGCAGGCGAAGGGGCGGGATTATCAGCGGCTGAAGCCGCAACTGCTCGGCGCCGTGCTCGAAAGCTTCGAAAAGGTGTCTGCCGGCGCCGATCTCGTCGTCGTCGAGGGTGCCGGCTCGCCGGCAGAAATCAATCTCAGAGCCGGCGACATCGCCAATATGGGCTTTGCGACGAAAGCGGGCGTGCCCGTCGTGCTCGTCGGCGATATTGATCGCGGCGGCGTCATCGCCTCGCTGGTCGGTACGCAGGCGATCCTCGACGAGGGCGATAGAGCGATGATCGCGGGCTATCTCATCAACAAGTTCCGCGGCGACGTCTCGCTCTTCGACGACGGCATCCGCGCCATCGAATGTTTCACCGGTTGGCCCTGCTTCGGCGTCGTGCCGTGGCTGCAGGCTGCCGCGCGCCTGCCGGCCGAGGATTCGGTCGTCCTCGAACGACTGGCGAGGGGCGGTGCCGGAGCGCTGAAGATTGCCGTGCCGATGCTGCCGCGCATTGCCAATTTCGATGATCTCGATCCGCTGAAGGCGGAGGCGGATGTCGAGTTGGTATTCGTGCGCTCAGGCGAGCGGCTGCCTGCCGATGCGAGCCTCGTCATTCTTCCGGGCTCGAAATCGACGATAGCGGACCTCGCCGATCTCAGAATTAAAGGCTGGGACCGCGATCTTGCGGCGCATGTCCGGCGCGGCGGCCGGGTGATCGGCATCTGCGGCGGCTACCAGATGCTCGGACGCACGGTCCGCGATCCGCTGGGAATCGAGGGCGGAACCTCCGAGGCGCCGGGGCTGGCGCTGCTCGACGTCGAGACCGAGATGGCGTCGGAGAAGACCGTGCGCAACAGCCAGGCCCGCTCGACCGAATATGACGTGCCGCTTGCCGGCTACCAGATCCATCTCGGCGTCACCGGCGGCCCGGATTGTATCAGGCCTTCGGCGATCATCGACGGTGCGCCCGACGGGGCGCTTTCGGCCGACGGCCGGATCATGGGCACCTACCTGCACGGGCTCTTCGGCAGTGACGCCTACCGCACCCGACTGCTGGAAAGCTTTGGGTTATCGGGCGGGCGGACGAATTATCGTCAAGGCGTGGAGCAGGCGCTCGATGAGATCGCCGGGGAATTGCAACGTTGCCTCGACCCACACTGGCTGGCCGGGCTGATTGATTAGCCGCCACCCATCAAGGCCGCGCCTGCGGTTTCGCGTCTCGGGTGCGGCGCGTTGAAGAAGGTCGCGCAAGGGGCCATTTGAGAGTACCGGATTTCGCTGCCAATCAGAAAGGCCGAGAGAGGCCCGCTCGAAAACACGTTGGCCGGAGGTCGGAGTCTCAGAGGATAGGCGCATCTTCGGTCGTGCTGCATTACTTAATTCGCTCAAGAGTAGAATCGCGATGCGAAGCAGGCTAATAAAAGGTTGTTGATCCTCACGCGGAGGCTTGGAAATTAAAGATCATATCCAGTGGGTTATAGAGCAGGGAATCACCAGCGAGCATATTGGTGATCTCGTCGCCGGCCTGTGTGAACGGCTGATTGCGGACGGGTTTCCGATCTGGCGGGCAAGCATCCGCATGCCGTCCCTGCATCCGATGTATCGCGGCGTCGCGGCCAATTTCATGCGGGGCGGTGAGACTGTTCTCGAGAATGCGGAGCACGGCAGCGAGACCGAGCGCAACTTCGAGAAGACGCCGATATTCTATCTTCTGAACCGCGGTGAGAAGACGGGGCGATGGAACCTGGCGAAAGGCGAGGGTCTCCACTATGGCGAGCTCCACGAATTTGCGCTTGCCGGTGGCACGGACCATGTGGTCAATCTTTTCGAGTTCCCGAAGGAAGTCGCGCTGCGCGGGCTCGGTTTCTCTCTGACGAGCGATTCTCCGGGCGGATTTTCAGATGATCAGCTGGCGATCATCGATGAACTGTTCCCAGCGCTGGGGCTTGCCGCTTACCGTGTCGCGGTTTCCAAGACCGCGACCGATATCCTCGCCGTCTATACCGGCGCCAGGACGAGCGCGCGCATCCTTGCCGGTGAAACCCGCAGGGGAATGGGCGGCTCCATCGATGCTGCCATCCTGCTTGCCGACCTCCGCAACTTCACGGCGCTGACCGAGGCCTATCAGCCGGGGGAGATCGTCGGCTTTCTCAACGAGCACTTCGAACTGATCGACCGGCACGTCGAGGAAAATTCCGGCGAGATCCTCAAGTTCATGGGCGATAGCGTGTTGGCAATCTTTCCGACGGACGCCGAGGATCCGCAAAGGGCTTGCAAGGCCGCATTGGCTTCGGCGCAGAACCTGCTGAGGGCAAACGAGGAGCTCAATCGCGAACGGACGCTGGATGGTGGCCCCGATATCGGTATTGATGTCGTCTTGCATCTCGGCGAGGTTTTTTACGGAAATGTCGGCGCCCAGGGCCGGCTGGACTTCACCGTGATCGGCAGGGCCGTCAACGAGGCGTCGCGGCTTGAAAAGCTGTGCGGAACGCTTGAGCAGCCCCTGCTGTTGTCAGAAAGCTTCGCAGCGACCTGCGCCGTGCCCTGCGACTATCTCGGCGCTTTCGATCTGCGCGGCGTTTCGAAGAGAGCCGACGTTTACAGGCTTGCCCGCGCCGCTTCTTAGGCTCGCTCAAATCTCGCCCGACACCTCGCGGCGGCGCCGGTCGAGTTCTTCGCTGTAGCGGCGCAGCGTGTGGCTTTCGCTGAGCTGTCCCACCACCTTGCGCTCGATCAGATTGTTGACGACGGCGAGCGCTTCGCTTTCGCTCCTGTCGAAGATCGCCGCCGCCTGCTTTGCATTCATCTGCGGCTGCAGGAAATCATTGCGGTAGCGGACGAAATCGGCAAGCCTCTGGCTCTCGTCCTGGGCGTCGGTCGGATTGGCGTAGATCTCGGGCACGAGCACGAGGCCAGCATATTTTTCGTTCTCCTCTGTGAGAATGACGCGTTGGGTTGAGCCGATCGGGAAGGCCTTCTTGAAGTCTTCCAGCGAGATATCGGCCTTTGCCGTCTTCACGTCGGCGCGCATCAGCTTGTTCACCGTCAGATTGCGGATCCAGCCAACGTCGTGGGCGCTGCGGATGCTTTCGCCGCGCAGGTGGAAGCGCCATGTGGCGAAGGAGTAGCCGAAGGTCGAGCGCACGACGAGCGAGGAGGTGATGACGGCGGCAAGAACCAGTGCCGTGATCGGGAAATCGCCAGTGATTTCGAGCGCCAGAAAGGTCATCGTCAATGGCCCGCCAATGACGGCGACCGCCAGGGAACTCATCCCGACCACGGCATAAATGACCGGCGTCAATGTCGCATCGGCGAAATAGGGGCCGCAATAAGCAAAGAGCTTGCCGAGCAGGGCGCCCATGAACAGCGAGGCGAAGAACAGCCCGCCTCTGAAACCGGAGCCGATCGAGATCGCCGAGGCAAGGGATTTCAGGAGGAAGAGACCGATCAGCGCCGGGATTGCCACGTCGCGGGAGAGGTTCAGATGCAGCGCGCCGTGGCCAGCCGAGAGCACCTGCGGCGAAATCATCGCCAGAAGCCCGACGATAATGCCGCCGAGCGCCGGGCGAAAGGGCGGGGCAATCGAGCTTTTGCGCGCCACCTCCTCGACGAAGGCCACGCCCTGCATGAGGAGAATGCCAACGCCGGCGCAGAAGACGCCGAGCAGCAGCGCCGGGATATAATCGGCCGGCACGACCGAGCCGAAGCTGCCGATATCGATGGTGAAATCGCCCTCGGCAAGCAACCTTGCGATGAGGGTTGAAACGAGGGCGGAGACGACGACCGGGGTCAACGACACGATGGTGTAGGTGCCGATGATCAGCTCGAAGGCGTAGAAGGCGCCCGTCAGCGGCGCGTTGAAAGCGGCGGCGATGGCGCCGGCCGCGCCGCAACCGACGAGTATGCGCAGGTCCGAGCGGCGCAGCTGCAGCTTGAGGCCGAATTTGGAGGCAATGCCGGCGGCGAGCTGGGTATAGCCGGCCTCCAGACCGACGGAGGCGCCGAAGCCGTTGGAGATCAGGTTCTGTACGGCAACGATGATGCTGTCGGTCAACGAGAGGCGGCCGCCATGCAGCGCATTCGCCTCGATCGGGTCGACCATCGGTTTCTTGCGCCGTTTGGCGAGGACCAGAAGCAGCAGGCCGAGCAGGGTACCGCCGATGACCGGGGCGGTAAGCAGCAGCATCTTGTCCTCGATGACCGACGCGCTCAACCTTTCGCTGTCGGCGATGCCGAAAACTAGCTGGTGCAACTCGTTGGAGACATAGCTCATGCCGGTCACGGCAAGACCCGAGGCGATGCCGACGATGGCGCCTGCCAGCGACAAGCCAACTTCGCTGCGGCGCGTCAGGGCGCGCAGCCGGCCCGGATCGAAGAAAACACGCAGCGTGCGCAGGCGCCGCCGATCCAATTTCATAAGCATGGCTAGACAACTAGGCGATGAGAGGCCGGGTCAAGGGCGGAGGTGCAGTCGCCTTGCAACGCAATTGCGGCGAAAAGCCGACGGTCGGGTCAAATATTTATGACGTAAGCCGCTGATAATAGACGATATTTCCGGTAGGGTCAGTGGTGTTGGCCGATCTTTTGCGCAGTCTGGAGCTGGAGCGGTTTCGAAGGTCGGTTGACTTCACCCCCCGGCTTGCCTAACCATCCCAGGGATAACGGATGGTTCCGGATCGGCATTTCGCCTTCCGGATGAAAAGGGAATGTGACGGGGCGGACCCACATCGGGCGCATTCATCACAGCCGACCCCGCGACTGTAGAGCGGTCAGGGTCTTCCATCCGGCATCGAACCCTTTCGGCCGGCGGGCTGCAATCGTGCAGGCGGGCGGGATGGGCGGCATGCCGGAAAAGCCACTGGAAATGCATGGTGATCAACCGGGGTCGGACGCCTCTATCTCTACGAATCGTCCACCTTTTCACCGAGGCAGCCGGGAAGGCGAGGCAGATCCGCTGGCACGATCAGGGGCGACCGGACTTCCGGTTCGCCCCGATCGCCGCCGATAACCGCGAGCCAGGAGACCTGCCTTCCGTGCCGGGCGAAAAGCCCAACCCTGGGCAAGAGACCCGCTGCCAGCACGGAGGTTGTTTTGGCTGAACGATTGAATTCAGCGCCGCCTCTGGTGGTGCGCTTGGAAGGTGACTTGCAGATGCCGCCGCCGTCCGGCACGGGGCCGCTGGGAAGGAGTTTCCTTTCCTCCCTCATTCCTGTGCTTGTCACAGGAATCCAGCGGGCCCAAGTCCTTGGGCACAGGAGAATCCCTTCACGGCAGCATAGAATTATTCACGGCGCCGACGCGCCGTGGCTGGATTCCTATGACAAGCACAGGAATGAGGTGGGGCGGGGTACCGCATCCGGTCATAGGACTGTCTGGGCATGACGGCTGCCCCCTCCCACACCCTCATCCTCGGCGGCGCCCGTTCCGGCAAATCCCGTTTTGCCGAAAATCTCGTTATGGCAAGCGGCGACGAGCGCCACTACCTCGCCACCGGCCGTGCCTGGGACGAGGAGATGCAGACGCGTATTGCCCAGCACAAGGCCGATCGCGGCCCTTCCTGGACGACGCATGAGGAGCCGCTCGATCTTCTCGGCGTGCTTGCCGCGATCGACGGCGAGGGGCGCATTGTGCTTGTCGATTGCCTGACTCTCTGGGTGACCAACCTGATGATGGCGGAGCGCGAGATGGCTGTGGAATTTGCCGCGCTCGCTGATTTCCTGCCTGGCGCCAAGGCGCGGCTGGTCTTCGTTTCCAACGAGGTTGGCCTCGGCATCGTGCCTGACAATCGGATGGCGCGCGATTTTCGCGATCATGCCGGACGGCTGCACCAAATAATCGCGGCGCAGGCCGACGAAGTCTATTTCATCGCGGCCGGTCTGCCGCTGAAAATGAAGGGTTGAAGTTCCATGATCCAGCAGAAAATCCCCGCAACCGTCATCACCGGCTTCCTTGGCGCCGGCAAGACGACGATGATCCGCAACCTGCTCACCAATGCCGGCGGCAAAAAGATTGCGCTTATCATCAACGAATTCGGCGATCTCGGTGTCGATGGCGAGGTGCTGAAGGGCTGCGGCGCGGAGAATTGCAGCGAGGACGACATTATCGAGCTCACCAATGGCTGCATCTGCTGCACCGTCGCCGACGATTTCATTCCAACGATGACGAAGCTCCTGGAGCGCGAACAGCGGCCTGACCATATCGTCATCGAAACCTCCGGCCTCGCCCTGCCGCAGCCGCTGGTCTCCGCCTTCAACTGGCCTGATATCCGCACCCAGGTGACCGTCGACGGCGTCATTACGGTTGTCGACAGTGCGGCCGTTGCCGCCGGCCGTTTCGCCGATGACCATGCTGCTGTCGAGGCGGCGCGCGTCGAGGACGACTCGCTCGATCACGAGAGCCCGATCGAGGAGCTGTTCGAAGACCAGCTCACATGCGCCGATCTCATCGTCCTCAACAAGACCGACCTGATCGATGGGGATGGCCTGGGCCGCGTGAAGAACGAAGTCGCCTCCCGCATCGCCCGCAAGCCGGTCATGATCGAGGCCAGGAATGGCGAGGTGCCGGCAGGCGTGTTGCTCGGCCTCGGCATCGGCGCGGAAGACGATATCGCCAACCGCAAATCCCATCACGAGCTGGAGCACGAGGATGGGGCGCCACACGACCACGACGAGTTCGACAGCTTCGTTGTCGAACTCGGCGCTGTTTCCGATCCGACAGGCTTTGTCGAGAAGCTGAAGGGCATCATCGCCGAGCATGATGTGCTGCGCCTCAAGGGCTTCATCGACGTCTCGGGCAAGCCCATGCGCCTGCAACTGCAGGCCGTCGGCAGCCGCATCGACCAGTATTTCGACCGCGCCTGGGCAGCGGGCGAGGCGCGCCGCACGCGCCTCGTCGTCATCGGCTTGCACGAAATGAACCAGGGCGCGGTGCGCAAGGCGATTGAAGCGCTCGTTCAAGGATAATCGATGCATCTGCTTCTGGCCCAGCAGGGAACGATCAGCGACGGCGAAGAGGCAATCGACCTCGGCCAGTCGCCGGGCGATATGCTGTTCCTTTCGGCTGCCGACACCGAACTTGCCGCGGTCGCTACCGCCTATCGCGGCTGCGAGGGAATGCCGCATTCGCTGAGGCTCGCGAATCTGATGAGCCTCAAGCATCCGATGTCAGTCGATACCTATGTCGAGCGAACGGCCCGGCACGCCAAGCTGATCGTCGTGCGTGCGCTCGGCGGCGCCAGCTATTTCCATTATGCGCTGGAGGCGCTGCACGCCGTTGCCGCCCGCAACGGCGCACTGATTGCAGTATTGCCTGGCGATGCCAAGCCAGATGCGGGGCTGGTTCCTTTCTCCAATGTTGACCTCGACGATCTCAACGCGCTCTGGGTCTATCTGATCGAGGGCGGCGACGCCAATACGCGGAGCTTCCTTGCTTATGCCTCGGCGATGCTATCGGGCGCGGAGAAGCCGGCGCTGGCAGTGCCTTTGATGAAGGCGGGGATCTGGTGGCCGGGGCGAGGGGCGATCGGGGTCGAAGAGTGGCGGCGGGTCGTCGGTTCGCATGTCGCGCCAACGTCGTCCGTCAAGCGTGGGGCCCCCCCCTTTGTCTCGCCGGACATCTCCCCCACAAGGGGGGAGATCAGCAAGTCGCTCGGACTTCCAACAAAAAAAATGCGTGAGAATGCCGCACTTTCGGCTGAAGAGATGGAGCGAAGCCTCGCATCCCCGATCTCCCCCCTTGTGGGGGAGATGTCCGGCAGGACAGAGGGGGGTACACCAAGCTCGACAGAAGAGGTGGAATTCGAACCCACGTCCCCCATCGTCGCCATCAGCTTCTACCGTGCCCTCGTCCAGAGCGGCGAGACCGGGCCGGTCGAGGCGCTGGTCGAGGCCCTGGCCGCACTTGGCCTGCGGCCGCTGCCGGTCTTTGCCTACAGCCTAAAGGATCCCGTTTCGACAGGCATTCTCGAGAGCGTGTTTTCGGCGTTGAAACCGGATGTCGTCATCAACACAACGGGCTTTGCGGTCTCCGCGCCGGGCGCGGACCGGCAACCGACTGTGCTGGAGACGGATGGCGCAGTCGTACTGCAGGCAATCCTGTCGGCTTCGTCGCGGGAGGCCTGGGTGACCTCGTCGCAGGGTCTGTCGGCGCGCGACCTCGGCATGAATGTGGCGCTGCCCGAAGTCGACGGGCGGGTATTGGCGCGGGCGGTGTCCTTCAAGACGGCGGCGCGTTACGACGCGGCTGTCGAGGCGAACATCGTGGCAAGCCTGCCCGACGCCGGCCGGCTCCGCTATACGGCGGAGCTCGCCGCCAGTTGGGTGCGGCTGCGCCGGACGCCCGCCAATAGGAGGCGCATCGCCCTCATCATGGCGAATTATCCGAACCGCGACGGCCGACTCGGCAACGGCGTCGGACTCGACACGCCGGCCGGCAGCATCGAGGTGCTTCGGGCGATGGCGGGTACGGGTTACCCGGTCGCCGATGTTCCGGCCGATGGCGACGCGCTGATCTGGCATCTTATGGAGGGGCCGACCAATTCCCGGCATGACGGCCGGGTCATCCGCGAGGCTCTTTCGCTCAGTCGCTACAAAAACTTCCTGGAATCTCTTCCCAAAAAGATTCAGGATGAGGTGAGGGCGCGCTGGGGCGAGCCAGAGAACGACCCCCATTTTCGCGACGGCGTCTTCGCCCTGCCTTTCGCCCGCTTCGGCGGCGTCCTGGTCGGCATCCAGCCGGCGCGCGGCTACAATATCGATCCGAAGGAGAGCTATCATTCGCCGGATCTCGTGCCGCCGCATGGCTATATTGCCTTCTATGCTTTCCTGCGGCGCGAATTTGGCGCCGACGCCGTCATCCACATGGGAAAGCATGGCAATCTCGAATGGCTGCCGGGCAAGGCGCTGGCGCTGTCTGAGACATGTTACCCGGAAGCGATCCTCGGGCCGCTGCCGCACCTTTATCCCTTTATCGTCAACGATCCCGGCGAGGGCACGCAGGCGAAGCGCCGCACCGCCGCCGTCATCATCGACCACCTGACGCCGCCGTTGACGCGGGCCGAAAGCTATGGACCGCTCAAGGATCTGGAGGCGCTGGTCGATGAATATTACGAAGCTTCGGGTGGCGATCCCCGCCGCATCCGGCTGCTCAGCCGCCAGATCCTCGATCTCGTCGCCGATATCGGGCTGGATCGGGATGCGGGGATTGCGAAAGGCGAGAGCGAAAGTGAGGCGCTGAAGAAGCTTGATGCCTATCTCTGCGATCTGAAGGAGATGCAGATCCGTGACGGGCTGCATGTGTTCGGCGTGTCGCCGGAGGGGCGGCTGCTGACGGACTTGACCGTGGCGTTGGCGCGGGTCCCGCGCGGGCTGGGAGAGGGCTGTGATGCGAGTTTGCAGCGAGCGATTGCTGCGGATGCTAGGTTGAGTTTCCCCCTTCTCCCCAGCGCGGAGAGGATGTCCGCCAGGACAGATGAGGGGGCGAGCGACGGCAGGAGCGGGCGGCTGAGCGCAAGCGAGGCCGAGTCTGCGGCCGCCTCATCTGACCCTTCGGCCCCCCTTCTCCCCGCCGGGGAGAAGGTGAGCCGCGCGCTTCAGCGTCCTTTTGACCCACTCGACTGCGACATGGCGACTCTTTGGACGGGCCCGCGTCCGGCTATTCTCGCAGATGTCCTCGACGCCCCCTGGCGCAGCAACGGCGACACCGTCGAGCGCATCGAACTGCTCGCCGCCAAGCTCGTTTCCGGTGACATGGGGTGCCCAACCCTCTGGTCCCAAACCAGAACGGTGCTCGACGAGATCGAATCCCGGCTCAAGCCTTCCATTCTCGCCTGCGGCCCGGCGGAGATCTCCGGCCTTCTGCGCGGCCTCGACGGCCGGTTCGTCGCCCCAGGCCCCTCCGGCGCGCCGACGCGCGGGCGGCCGGATGTGCTGCCGACGGGGCGGAATTTTTACTCCGTCGACAGCCGCGCCGTGCCAACGCCGGCCGCCTACGAGCTCGGCAGAAAATCCGCGGAACTGCTGGTGCGCCGCTATGTTCAGGATCATGGCGAGTGGCCGGTCTCCTTCGGGCTGACGGCCTGGGGCACGTCGAACATGCGCACGGGTGGTGACGATATCGCCCAAGCTTTGGCGCTGATCGGTGTCAAGCCGCTCTGGGACATGAGTTCGCGCCGCGTCACCGGCTATGAGATCATATCGCAAACAGTGCTCGGGCGGCCGCGCGTTGATGTGACGCTCCGGATTTCCGGCTTCTTCCGCGACGCCTTTCCCGAGCAGATCGCCCTGTTCGACATGGCGATCCGCGCCGTCGGGGCACTGGATGAGGATGCTGCCGACAACCCGATTGCCGGGCGCATGCGCGGCGAGGCGGCTCGGCTGGCCGCTGCCGGGCTCGATGAGAAGGCGGCGGTGAAGCGGGCGGGTTACCGCGTCTTCGGCTCTAAACCCGGCGCCTACGGCGCGGGACTGCAGGCACTGATCGATGAAAAGGGCTGGGAGCGGCGTGCCGATCTTGCCGAAGCCTATCTCGTCTGGGGAAGTTATGCCTATGGCGCCGGCGAGGAGGGCAGGGCCGAACGCGGCCTGTTCGAGGAGAGGCTGCGCTCGGTGCAGGCCGTCATTCAGAACCAGGACAATCGCGAGCATGACCTGCTCGATAGTGATGACTATTACCAGTTCGAGGGCGGCATGGCGGCTGCGGCCGAGCAGCTCGCCGGTACACGTCCAGCGATCTATCATAACGATCATTCCAGGCCCGAACGACCTTTGATCCGCTCGCTCGAGGAGGAAATCGGCCGCGTCGTGCGCGGGCGCGTGGTCAATCCGAAATGGATATCGGGCGTCATGCGCCATGGTTACAAGGGAGCCGCCGAGATCGCCGCCACCGTCGATTATCTCTTCGCCTTCGCTGCGACGACGGGCGCGGTCGGCGCGCATCATTTCGAGGCGGTCTATCAGGCCTTCGTCGCCGATCCGGACCTGCGCGGTTTCATGATCGAGAAAAACCCGGCGGCATTCGACGAGATGAAGGAGCGGCTGCGCGAGGCAATCGATCGCGGGCTCTGGACGCCGCGCAGCAATTCGGCCCGGTTCGACCTGGCTGCTACGAAACTGAATGAGGTGCACTGATGAGTGACGAGATCCCAGAAAACGAATCGACCAAGGACGATGCCCGCCACGCCGAGAGGATGGCGAAGAAGAAGGCTGCGCGCGACAAGATCATGGCGACCAAGACGGACGGCAAGGGCCTGATCATCGTCCATACCGGCAAGGGCAAGGGTAAGTCGTCAGCCGCCTTCGGGATGATCTTCCGCCACATCGCCCACAGCAAGCCGTCAGCCGTCGTGCAGTTCATCAAGGGAGCGATGTGGACCGGCGAGCGCGACCTGATCGAGAAGCATTTTTCCGATCTCTGCCAGTTCCACACGATGGGCGAGGGCTTCACCTGGGAAACGCAGGACCGGGCCCGCGACATCGCCGCCGCCTCGGCGGCCTGGGAAAAGGCCAAGGAACTGATCCGCGATGAGCGCAATTCCATGGTGCTGCTCGACGAGATCAACATCGCGCTGCGCTACGACTATCTCGACATCAACGAGGTCGTCGCCTTCCTGAAGAGCGAGAAGCCCCCTATGACCCATGTCGTGCTGACGGGGCGCAACGCCAAGGAAGAACTGATCGAGATCGCCGATCTGGTCACCGAGATGGA
This sequence comes from Rhizobium sp. NLR22b, assembly GCF_019685295.1. Classification (NCBI taxonomy): domain Bacteria; kingdom Pseudomonadati; phylum Pseudomonadota; class Alphaproteobacteria; order Hyphomicrobiales; family Rhizobiaceae; genus Rhizobium; species Rhizobium sp. NLR22b. The sequence goes on from NZ_JABDWM010000007.1 coordinate 239,944, forward strand.
ACTCGTCAAACATCCGTTCCGGTCGGGCATCAAGGGCCAGCCCGGCGTGGAGTTCTGAGCCACTCAGTTGAGTGCCAGGCTGCGCAGGATGGCAGCCGTTTCCTCATCCGCCGGAAAGAAGGATTCGACCGCGAGCTCCGACAGGGTGATATCGACAGGCGTGCCGAAGACCGTCGTTGTCGAGATCAGCGACAGCAAGCCCGCTTTGTTCGCAAGCCGGAGGGGAACGGCGATACCGGCATAGTCGGCGTGGTTTTCGCCGGGCCGGTCCGACGCCGGATAGGACCGGAGCTCCTTCAACAGCTTTTCCAGAACAGGATCACCTGAGGCCGATATCTGCTGACGCAGCCTGTCGAGGAGGTGGCCGCGCCACTCACCGTGATTGACGATATGCGGCGCCAACCCCTGCGGATGCAGGCTGAGGCGCAGCACGTTGACGGGCGGCGCGAGCAGCGACTGATCGGCAACGCCTGACAGCAAGGGAGCGATCGCAGCGTTGGCGGCGACCAGGGTCCAGTGGCGGTCGACCGCCAGTGCCGGGAAGGGCTCGTGCCCTTTCAGCACCATGTCGACGGCGCGTCGCGCCGCCTCAAGGGCAGGATCATCAAGCTTGCGTTCGGCAAAGATTGGGGCGAAACCCGCCGCCAGCAGCAGCGGGTTGCGGTCGCGCAGGGGCACGCCGAGGCGTTCGGCAAGATGCAGCAGCATCTCGCGGCTCGGTGTCGCGCGCCCGCTCTCGATGAAGCTCAGATGCCGCTGCGAGATCTCCGCCTCCAGCGCCAGGTCGAGTTGGCTCATGCGGCGGCGCTGGCGCCACTCGCGCAGGTGATCTCCGAGGGAGCGGGCGGCCGGCGTCATCAGGTGGCTGCCGGCAGTTGGTCGATGAAGCCGCGCACGGATTTCAGCTTGCCGCCGTCGAGTTCGGCGAAATCCGTGCCCTTGATCAGCGCTTCGCCGTTTTCGGGCCCGAGCCTCCAGGAAAAGCGCAGGTTGTCGCCATAGCCGTCGGCCGCGCCGATCAGTTCGAAGCGGAAGCCGGGGAAACGGCTTTGCACGGCCTCGACCAGCGCATTGATCTGCTCGTGACCTTCGCCGCGCATCAGCGGATCGACATAGGTGGCCGCTTCCGCCCAGCTCTCGGCGATGAGAGCGCGGCGGCGAGCGCCATCCGTCTCGTTCCAGACGGCGAGGTAGCGCTCGGCTTTGGTCTTTGCGTCGTTCATCAGGTCATCTCCTTTTGATCGCCCGTCAGTTCCAGGCAGCACGATCATGCGGGAAGGTGGCGCACCCTATCAATTACGCCTGAGGTAATGGGCGCTGGCTCAGATGCCAAGCCAGACACGCAGCGGATTTGCCGGATCGGCGAGCAGCTTCACCGCAAGGGCGACGCAGACGATGACGAGCAGCGGCTTGATGAGCTTTGCGCCGATGCGCATGGCGAGCCGTGAGCCCAATTGTGCGCCGAGGAACTGGCAGACGCCCATCAACAGGCCGATCTTCCAGAGGATTGCGCCGAAGCTTGCGAAGACGATCAGCGCACCGAGGTTCGAGCCGAAATTCAGAAGTTTGGTGTGCGCGGTGGCCTTAAGCACGCCGAAGCCGGCGAGGGTGACGAAGGCGAGCATGAAGAAGGAGCCGGTGCCGGGGCCGAAGACGCCGTCGTAGAAGCCGATGGCCGGCACCAGCGTCAGGCCGAAGGCGAAGGGCGTGATGAGACGGTGTTTGTCGAGGTCGTTGAGATTCGGTTTGACAGCAAAGAAGATCGCGATTGCCAGCAGCAGCACAGGCATGATCGCTTGAAGCACCTGTCCTGGTACGATCGTCGCAAGAGCGGCGCCGAGTGCCCCGCCCATGACGGACATCAGCGCCATCGGCAGCTGTTCGGAAAGCTCCACATGGCCCTTGCGGGCGTAGGCGAGCGTCGCGGAAGCGGCGCCGAAGATCGATTGCACCTTGTTGGTTCCGAGCGTCTGCAGCGGCGGGATGCCGGCGATCAGCATGGCAGGAACCGTAATCAGACCGCCGCCGCCGGCAATGGCATCGACGAAACCGGCGAAGAAGGCGGCCGCGCAGAGCAGCAGAAGCAGATCAAGGGCGATGTCAGGCAAGATGCTATTCCAGAAGGATCTTTCACGGGTCTTGTTGCATTTCCCCCTCCAAGCTGCAATGGCTGCAAGGACACAGCAGGGGTACATTCGGCTGCCTCCATGAGCGACATTTCTTTCGATGCGACAAGGCGCCATGTGCTCGGGCTCGGCTGCGAGCGCGGGACGCCGGTCGCCGAGGTGCAGGCGCTGGCCGTTGCGGCCCTGGCGGCGGCCGGTATCGGTGCGGAGGAACTCGCCGCTATTGCTTCTATCGACAGCCGCCGTAAGGAGGCGGCTATCCTCGCGGTCGCCAGGCATTTTGGCGTGCCGGCCGTATTCTTCGACGCGCCGCGGCTGGAGCGGGAAACGCCGCGGCTCAAAAATCCGTCGGCCGTCGTCTTTGCTCGGGTCGGCTGCCATGGGGTGGCGGAATCGGCAGCGCTTGCGGCGACCGGTGATAATGCCGAACTGATGCTTGGCAAAATCAAATCGGCGCATGCAACGGCGGCAGTTGCCCGTGGCGGGTTGCAGAAAGCCTGATGGTCGCTATGGTGGCGGCAATTCGCGGCGCCACCCGGCAGCCTCGCGATTCACATCTAGAGGAAAAATCATGCACAAGGTCATTTATGACACTGACCCGGGCGTTGACGACGCCATGGCGCTTCTCTTCCTGCATCGGCATCCCGAAATCGACCTGATCGGCATCACCACCGTGTTCGGCAATGCCTCGGTCGAGACGACGACGCGCAATGCGCTCTTCCTCAAGCGTGAATGGAATATTCCTGCACCCGTCGCCAAAGGCGCCAGCGTCACCATCGATGCCTCGCGCGCGGAGCGGGAGTGGCCTTCCATGGTGCATGGCGACAACGGCCTCGGCGATATCGAGGTGCCAGCGTCGATCGACCTGCCGCTCGATCCGCGCCCGGCGCACCGCTTCATTATCGACACCGTGCGTGCCCATCCCGGCGAGGTGCGCCTGGTCGCGGTCGGGCGAATGACCAATCTGGCGCGGGCGTTGAAGGAAGACCCGGAGATTGCGACCCTGGTCAAGGACGTCGTCATCATGGGTGGCAATTTCTATGTGCCCGGCAATGTCTCGCCGGTCGCCGAGGCCAATATTCATGGCGATCCCGAGGCCGCCGACATCGTCATGACCGCGCCCTGGAAGGTCGCAGTCATCGGCCTTGACGTCACCTCGATCACCACCATGAGCCGCAGTTATCTCGGCAGGATGGCGGCCGAGGGAGATGGTGCCGTGAAACTGCTCGACGCACTCTCGCAATCCTACATCGACTTCTACAAGCATGCGGTCGAGGACGGCATGATGGTGCATGACAGCTGCGCCGCAGTCTACGTCGTGGCGCCGGAGCTGTTCTCGTCCATCTCAGGTGCGGTGCGCGTCGTCTGCGGCGGCATTGCCGACGGCCAGACGATCGTCAAGCCGGACAATCGCCGGTTCCCGCCCGGCGATTGGGATGATCGGCCGAGCCAGATCGTCACCACAGGGATCGAGTCGGAAAAGGTCCTGACGCTGATCCGCGATACGCTGCTTCGCGGCTGAGTGTCTTCAACGCCGATTGGAATGTATTTCACCACAGCAGGCGTCGCCTGGCGTCATCCTCGGCACAGGCCACAGCGATACGCCCGGATCTCCGCAACCTCTCGCGGCGGGCCATTATCCGCCGAGCAAACCTAAGCGGGCGCCGGCGGAGCCGGGCACTTCGCCAAACCTGTTGGGGTCCTTCGAGCCAGGAGTTAGGATGATTGCAGGATGGACCGCCAGCAGAAAGATGCTCATGAGAATTACTGCGGTCAGGGAGCCAACTGCTTCGTAATAGCCGTAGAGCAGGTGAAGCATGAAGACTGAAGCGGTCCACCAGCCGCTCTGATCGAAATCATGCAGTCGCATCACCATTAGGCAAAGGCAGGTGATGAGCGCCAGCGCATAGGTTAGGGCGATTAACTCCTTAACCCTTGAAATCGCTTCCCGAGTTCCGACCAGCGTCAGTAAGTGAGTGAGAGCGAATACCACGGCCGCGGCGACAGCAATGACTGCCACGTTGAACAGGAAATAGCGAAGACGACCAAGCCTGCCCCGTAACGAGAATATTCTGAGCATTGTCCCCTTACTCGCGCTCATAGTTAGACGGTTGCATTGAAGCAGCGTCAAACGGCAATTGAAAAACTATCGTAGTTCTTTTTTGGCGAGGAAGAAAGCGGAGTTGACCGACTCCATGCGCGGCCGGTCGCGAGGGTAATATCATAGTGTATTCATATTGCTGCATCGCTTTCCTGCGATATCGAATCCGCTCGTTTGCAAAGTGAGTCATTGTCATCTCAGCAACTTCAAGTGAGGTGGCGCAGGCGGCGTTGACCTTGGCTCTCGCTGGGCCTAGATCAACAAAATGTGGAATAGTTTATTCTCCCATTTGCCGGCGTTGGAGCCGGGCAGCGTCTGGCTCGTCGGGGCCGGTCCGGGTGATCCGGGCCTGCTGACGCTCTTGGCCGCCAGGGGGCTCGCCGAGGCTGATGTGATCGTCCACGACGCGTTGGTCAATGAGGACTGCCTGAGGCTCGCGCACCCCGGCGCCGAACTCGAATATGCCGGCAAACGCGGCGGCAAACCCTCGGCCAAGCAGCGGGATATTTCGTTGCGCCTGGTGGAACTGGCGCGCGCCGGCAAGCGGGTGCTGCGGCTGAAGGGGGGCGATCCCTTCGTCTTCGGGCGCGGCGGCGAGGAGGCGCTGACGCTGGTCGAGCACAATATTCCGTTCCGCATAGTGCCGGGCATCACTGCCGGTATCGGCGGGCTTGCCTATGCCGGCATTCCGGTGACGCATCGCGAGATCAATCATGCGGTGACGTTTCTGACCGGCCATGATTCCTCCGGCATCGTGCCGGACAGGATCGACTGGGAAGCGATCGGCAAGGGTTCGCCGGTGATCGTCATGTACATGGCGATGAAGCACATCGCCCAGATCAGCGCCAAACTCATTGCTTCGGGCCGCTCGCCATCCGAGCCCGTGGCTTTCGTCTGCAATGCGGCGACCGGCGCGCAGCAGGTGCTGGAGACGACGCTCGGGCAAGCGACCGAGGCTGTTACCGCCTCCCGGCTCGAGCCGCCGGCGGTGGTCGTCATCGGCGAGGTGGTGCGGCTCCGAGCCTCGCTCGATTGGCTCGGCGCTCTCGCCGGACGACGGCTGCAGCCGGATCCGTTCCGCCAGTCCGGCCAGGTGCTGGCATGAGCGGCCTCCTGATCGCAGCTCCTTCTTCCGGCGTCGGCAAGACGACGGTGACGCTCGGCCTGCTCAGAGCCTTGCGTCGGCGCGGCATCGCGATCGCGCCCGGCAAGGCCGGCCCCGACTATATCGATCCCGCCTTCCATGCGGCGGCAAGCGGCACGCCCTGCCTGAACTTCGACCCCTGGGCGATGCGGCCGGAGCTGATCTCGGCCAATGCGACGCTGCACCGCTCCGGCGACCGCATTCTCGTCGTTGAGGCGATGATGGGGCTGTTCGACGGAGCGGCCGACGGGAAGGGGACGGCAGCGGATCTGGCCGCCCAGCTCGGCCTTTCCGTGGTGCTGGTCATCGACGCTTCGCGCATGTCGCAATCGGTCGCGCCGCTGGTGGCGGGTTTTGCCGGCTTCCGCGCGGATGTTCGCGTTGCCGGCGTCATCCTCAACAAGGTCGGCAGCGAACGCCACGAGGCGATGCTGCGTCAGGCGCTCGAGGCGATTCGGATGCCGGTGATCGCCGTGATCGGCGCCGACAAGGCGCTTGTCCTGCCGAATCGCCATCTCGGCCTTGTTCAGGCCGGTGAGCATGCAAGCCTCGAAGGTTTCATCGAGCATGCGGCGGATGCCGTCTCCGAGGAATGCAATTTCGAGTTTCTGCTGCGCATCGCCAGGCAGGGCCTCAACCGGCCGTCGGCTGCCAATATCGATCGCCTGCCGCCACTCGGCAGTCGCATTGCGGTGGCCCGTGATATCGCTTTCGCCTTTTCCTATGAGCATATGCTGCTTGGCTGGCGGCGGCGGGGGGGTGCGATTTCCTTCTTCTCGCCGCTGGCCGACGAGGCGCCCGCTGCCGATGCTGATGCGATCTATCTGCCTGGCGGTTATCCCGAACTGCATGCCGGAACGCTCTCCCAGGCGTCGAATTTTCGCGCAGGCCTTCTCGATGCGGCGGCGCGCGGCATCCGGATCTATGGCGAGTGCGGCGGCTACATGGTGCTCGGCGACGGGCTGATCGACGCAGAGGGCATCCGTCACGAGATGCTCGGTCTGCTGCCCGTTGTCACCAGCTATGCCGCGCGAAAACGCCATCTCGGTTATCGCCGCGTCATGCCGCTCGACGGCGCGATCTTTCAACGAGCGATGACGGCGCATGAATTCCACTATTCCACCCTCATCTCCGAAGGCGAGGGCGAACGGCTGTTTCAGGTCCGAGATGCGCTCGGAACCGATCTTGGCCCGGCGGGGCTCCGGCGCGGGCAGGTGGCGGGTTCCTACATGCATCTGATCGATCTTGCCGGGATTGCCGCGTGAGCGCGCCGATCGTCCATGGTGGCGGAGTCACTGCCGCTGCTGCCGCCTTTGGCGGCAGGCCGGAGGACTGGCTCGACCTTTCCACCGGGATCAATCCGTGCCCGGCTGCCCTGCCGGAAATCCCTGCAAGGGCTTGGCACCGCCTGCCGGACAGCCATCTGGCCGAAGAGGCAAGGTGGGCGGCGCGCGATTACTATGGGAGCGGCGAGATCCTGCCGCTGCCGGTGCCCGGCACGCAATCGGTGATCCAACTTCTGCCGCGGTTGCTGACAAAGGATGAGGGCGCCAGGGTCGCCGTCGTGGCGCCGACCTATGGCGAGTATGCGCGCGCTTTTAATTCAGCCGGTTTTGCCGTCGATACCGTCGGTCATGTCGCTGCGATCGGAGTTGAGCATCGGCTTGCGGTCGTTGTCAATCCGAACAATCCCGATGGGCTGACATGGCCCGTGGAAACGCTGATTGGCCTGCATGACAGGATGAAGGCGGTCAATGGACTTCTGGTTGTCGATGAAGCCTTCGGCGACGCCGATCCGGCACTCAGTCTCGCCGGCCACGCGCAGCGGCTCTCAAATCTGGTGATCTTCCGCTCCTTCGGCAAGTTTTTCGGGCTCGCCGGCCTTCGGCTCGGCTTTGCGATTGCGCGTGATGATATTCTCCAGCGTTTCGAGGGATGGCTCGGACCCTGGGCCGTGTCCGGGCCGGCGCTTTCGATAGCAGGCTCGCTGCTGCGTTCGGACGTTTCCCCCATCCGCCAGCTCATCGATGAACGCGGCGTCGGGCTTCATGCGGTGCTGACCGGGCTCGGGCTGCAGATCGCAGGGGGAACGGCGTTGTTTTCCCTTGTCGACGATGCCAGAGCGAGCGACATTTACACGCATCTCTGCCGGCATCATATTCTCGTCCGCAAGTTCGACTATGCGCCCGGATGGCTGCGTTTCGGGCTGACGCCTGATCCGGCGGCGGACCGGAGGCTTGGCGAAGTCCTTCAGAGATTTGAGCGATGACGATCGACCTAAACCTTCTCGTGCTGCTTCTGGCGCTGCTGCTCGACCGGATCGTCGGCGATCCGCAATGGCTCTGGTCGCGCGTGCCGCATCCCGTTGCGATTTTCGGAGCGGTGATCTCCTATGCCGACCAGCAGCTCAATCCTTCAAGCCTCACGGGCCATCAACGGCGGATGAACGGCGTCGCCGCCATCGTAGCGCTGCTGTTGCTGGCCCTGGCGGCAGGCTTCGTGTTCAACCGGTTTTTCGCGCTGTTCGGCCTCGCCGGCATCCTGTTGGAGACCGGATTGGTGGCGATCTTCCTGGCGCAGAAGAGCCTTGCCGACCATGTCGCCGCCGTTGCCGTCGCCCTGCGTGAGGAGGGGCTTGTCGGTGGACGGGCGGCCGTTGCCCGCATTGTCGGGCGCGATCCCGAGACGCTGGATGAGCCGGCCGTCTGCCGCGCGGCGATCGAAAGCCTTGCCGAGAACTTCTCCGATGGCGTCGTCGCGCCGGCGATTTGGTATGCCATTTTCGGCCTGCCAGGGCTTTTCTCCTACAAGATGCTGAACACGGCCGATTCGATGATCGGCCATAGATCGGAAAAATACATCGATTTCGGCTGGGCGGCCGCTCGGCTCGACGATGTCGCCAACTGGCCGGCCGCGCGCCTCTCCATCCTGCTGATTGCTGCAGGCGCCTGGATCCGGCGCGGCACCAGCGCCTGCCGCGAGGCGATCCGGGTAGCGATGCGCGACGGCGGCTTGCACCGTTCGCCGAATTCCGGCCGTCCGGAAGCGGCAATGGCGGGTGCGCTGAATGTCCAGCTTGCCGGACCGCGCATCTACGGCGGCGTGCTCGTTACCGAACCGATGATCAACAATCCCGGGCGCGATGTCGCGACATCCGGCGACATCGAGGACGGTGTCTCCGTTTATCAGGCGAGTTGCATGGTGCTTGCCGGCATCACGTTCGGATTGTTTTTGTGCTTCCTGTGAGGGGTTTGCGCCATAGCTCACCCCCCGGTGGACAGTCACGCCGCAAACGTTTATGCGAAACGCCTCAAATCCATCAGACCGGAAGCAGAGCGATGACAGTTCAGGTTGAACTACCGTGCCCGAAGTGCAAAAGCACCAAAATGAAATTCGAGCGTCCCGAGATCCGGGAGACGGACATCATAAGCTGCGCGGCCTGCGGCCATAATCTCGGCACTATGGCCTCCATCCGTGAAAGGATGAACAAGGCCTATCAGCAACTCAAGCAGAGGCCGGCGGGGCGCAAGCTTCAGTGAGGGGAGCGGCCGTCCTGCGGCGCTTAAACCGGTCATTGCCCTGTTAGAATTGTGATTACCATTCGGGTTAAAGCTATGTAATCAAGTATCGTCGTAGTCTCTCTGTCGTGAGGGCGCAATCAAATGCGCGGGCGCGAAGAGGGATTATCATGAAGACGATTTTTGCCGCCGCGGCGGCAAGCTTATTACTGCAGTTTTCTCCGGCTGCGGCTGAGGCAGCAGCGCTGGTTGCCAATATCAGCATCGGCAAGCAGACGATGACCGTCACCGAGAACGGCTTCGTCAAATATCGCTGGAAGGTTTCCACCGCGCGCAATGGTTATGTCACGCCCACCGGCTCCTGGAGCGCCAAATGGCTGTCGCGCGATCATCGCTCGCGCAAGTACGACAATGCGCCGATGCCTTACGCCGTATTTTTCAACGGCGGTTACGCCGTTCACGCCACCTTCGATCTGAAGCGTCTCGGCACACCGGCCTCGCATGGCTGCGTTCGCCTGCATCCTGACAATGCGGCCGAGTTCTTCTCATTGACGCGGCAGGCGGGTCTTGCCAATACCCGCGTCGTCATCACGCGCTGATCCCGGATCAGCGCCTGACTCCGAATGCGACGTCTGATCCTGTTACGCGCTGATTCTTTCCAGTTCATCCAGATCGGGAACGACGATATGTCTGGAGTTCTCGATCAGGATAACACCCCGCTTGCGCAGCCTGGTCATCTGCCGGCTGACGGTTTCGATCGTCAGCCCGAGAAAATCGGCGATCTCGGCGCGCGATAACGGCAGATCGAAGGCGGTGCTGATCGCGGTTTGCGGCTCGGCATGGGTCGCGATGAGGTTGAGCAGGCTTGCAACCTTCTCTTCCGCCGTGCGGCGGCCGAGCGTCAGCATCCATTCGCGCGCGGCGTCGAGCTCGTTGAGCGCCTGATCGTGCAGCCTGCGCTGCAGCTCCGGCGTCTCCGCGATCATGCGGTCGAGCAGGTTGCGCGGGAAGACACAAATTTCGGCGTCGGTTGCCGCCTCCGCCGACAGTGTGCTTTCGCGCATGAAGGGTCTGCCGACGAAATCGGGAGCGAACTGCAGGCCGACGATTTGCTGGCGTCCGTCCGGCATCATCTTGCAGAGCTTCACCACGCCGCGCATGATGTTCGAATAAAACGAACTTTCCGATCCTTGCGCAATGATCTCCGAGCCGGCCTCGATCTTGCGGCGCAGGGAGTGGCGGTTGAGCTCCTTCAACTGAGCGTTCGACAGGGCGCCGCAGACGACGCCGTGCCGCGCCTGACAGGAACGACATGCGACGGGCGTGCCTGTCTCGAAAATCTCGCTGCTGGCAACGTCCATCGTCGGGATCCTTCAAAAAGCCGGACACGTGGAACGCAATCGCAATTCCTTCCAGCGCGGCTTGATGATTATCAAATGCCAGCGCGCATAATTTGATTCAGATCAAAGACCGGTGCGGATGTTGGACAGCCGCATCCTGTTTTCGGCGCCTGCACTCACCGGTGTTCCATTGCTGTTTAGGCAACACCTTATTGTCAATTTGCCGTAACGCCCGGACGAAAGCATTGGCTTTTGAAAAGGATTTGCCTATGAGGGGGTTTAAATCGTCATTTCATGAGGTACAGCGCGTGACCGCTACATTCGATAAAGTTGCCGACATTATTGCAGAAACCAGCGAGATCGATCGCGCCACGATCACGCCGGAGAGCCATACGATCGACGACCTCGGTATCGACAGCCTCGATTTCCTCGACATCGTCTTTGCGATCGACAAGGAATTCGGCATCAAGATTCCGCTCGAAAAGTGGACGCAGGAGGTCAATGAAGGCAAGGTTTCTACGGAAGAATATTTCGTGCTGAAGAACCTCTGCGCCAAAATCGACGAGCTCAAAGCGGCCAAGGCCTGAGCGACACACCAGTCTTTTTTGAACGCCCTGCCGCCCTGAGTATGGCGGCCGGGCGGTTTCGTTCCTAATTAGGCGTCACCAGCGGGCGGATTTGGCCTGCCGGGCCGGAGGATCCGAATGCTGCTGGAATATTTCCAGATGATTGACCGCGTCGAAGCGGTGGACCTGAAGAAGGGGACGCTTGCGGCGCGTTCCGTCGTACCGGCCAAGAGCCCCGTCTTCGAGGGCCATTTTCCCGGTATGCCGCTCGTTCCCGGCGTGCTCCTGATCGAGACCATGGCGCAGGCTTCCGGCATGCTGGTGCTTGCCGTGACCGACTTTGCCGCCATGCCCTTCCTGATGTCGGTCGACGGTGCCAAGATGCGCACCTTCGTCGAGCCGGAAGCCGTGCTCGATATCGAGGCGGTGCTGGAGCATGACGGGTCGGGTTTCGCGGTCACCAAGGCCAAGATCACCAGCGGCGGCAAGAAGGTCTGCGATGCGCAGCTGAAACTGCGCACCATGCCCTTCAGCGAAGTTCCGCTCGGCGATATCGTTAAAAAACGCGCCGGCGAGGTCGGGCTTCTCAAAGCGATCGCAGCGCAGGGAGTGGTTGGATGAGCAAGGCTGCAAACGACGTCGTCATTTCAGGCGTCGGCATCGTTACCTGTCAGGGCGTCGGCAAGGAGGCGCATATCGCGCTGCTTTCGGCGGAGAGCGCGCCGAAGGCGATCGTCGAGACAGAGAAATTCAAACCCTATCCGGTGCATCCGCTGCCTGAGATCGACTGGTCGCAGCAGATCCCCAAGCGCGGCGACCAGCGCCAGATGGAGAACTGGCAGCGCATCGGCGTCTTCGCCGCGGGTCTTGCGCTCGACGATGCCGGCTTCAAGGACAATATTGAGGCCTGCGGCACGATGGACATGATCGTGGCGGCCGGCGGCGGCGAGCGCGACATCAACGTCGACACGCTGATCGTCGACGAGGGCTTGAAGCGCAACGACCGCGAACTGCTGCTCAATGAGAAGCTGACGACGGAACTCAGGCCGACGCTATTCCTGGCGCAGCTTTCCAATCTGCTTGCCGGCAATATTTCCATCGTTCACAAGGTCACCGGCTCCTCGCGGACCTTCATGGGCGAAGAAGCGTCGGGCGTTTCCGCCGTCGAGACGGCGTTCTGGCGCATTCGCTCCGGCGAATCCACCCATGCGCTGGTTGGCGGCGCCTTTGCTGCCGAGCGCCCGGATATGATCCTGCTTACCGAAGCGATCGGCGCGCACACGCGCGGCGAATGGGCGCCACTCTGGTCGCGCTCCGGCCTCGAGGGCGGCGGCATGATCACCGGTTCCGCCGGCGCCTTCCTGGTGCTGGAATCGCGCAAGCATGCGCAAGAACGCGGCGCGCATATTTATGCGACGATCAGCGCCGTTGAGGGCGATCGCGGCAATCGCGCTGCCGGCAATTTCGAAGTGCGGATGGAACGGCTGCTGAAGCCTGCCGCCGAGCTGCCGGCAGAGAGCATGGCGATCTTCTCCGGTTCGACCGGCATGCACGAGATCGCCGCCCGCGAAAAGGCGGTGCTGGAACATCAGCTTCCGGGTGCGGCGATCCGCGGCTTCGGCGGCGTTTCCGGTCACACGATCGAGGCGCAATTCCCGCTGGGGCTGGCGCTCGCAGCCCTGGCCATCGATGCCAACGCAAAGGTTCCACCCTTCGACGCTGCCCATGAAGCGCCGATGAAGGCGGGCACCAAGGCGGCCGTCGTAACGACGGTCGGACACCAGCGCGGCGAGGGCGTCGCCGTTCTTTCCGCAGAGGCGTGAGGAGAGAGATATGACAGCTTCCGCTTACAGGGATCACCTCGGTCGGCCGATCGTCGCAGTGACCGGCATGGGCATCATCACTTCGCTCGGCCAGGGGCTGAAGGACAATTGGGCAGCTCTTTCCTCCGGCACCTCGGGCATCCATGCGATCAATCGCTTTCCCACAGAGGGTCTCTCGACACGGATTGCCGGCACTGTCGATTTCATAGACATTCCGGTGCCGAATGCCGTCGAGCGTTCCTATGCCTTTGCGCGCGAGACGACCATCGAGGCACTAGCCGATGCCGGTCTGTCAGGCGATTTCAACGGCCCGCTGTTCCTTGCCGCGCCGCCGATCGAACCCGAATGGAGCGCCCGTTTCGAACTTGCAGACCGCTCGCCGGCCGCCGATCATCCGGGCGATGCCTATGAGCGCTTCCTGACGGCGCTGCGCCAGCGCCCGGACCCGGCCTTCCACGAGGCGGCCTTGTTCGGCGCGATTTCCGAGCGCCTTGCCGACCGGTTCGGCACGCGCGGCCTTCCCGTGACCTTGTCGACGGCCTGCGCCTCCGGTGTCACTGCGATTCAGCTCGGCATCGAGGCGATCCGCCAGGGCCGTACCGATCGCGCACTGACGGTTGCGACCGACGGGTCGCTCAGCGCCGAGGCGCTGATCCGCTTTTCGCTTCTGTCGGCTCTTTCGACGCAAAACGATCCGCCGACCAAGGCCTCCAAGCCGTTCAGCAAGGATCGCGACGGCTTCGTCATCGCCGAGGGTGCGGCGACGCTGGTGCTGGAATCGCTGGAAGCGGCGGTCGCCCGAGGCGCCAAGGTGCTCGGCATCATGAAGGGCGCCGGCGACAAGGCCGACAGCTTCCACCGCACCCGGTCTTCGCCCGACGGCGGTCCGGCGATCGCGACGATCCGCGCGGCCCTTGCCGACGCAGGCATCGACGAGAGCGGCATCGGCTACATCAATGCGCACGGCACCTCGACACCCGAGAACGACAAGATGGAATATGGCGCCATGTCGGCCGTCTTTGGCGAACGGCTCGTCGCCATTCCGGTGTCGTCGAACAAATCGATGATCGGCCATACGCTGACGGCGGCGGGCGCGGTCGAGGCGGTGTTCTCGCTGCAGACGATGCTGACGGGCACGCTGCCGCCAACGATCAACTACGCCAATCCCGACCCGTCGATCGTGCTCGATGTCGTGCCGAACAGGAAGCGGGAGGGCCAGGTTTCGGCCGTGCTTTCAAACTCCTTCGGCTTCGGCGGGCAGAATGCCAGCCTTGTCATGGCGCTCGAACCGGCTTAAGCGGTTCCCGACAATTTCAAGACGAGACGAACGCCTCCGAGGCGAGGGATTTTGCCATGCGCGCTTTGCAACTGATCGACGACCGCAAGCTTGAGATCACCGACCTGCCGGAACCGGAGGCACCTGCCGCCGGCGAGGTGACGCTGCGCGTCAAGGCGGTGGCGCTGAACCATATCGACGTCTGGGGCTGGCGCGGCATGGCTTTCGCCAAGCGCAAGATGCCGCTCGTCATCGGCGCGGAAGCCTCCGGCGTCATCGAAGCGATCGGTCCCGGGGTCGCCAATGTGCTGCCGGGCCAGCTGGTTTCGATCTATGGCGCGCGCACCTGCGGCCTCTGCCGGCCCTGCCGCGAAGGCCGAGACAATCTCTGCGAGCATGTTTCCGGCGTGCATGGTTTCCATCTCGATGGTTTCGCGCAGGAGAAGGTGAACCTGCCGGCGCGTCTGCTCGTTCCCGCACCTCCCGGTGTGGATGCGATCGGCGCCGCACTCGCTCCCGTCACCTTCGGCACGGTCGAGCACATGCTGTTCGACAACGCCAAGCTCGAGCCCGGCGAAACGATCCTCGTCCATGCCGGCGGCTCCGGCATCGGCACGGCGGCAATTCAACTGGCCAAGAAGATCGGCTGTACCGTGATTACCACGGTCGGTTCCGATGACAAGATCGACAAGGCCAAAGCTCTCGGCGCCGATCACGTCATCAACTACCGCACCGACCGCTTCGAAGGCGTGGTGCGCAAGCTCACCAAGAAGAAGGGTGTGGACGTCGTCTTCGAACACGTCGGCAAAGACACCTGGGCGGGTTCGATGCTCTGCATGAAGCGCGGCGGGCGTCTCGTCACCTGCGGCTCGACCTCCGGCGTTTCCACAGAGATGAACCTGATGATGCTGTTCCAGCAGCAGCTGAAGCTCTTCGGCTCGTTCGGCTGCCGCATGGAGAACATGGCCGATGCAATGCAGAAGATGGGCCGCGGGCTCGTCCATCCGGTCATCGACACCGAAGTCGGCTTCGACGATATCGACCGGGCGCTGGAGCGGATGGAAAGCCGCCAGATCTTCGGCAAGATCATTCTGAAGATGGACTGACCTCACGTGAAGCTGTTCATTACCCGGGTCGTTCTGGCGCTCAGAAATTTCCAGCAATGGCTGGTGGCGCAGGCGATGTTCGGCTTCCTGAACGTGCTGAAGCTGTTTCCGGCCGATGGCGCGATTCGCTTCGCCGACCGGATGATGCGCCGCCTCGGCCGGCGGACCCGCCGCCATAAGCTGATGCTCGTCAATCTGCGCAACGCTTTCCCTGAGAAGAGCGAGGCCGAGATCGAAGAGATCGCGCTCGGCAGCTGGGGAAATATGGGTCGGCTCGCGGCCGAATACGTCTTTCTCGACCAGCTCTTCGACTACGACCCCGAACGGCCGGAGCCGGGCAGAGTGGAGGTGTCGGGCATCCCCATTTTCCTCGACCTGCGTGACAATCCGCGCCCCTTCATCGTCTTTACCGGCCATACTGCCAATTTCGAGCTGCTGCCGGTGGCGGGCGCGGCCTTCGGGCTCACAGTCACCGTGCTTTTCCGGCCGCCGAACAATCCCTATGTCGCAAAGAAGGTATTCGACTTCCGCAGCGCCCGCATGGGCAAGCTGGTGCCTTCGCATGCCGGCTCCTCCTTCGCGCTCGCACGCCAGTTGGAGGCGGGCCAGGGGGTGGGCGTGCTCGTCGACCAGAAATTCGGCAAGGGGCTGAAGGGCACCTTCTTCGGGCTAGACGTGAAGACCAATCCGCTGCTGCCGAAGCTGGTGCGCCAGTTCGATTGCGAGGTCTATCCGGCACGCTGCATCCGCCTGCCAGGTAATCGCTATCGGCTGGAAATCGAGCCGCGGCTGGAGATGCCGCGCGACGCTAAAGGTTATCTCGACCTGCCGGCGGCCGCCCAGCTACTCAACGACAAGGTGGAGAGCTGGGTGCGGGAATATCCGGAACAATGGCTCTGGTATCACGACCGCTGGCAGATCAAGAAGACGCTCGCGCCTTGAAAATCAAACCCTGATTTATCAGCGGTGAAAAGCGGCAGGTGCTCTCGGATTGAAACCGAGTAAACTTCATGTTAGCCGTCACCACCAAGGCGCGAATAACAGCCACCTTAGGGCGCATTTGGGAAAGTGCTGCCACACAATTTGGACACGCCACTTGGGACAATGGGAGTGGGAGGCGTCTTGCTGGAGCTTTTTCGAGCCTTTTCCTTGCGCTGCGCGCAAATAGAGGAAGCCATACGTCTGGGCGATGATCAACGCGTCATGTTGCTCGACCGTCACGTCGAGCCGCTGGTCGAGGCTATCCTGGCCTGCCGGGCGGCCAATCTGCTCGAGGTCTATATGCAGCTACAGTTCGTCAGCCATCTTGTCGCTCGGGACGCGGACGACAGCGCCAGCGTCAGAGAACATGCGGCGGTGCTTTCCCATCTGCTCGACTGCTATTTCGGCACGCATGCGCCGGACTGGCGGGTGCCTTCGCCGCAGGATGTGCGCATCGAGCCGCCGGCAGCCTATGTGCCCGACACCGACAACGGCCAATTCCTCAACGCGGCGATCCTCGAAAGCCTGCCGGGCCGTGTCGCGGTGCTGACCAGGGACTACCGCTACCTCTATTCCAACGCGGCCAACAGCGTCCATCTCGACAGGAAGCCAATGGAACTGATCGGGCGTCACCTTTCCGAATTCATCGGCGAGGAGCGCTTCGCCGAATGCGCCAAGCACAGGCTGGACGCGTGTTTTGCCGGCGAGGAGATCGACTACACCTATGAGCGCCAGGCTGGCGGCGGCGCATCGCGGCAGATACGCTGTCGCATGTCGCCGCTGCGCGACGCGGGCGCGACGGTGATCGGCGCTCTGATCGTGATGGATCGGTAGTCTAGAGCAATTCTGTTTTTCTTCGAATCACGGAATTGTTCTATCGCTTGGTTTTCACGCAATTCCGGACGCAAAACCGCTGCACACTGTTGCTGGAATTGCTCTAACTTACGCCGTCGCCCAGACGGCGAGCTCGTAGCCGTCGCGGTCGAGGAAATGAAAGCGGCGGCCGCCGGGGAAATCGGTGATCGGCCGGCAGATCGTGCCGCCGGCGCGTTCGACCGAGGTCAGCACCTCTTCCAGATCCCTGGCGTAGACAACGACCAGCGGGCCGCCCGGCCGAACGGGGCCGAAATCGGTGAAGCCGCCCTTCAGCCGGCCATCATCAAATTCGCAGTAATTCGGGCCGTAATCGGTGAAGCGCCAGCCGAAGGCCGAGCCGTAAAAGGCTTTGGCGGCGGCGATGTCGGAGACGTTGAATTCGACATAATCGATGCGGCGATCGTTGTGTTCGGAGTTTTGAGCCATCTATCTCTCCATCAGGGCTTTCAGCATGACGAGATCCTTCTCGATATGCGCGGCATCGGCGGCAAATTGCGCGTCTGTCATGCCGGGCAGGCGCAGCAGCGTGAACATGACCTCGCAGCCATCGCCGTTCGGGACGATGCGCAGGGCATTATAAACCCTGAGTCCGGATTCGATCGTCACCGTATGGTCGATCACGCCGAATTCATTGGCGGGAACCAAGCTCACCTTGATGACGCCGAGGGGACCGTGGGCGATCCAGTCCGCGCCGTCGGGCTCGAAGCCGGTGGCTAGCCCGGAGGTCCAGAGCGGCATGTTTTCCGGCTTGCCGGCGAAGTCGTAGACATCCCGCCAGTCGCGCTCGATCGACTGGTGGATGATTTTTGCAGGCATTGTCGCCATGGTGCAGGTCCTTGTATTTTGGTTTCCCTGAAATAATAAGGCCGGCTGGCGGTGTCTTGAACAAAACGGTCAGCCCGACCTTTTCCGCCCGCCGAGTTGGTCGAGGATGATCGCGGGGGTCAGCGTCGAGAGTTCTTGGACCTCGCGGGTCATATGGGCCTGGTCGGCAAAGCCTGCTTCCAGCGCGAGGCCGGCTAGTGGCGTCGCACCCGCCCTGCGGCAGAGGTCGAGGAAACGTTGGAACCGGCGGATGCGTTCCAGAGTCTTGGCGCCATAGCCGAAATGATGGTGGCAGCGGCGGCGCAGCTGCCTTTCGCTTATGCCGAGCCGGTCCGGCAGGCCGGAGACCGGGCGGTTGCTGTCGGCGGCGGCGAAGATCATGGCGGCGTCGCGGGCGGGCTCCTCCTCGTCGCGCGTGGCCTCTTCAAGCAGACGGCCGAACAGCGTCGCGGCGGCCTCGGGTTCCGGGCAATCTTGCAGCCGCGCCTCGAAGTCGCTCGTGTCCTTCCGGCCGATGTCGGTAAGCGGCACCGAGAGGCCGACCAGCGCCGAGAGCGGCGTCTTCAGCCAGGATGCTGCGGCGCCCGGAGCAAAGCGCGCGCCGATAACGGTCGCGTCTGGCCTTATGACAGGGAAGGCTGCCGTCCTGTCGGGCCCGGCGACCTCAAGCCTTCCGTTAATCCAGAGGAGATCACAATAACCATCCGGCACGATCGCCACCCTCGCCGGCGGTCCATCGTTCAGCGTATGCGACCAGAGGCGGCTGAAATGGCGCCACAAGGCGGGCGGCGGCGCATATTCGCGGTAGCGGCCGGCGCGGGCCGCAAGCAGCGCCATGTCTTTTCGTCTTTTCGAAACCAAACGATATCTCCCGAGGTCCGCATGATAACATGAGATAGGGCGGCACGGGCGATCGCGAAAATTTGCGGCTTCCGGATCGGCCGCAGATGAGAGGTTGTCGGACAAGTCAGGCGATCAAAGCCGCATTTCGTTGGCTTTTGCGAACCGATTAGACCCTCGCGAGACTTGCCGTTTGAGCGAGACAGTGCCACAACACCGGTCCAAATGACACATCGGAGGTTTGTCGTGGAAAAGGCAGAAATCGGACTGATCGGCCTTGCGGTCATGGGTTCCAACCTGGCGCTCAACATCGCGGAGAAAGGCAATAAAATCGCGGTCTTCAACCGCACGCCCGAGAAAACCGATGAATTCTATGAAAGCGCCGGCGATCTGAAGAAGCAGATCGTTCCCTGCAAGACCATCGAAGAGTTCGTCGATGCGATCCGGCCGCCGCGTCCGATCATCATCATGATCAAGGCCGGCGACGCCGTCGATCAGCAGATGGAGGCGCTGCGCCCGCATCTCACTAAGGGCGACATCATGATCGATGCCGGCAACGCCAATTTCCGCGACACCGTCGCCCGCTTCGACCGCCTCAAGGATACGGAGCTGACCTTCATCGGCATGGGGGTTTCCGGCGGCGAAGAAGGTGCGCGCCACGGCCCGTCGATCATGGTCGGCGGCACGGAAGAATCCTGGAAGCGTGTCGAGAAGGTGCTGACGTCGATTGCCGCCCGTTACAATGACGAGCCCTGCGTCGCCTGGCTCGGCAATGACGGCGCCGGCCATTTCGTCAAGACCATCCATAACGGCATCGAATATGCCGACATGCAGATGATCGCCGAAATCTACGGCATCCTGCGCGACGGTCTCGGCAAGAGCGCCTCCGAAATCTCCGGCATCTTCGGCGAATGGAACAAGGGCCGGCTGAACTCCTACCTGATCGAGATCTCCGAGAAGGTGCTTGCGGCGACCGATCCGGTTTCCGGCGGGCCGATGGTCGACATGATCCTCGACAAGGCAGGCCAGAAGGGCACCGGCAAGTGGTCGGCGATCGAGGCGCAGAACATGGGCATTCCGGCAACGGCGATCGAAGCCGCGGTCGCCGCTCGTAGCCTCTCCTCAATGAAGTCGCAGCGCGAAGCCGCCGAAAGGATCTTCGGCACGCAGGCCGTCTCCTTCCCGATCGCCTACGGCCCCGAGCTCAACAAGGATCTGGAACTGGCGCTGTTTGCCGCCAAGATCGGCGCCTATGCGCAGGGATTCGCTGTAATGGCGGAAGCTTCCAAGGAGTTCAACTGGTCGCTGCCGATGCCGACGATTGCAAAGATCTGGCGCGCCGGATGCATCATCCGCTCACAGTTCCTCGACGAGATCACCAAGGCTTTTACCGATGCGCCCGATGCGGCGAACCTCATCGTCACGCCGGCCTTCTCGTCCATGGTCAAGGAATCGATCCCAGCGCTTCGCCGCGTCGTGACCGCCGCTCTCGCCGCCGGCCTTCCGGTGCCGGCGCTGACCTCCGCGCTCACCTATTTCGACGCCTACCGCCAGGGCCGGGGCACCGCCAACCTCATCCAAGCCCAGCGCGACTTCTTCGGCGCCCACGGCTTCGACCGCCTGGACGGCAAGGATTTCCACCACGGTCCCTGGGGCAGCGGTGCGGCGACCTTCTGAGGTTTGCGTAGAAGCAATCAGGAAGCCCGACCATCGTGCCGGGCTTTTTCGTTAGGTGCATGGCGCGCTGCGCCGGCCGACGTGGCGCCGCAGCGCAGCTCCCGGTGGGGTAGTATGACTTGCTGATTTTCGACTTTCCCTTCATAGCATCTGCGGAACATTGCTCCTGAGGATTGTAGGGATGCTAATCCGATATGAGACGCCCGCAGATATCGATGCGATCCACGATTTGACGTCGATCGCCTTTGCGGCCATGCCCTACAGCGAAGGTATTGAGGCGGAGATCATCCGGAGGCTTCGCGCGAGCGGCGATCTCACGATCTCGCTGGTCCTCGAGGAAAAAGGCGAGATCCTGGGGCATGTCGCGTTTTCGCCGGTGGCGATCAACGGTGCGCATCGCGGCTGGTTCGGACTGGGTCCGATATCAGTCAAGCCGGGGAGACAGCGGCAAGGCATCGGCAAGGCGCTGATTGCAAAGGGGCTCGCTTTGCTGGAGGAGATGGGCGCCAGCGGATGCGCGCTGATCGGCAATCCCGATGTCTATCGCGGCGCTGGTTTCAGCAGCGACGGGAAACTCAGCTATCATGATCTCGACAAGCGGCTCGTCCAGCGCATTGTCCTTCGCGGGCCGGCGCCGAGCGGCACGCTCCGGTTCGCTCCGGCGTTCGAAAACTAGATCTTCAGCAGAAAGGCAATGACATGTCCGGAATGGGCGCGATCACCCTCCGAACCGCACGCCTTAGGCTCCATATGCCTGAGATCGATGACTTCGCCGCCTATGCGCGGCTGATGGCTTCGCCGCGGTCCACCGGAATGGGCGGCCCGTTCGACGCGCGCGCGGCATGGGGGATGTTCTGCACGACGTGGCTCTGTGGCGGCTGGGCACGGAGCGCTGATGATCGATCTCGTTGAAACCGGCGAATGTATCGGCCAGGTGGGGATCAACCACGGGCCACTCTTTCCGGAAAAGGAACCTGGATGGTTCGTTTATGGAGGGGATGAAGGCAGGGGCTATGCGACCGAGGCAGCCTTTGCGTTGCGCGGCTGGGCTTTTGAGACACTCAAGCTGCCGTCGCTTGTGAGCTATATCGCTCCCGGCAATGCGGCATCCGTGGCCGTTGCCGAGCGGCTGGGGCGCGTCTCAATCCCATAGCGCCCCGGAACGAGCCCAGCGATCTTGTTTACCGCCACATTCCTTCCTGAAGCGCGCATATGGTTGCGCGTGTGGGGCGGTTGGGGACGACGTCTCAATCCCTATATGTTGATGGATCAGGATCGGACGCTGCCAAAATGGATGTAGGATGACGAACGGCACACGTGAGCACTGGGACGAAGTCTATCGCACGAAGGCAGCCGACAGCGTCAGTTGGTATCAGCCGACCCCGGAACCTTCCCTCAAGGCGATTGATGCACTGCAGCTGCCGGCTACGGCTTCGCTGATCGATGTCGGCGGCGGCGCGTCGAGCCTCGTCGATCGTCTCATCGAACGCGGGTGGTCAGACCTTACCGTTCTCGATATCGCCGCACCGGCACTCGACGTCGCGAAGGTGCGGCTGGGCGACGACGCCATGCAGGTCACCTGGTTGGTGGCCGATGTCACCGTATGGAGATCCGGGCGCTACTACGACGTATGGCACGACCGCGCCGTCTTTCACTTTCTCACCGCGCCGGAGCAGCGGCTTGCCTATCGCCATGCGCTCGAAGCCGGCACGGCGCCGGGCAGCGTCGTGATCTTCGCGACTTTCGCGCCGGACGGGCCGGAACGGTGCAGCGGCTTGCCGGTCCAGCGTTACGACGCGGCCGCGCTGGAGGCGGAGTTCTCGCCGGCCTTCATGCTGGAGCGCGACTGGCGCGAAGAGCACACGACCCCCGGCGGCGGCCGGCAGTCTTTCCAGTGGTGTATCTTTAGGCGGCGCTGAACGCTCTGCCTTCAGGCCGCGCGGCTGGCGCGCGCCATGCCGTGTGCCACGAGACGGTCGATGATCTCGGCATAGCTGACGCCGCTTGCCGCCATTGCCTTGGAATACATGCTGATATCGGTAAAGCCGGGAATAGTGTTGAGCTCGTTAATGACGAAGCGCATGTCCGATGTCAGGAAGAAATCGACGCGCGCCATGCCGTCGCAGCCGACGGCCCGGAAAGCTCTTGCAGCCATATCGCACATGGCAGCCTCGATCTCCGCCGGCAGGTCGGCCGGCACTTCCAAGCCAGCGCCGTTCTCATCGATATATTTGGCGTTGTAATTGTAGAAGCCGTGGCTTTCCGCGGGTACGACCTCGCCCGGGCGGGAGACGAAGAGCTTGCCGTCGCTATCCTCCAGCACGCTGAATTCGATCTCGCGGCCGGCGACGAATTCCTCGGCAAGCAGGACGCTGTCATGACGGAAGGCCTGCTCGAGCGCTGCGGCGAATTCCTGGCTGGCATGGACCTTGGCGACGCCGACCGACGATCCCTGTCGTGCCGGCTTGATGAAGAGCGGCAGGCCGAGTTCGCCTTCGAGTGCGGAGAGTGAAGGGGCCGCACCCTCATGGATCGTCACGGCGCGGGCCACCGGCAGGCCCGCCGCCCGCAGCAGGCGCTTGGCGATATCCTTGTCGAGGGCTGCGGCTGAACCGAGGATGCCGCAGCCGGCGAGCGGCACGCGCGCCACTTCAGCTGCGCCCTGCACCGATCCGTCCTCGCCATGCGGGCCGTGCAGCACGGGAAAAAGGATGTCGATCCTTGGCAATTCATGCGGCGCGCCATGGGCTGACATCGCCAGCATGCGCCCGTGGCCGCCCGGCACGAGGCAGATTTCCGTGCCTGACGAGGGTGTCGCCAGCCGGCGGTCCTCGAAGCTGCTCAGCAGCCATTGCCCCTCGCGGGTGATGAAGATGGGAAGGGCATCATATTTCTCCGGCTCCAGCGCGGCCATGACGTTGGTCGCCGAGAGGATCGAAACTTCGTGCTCGGCCGAACGGCCGCCGAAGAGCACGGCGATGCGCAGCCTATTGGGGGAAGGGGTCATGAAAGCCTCCGAAGCGATGGGATGTCGGAAAGATCAGGCCTCGACCAATATGCCGCGATTGGCAAAGAAACGATCGAAGACGGCAAGTGGCAGCGTGACATCGGCTTGGCTTGCCGCGTCATGGCCGGACGGATTGTGGAAATGGATCGTCTCCTGCAAGGCTGATGTCACCAGCACGAGATGACCGCCCTTTGCCGGCGGCTCGCGCTCCGGCCAGCGGATGGCCGAATGCACCGAGGCTATGAAGAACCGGCGTTTCGACAGAAGTTCCGGGATGGCTGAAGTTTCGACGTTGGTCATTGCCTCGGCGCTGAGACCGAAACGCTCGGCGGCGAAACGGACGAACGGGGCGTAGATCAACCCCTTGATCGAGGCATCGATCTCGTTGACGACATAACCGCCATATCTAGTGCAGGCGCGGGCAAGCTCGAGAGTAGGATGGATCTCGCCGCGCGCGGCCAGGATCATCTTCAGGCAGGCCATGCCGCAGACATTCACCGCCCAGCGCGCATATTCTTCGATGGTCGCGGCTCCCGACTGGCGCCAGAGCGGATCCCTGAGCAGCGCCTGCGAACCCTCGGCAAGCACCGGCAGCGTCATGCCGGGCGTTTCCCATTGGCTGAAATAAGGCACGCTGCTCTGCTGCATCCTGTCGACATCTCCGCGGTACGTTTCGTGAGATGGCGGCCAATCTTGGCTTTTTTCGAGCCGATGCCCACTTGCGAATCCGAGGGTAGGGCTCGTTTTTCTTCGGGCCACTAAAATAAGGACGGGATGATAGCATATCCTCAATGGTGACGTGGAACAGCCGGTTCCGTCCGGCTATTGCGCGGGCACCCAAGAAAGCCTCATCCTGAGAGCCTGTGAATCTATGATTTTGCGATTTTTAGCTAGTTAAATCAATGACCTAATTCTCGCAAAACGGACGAAAATCCAAAAGATTCACAGACTCTGAGGCGCCCCGTAGGGGCCTCGAAGGACGGGGCGGGTGCTCGGCATGGCGGGAACATTGATAGAAGGAGGAGCGCTGCGGTGTGCCCTTCGAGGCTTCGGCATTCGGCCTGCGCGCCTTCGGGATGAGGGATGTTGGGGAATGCCGCGCTTAGGGATAGGGCGGGCGTTACATCATGTATGTTTTCGATGTTGGCATTGTTTCGCTAGTTGTCGTCCCGCTCGCCACTGCCCTATCTGTCACCCTCCGGCCAGATCGGCTGGCTGATGCTCTGGAGCAGTTCGGGTTCGACGCCGTCGATCCGGGCGATGACGGCCTTGGCCATTTCGCGCCCGGCCTGGCGCACGTCTTCCTGGACGGTGATGATTTCGGGACGGATCCAGTTGAGGATCGGCACCGACTGCTTGGAGACCATGTCGAGATCGCGGCCGAGCGCCTTGCCGGCGGCCTCGATGCCGGCATTGACGGCGATCGCGGCGCTGCCGGCCGAGCAGACGATCCCGTCAGGCGCGTTGGCCGAGCGCATCATCACTTCGATGATGTCGCGGATATCGGCGAGCGGCGCGTCGGTATTGACGCGCAGCGGCACTTCTTCGGCGCCGTAATCGTGCAGGCCGGTCTGGAAGCCGATGCGGATATGGGTGTAATAGGTGAGCTTGCTTGGCGGCTGCAGCAGGGCGATGCGGCGCCGACCTCGTTTGACGAGGCGTTCCACCGCCTGATGGGCGAAGGCCTCGTTGTCGAAATCGTGGAAGGGGTGGATGAGACCTGCATCGGTGCGCCCATGCGTGGCAAAGGGCATGCCGCGTTCGGACAAGAGCCGCACGCGCGGGTCGTCCGGCTCGATACGCGAGATGATGACGCCGTCGGCCGAGCCAGTCTCGAGGATATAGCGCACTGGCAGCATCGGATCCTTGCTGTGGGAATGCGGTGTCACGACGATATGATAAGGCGTGCCGGACAGCACTTCGGATATGCCGAAGACCATCTGGCTGGAGAAGCCCATGATCTCTTCATCGATGCTGAGGACGAGGGCGATAACGTTTGTCTTGCCGGTGCGCAGGCGCACACCCGCCCGGTTCGGCTGGTAGCCGAGCTGGCGGGCGACCATGCGCACCCGCTCCTTGGTTTCGGCACCGATATCCGGCGCGTCCTTCAGCGCACGCGATACCGTCGTCACGCCGAGGCCCGTCATGAAGGCGATCGTCTTCAACGTCGGGCGCTCGCGCGTCACCGCCGTCGATGTCGCCTGTCCGAAATTTCCCTTGTTTTCCATCCCTGTAGGCCGCCTTGCGCGAATTGGTCTCGCTTATAGAGGCTTTTTCAGGCGCCGTAAGCCCGCCGCCTGCCAAAATCGCGCCTCCCTGAAGAAGTCAATCTGTAACGATACAGTAGAAATGTCGAGCAGTTTTTCTTGTGTGCGTCGCAATATCATTCGCATAGGTTGAATCGGTTATTCCGACGAGATTTTTCTGCAGGTGCGAAAAAGGTAATGCGGAGTTCGAAACTGCAATTTGAAAATTATCGTTAAATTTCACCGTAATAATCTGAGGAAGCGCCTGCGGAAAAGTCTGCCCGACTGCCGATTCACCGGGTGTGGGGCGGTCTTCCGAAACAGTCAGAAGTGGTAATCCTGATCTTTAAAGAAAAATTTACGGGCGGGCAGTTGCGTGGGGAAATCGATTGATCTAAGTTTTTCCGGCAACGTTTCAGTGAGGGAGGAGAACTCATGAAAATTCGTATGATGGCGGCCATGCTTGCCGCTTCCGCTGCGCTTCCGATCAGCGCCAGCGCCACCGATCTCGAAGTCACCCATTGGTGGACGTCTGGCGGCGAGTCCGCTGCTGTCGCCGAGTTGGCAAAGGCATTCGACGCCACCGGCAACCACTGGGTCGACGGCGCTATCGCCGGTTCCGGCGGCACGGCGCGCCCGATCATGATCAGCCGCATCACCGGCGGCGACCCGATGGGCGCCACCCAGTTCAACCACGGCCGCCAGGCCGAGGAACTGGTTCAGGCTGGCCTGATGCGCGACCTGACCGATGTCGCGACCGCAGAGCACTGGAAGGATATTATTCGTCCGTCGAGCCTGCTCGATTCCTGCACGATCGACGGCAAGATCTACTGCGCTCCGGTCAACATCCACTCCTGGCAGTGGCTGTGGCTTTCGAACGCCGCATTCAAGAAGGCCGGTGTCGAGGTTCCGAAGAACTGGGACGAATTCGTCGCTGCCGCTCCGGCTCTCGAAAAGGCCGGTATCATTCCGCTCGCTGTCGGCGGTCAGCCATGGCAGGCGACAGGCGCCTTCGACGTGCTGATGGTCGCGGTCGCCGGCAAGGACGTGTTCAACAAGGTCTTCAAGGACAAGGATGCAGAGGTCGCCGCCGGACCCGAGATCGCCAAGGTCTTCAAGGCTGCCGACGACGCCCGCCGCATGTCCAAGGGCAGTAACGTCCAGGATTGGAACCAGGCGACCAACCTCGTCATCACGGGCAAGGCCGGCGGTCAGATCATGGGTGACTGGGCGCAGGGCGAATTCGCGCTCGCCGGTCAGAAGGCCGGCACCGACTATACCTGCCTGCCGGGTCTCGGCGTCAACGAAATCATCTCGACGGGTGGTGACGCCTTCTATTTCCCGCTGTTGAAGGATGAGGAAAAGTCCAAGGCACAGGCCGTGCTCGCCAAAACCCTGCTCGACCCCAAGACCCAGGTTGCCTTCAACCTGAAGAAGGGCTCGCTGCCGGTTCGCGGCGACGTCGATCTTGCCGCCGCCAACGACTGCATGAAGAAGGGCCTCGACATCCTGGCGAAGGGTAACGTGATTCAGGGCACCGACCAGCTGCTTTCGGCCGACAGCCAGAAGCAGAAGGAAGATCTCTTCTCCGAATTCTTCGCCAACCCGTCGATGACGCCGGAAGACGCTCAGAAACGTTTCGCCGAGATCATCGCTTCGGCTGACTGATCGGCAGGTTCGCTGCCCGTGCGATCCGGCTCCCCGGAGCCGGATCCTCCCGCAAGTTTCGATGGTCTTGCCGGCCCTTCCGGCGGATCCCGCGGGCGGGGGTGAGAGCGGCCGCTACCGGCCGCAGCTGCGATTTGAGGAGAGGTTTCATGACGGGTCAAGCGCAAGCAGGCCGGCCAAACAAGTTACTGCGCAATCTGAACGCCAAGATTGCGTCCATTCCGATGATCCTGACAGCGCTGGTGATCTTTGTCGGCGGCACGTTCTGGACGGTCTTTTATTCCTTCACCAATTCCAAGCTCCTCCCGCGGTTGAGCTTCGTCGGCTTTGACCAGTATCACCGTCTCTGGGCGGCACCCCGCTGGGTTACTGCAATCGAAAATCTGGCGCTCTACGGCGTCCTCTCGCTGATCTTCAGCCTGGTCATCGGATTTGTGCTCGCCGCGCTCATGGATCAGAAGATCCGTTTCGAAAACACTTTTCGCACCATTTTTCTCTACCCATTCGCGCTGTCCTTCATCGTGACCGGTCTCGTCTGGCAGTGGGTTCTGAACCCGGACTTCGGCGTCCAGTCGGTGGTGCGATCGCTCGGCTGGACAAGCTTCACCTTCAATCCGCTCTATACGCCCGAAATCGTCATCTACGGGATTCTGATTGCGGCGCTTTGGCAGGGAACGGGCCTCGTCATGTGTCTGATGCTTGCCGGCCTGCGCGGCATAGACGAGGATATCTGGAAAGCGGCCCGCGTCGACGGCATCCCGATGTGGAAGACCTACCTGCTCGTCGTCATTCCGATGATGCGGCCCGTATTCATCACGACGATCGTCATCATCGCCTCCGGCATCGTCAAAGTCTACGACCTCGTGGTGGCGCAGACTTCGGGCGGTCCCGGCATCTCATCGGAAGTGCCAGCCAAATATGTCTACGATTACATGTTCCAGGCGCAGAATCTGGGTCAGGGCTTCGCCGCATCGACGATGATGCTGGTCACGGTCGCGATCATCATCGTTCCGTGGGCCTATCTGGAGTTCGGAGGAGGGCGCAAGCGTGGCTGATATCGAAACTCTCAACACCACGGCTGCCGGCCTCGACGCCGTCTCACAGAGGCTCGGCGACGGTCCGAGCGGTCCGAAGCCGCGCCCGACGCTGTCAGCGCGCAACATCATGCTCTATGGAACGCTGACAGTTGCAGCGCTCTATTATCTGCTGCCGCTCTATGTGATGGTCGTGACGTCACTGAAGGGTATGCCTGAAATTCGTCTCGGCAACATCTTCTCGCCGCCGATGGAGATCACCTTCGAACCCTGGGTCAAGGCCTGGGCGGAGGCCTGCACGGGCTTGAACTGCGATGGCCTGTCGCGCGGTTTCTGGAATTCGGTGCGCATCACCGTGCCGTCGGTGATCATCTCGATCGCGATCGCCTCGGTGAACGGCTATGCGCTGGCAAACTGGCGGTTCAAAGGTTCCGAGCTATTCTTCTCGATCCTCATCATCGGGGCCTTCATTCCCTATCAGGTGATGATCTATCCGATCGTCATCATCCTGCGTGAAATCGGCATCTACGGCACGCTGACCGGTCTCGTCATCGTGCATTCAATCTTCGGCATGCCGATCCTGACACTGCTCTTCCGCAACTACTTCGTGTCGCTGCCGGAGGAACTGTTCAAGGCGGCGCGTGTCGACGGGGCGGGCTTCTGGCAGATCTTCCTCAAGATCATGATGCCGATGTCGCTGCCGATCTTCGTCGTCGCCATGATCTTGCAGGTCACAGGCATCTGGAATGACTTCCTGTTCGGCGTGGTCTTCACCCGGCCGGATACCTATCCGATGACCGTGCAGCTCAACAACATCGTCAATTCCGTCCAGGGCGTGAAGGAATACAATGTCAACATGGCAGCGACGATCCTCACGGGCCTGGTGCCGCTGATCGTCTATTTCGTCTCCGGACGGCTTTTCGTTCGCGGCATTGCCGCAGGCGCAGTGAAGGGGTGATCACATGAACATGAATTCAACTGTCTCCAATTCGAGCGTCTCGATCAGGGATCTGTCGCTGAATTTCGGCGCCGTCAGTGTGCTGAAGGATCTCAACCTCGACATCAACGATGGCGAATTCCTGGTGCTGCTCGGATCGTCCGGCTGCGGCAAGTCGACCTTGCTCAATTGCATCGCCGGCCTGCTCGACGCTTCGGAAGGGCAGATCTTCATCAAGGGCAAGAACGTCACCTGGGAAGAGCCGAAGGACCGCGGCATCGGCATGGTCTTCCAGTCCTACGCGCTCTATCCGCAGATGACGGTCGAGAAGAACCTCTCCTTCGGCCTTCGCGTCGCCAAGGTGCCGCAGGCCGAGATCGACAAGCGCGTCGCGCGCGCGGCCGAGATCCTGCAGATCCAGCCGCTTTTGAAGCGCAAGCCGGCCGAACTATCCGGCGGCCAGCGCCAGCGCGTGGCAATCGGCCGGGCGCTGGTGCGCGATGTCGACGTCTTCCTGTTCGACGAGCCGCTGTCCAACCTCGACGCCAAGCTGCGTTCGGAACTACGCGTCGAAATCAAGCGCCTGCACCAGTCGCTGCAGAATACGATGATCTATGTGACGCACGACCAGATCGAGGCGCTGACGCTGGCTGATCGCATCGCCATCATGAAGAGCGGCATCATCCAGCAGCTCGACGATCCGACGACGATCTACAACCGGCCGCGCAATCTCTTCGTCGCCGGCTTCATCGGTTCGCCGTCGATGAATTTCCTGCGCGGCGAACTGGTCAAAACAGGTGACGGCATCGCCTTTACCGCTAACGGCGTCAATTTCTCGCTCGCCGCCTACGACGCCAACGAGACGCTGCAGCCTGGCCGCAAGGTGGTGCTCGGCGTCCGCCCCGAACACATCAAGGTCAATGAGAATGCCGGCGGCGAAGAACATGACGCTACCGTCGATATCGAGGAACCGATGGGGGCGGACAATCTTCTGTGGCTGAAACATGCCGGTCATACGATGTCGGTCCGCGTCAACGGCGCACGCCGCTTTGATGTCGGGGCCAAGGTAAAGCTGAGCTTCGACATGGCGCTGGCTTCGGTGTTCGACGCCGAGAGTGAGTTGCGTCTTTAGGGAGATTTTCGCGGGCGGGGTCGGAGATGGTGCCGTCTGCTTTCTGTTTGGCTGCAAGGCTATTTGTATGAGTTCGACCAGTGCTCCATGCTCCCTCATTGCTGTGGCCTTCCGGCTTCGCCCAAGGGATGTCACAGGCTCTCTTTCGAGTGAAGTGTCTCCCGCGCCCAAAGACTTGGGCGCACTGGATTCCTGTGACATCCCTCGGGTCAAGCCCGAGGACAGGAATGAGGGAGGAGAGGTGAAGCGCCCCTTGCGAACGACAAGGCGGCAGGGCAGCGGCGCACGCGCCGCTTCTTCTAGAATCGTAAATCGGAAATGATATCGTGACGCAACAATCGACCCTCTCCAGCATCGACCTTTGCGGTTCGTGGCAGCTCACATCTGTTGATGGCGGGATCAAGAGCGCAATCACCTTGCCCGGCGACGTGCACACGGCGCTGCATAGGGCAGGGCTGATCCCCGATCCCTATTTCGGCCGGAACGAGGAGAAGGTGCAGTGGGTTGCCCAGCGCGAATGGACGGTAGAGCGCAGCTTCACGCTGCAGGAGGTCGAGGGCGACTGGTATCTCGATATCGACTATCTCGACACGGTCGCCAGCGTCTATGTCAATGGCTTTCTGGTGCTCGAAGCCGACAACAGCTTCCGCCGCTACCGGCCTGATGTTTCCAGCATGCTGAAAGCGGGCGACAACTCGATCCGCATCGTCTTTGCCTCTAATCCCGGCGTCGGCGCCGAACGGCAGAAAAAGCAGCCCTTCTACATTCCCTACAGCACCGGCAATTCGCCGATCCCCGACGGCAACATGCTGCGCAAGCCGCAATGCCATTTCGGTTGGGACTGGAACATCGCCATCGCGCCGCTTGGGCTCTACGGCACGATCGCGCTGAAAAAGATCGAGACGGCGCGCATCGAACATGTCGTCACCCGCCAGATCCACAATAATGACGGCTCGGTCGACCTCATGGTGACGGCGAGCCTGTTTGCCAAGCATGCTGGCATCGCCCAGGTCTATTTCGATCTTGACGGCGAGCGCATCCGTCTCGATGTCGGTGTCAAGGGCGAGACGGATGTCCACCACCTCTTCCATATCGACAATCCGCGTCTCTGGTGGCCCTCCGGTAATGGCGAACAGGCGCTCTATACGCTCTCCGTCGAATTGTCCGACGAGGTGGTGACGAAGCAGCTCGGCCTTCGCACCATCGAACTGATCACCACGCCGGATGCGGCGGGCAGCCGTTTCGCTTTCAAGGTCAACGGCCGCGAGGTCTTCTGCCGGGGCGCCAACTGGATTCCGGCCGATGCGCTGTTCTCGCTGTCTTCGCCCGAAAAGACCGAGGACCTACTGCAATCGGCCAAAGCGGCCAACATGAACATGATCCGCGTCTGGGGCGGTGGTTTCTACGAGCAGGACTATTTCTACGATCTCTGCGACCGGCTGGGCCTCATGGTCTGGCAGGACTTCATGTTCGCCTGCAACCTCTATCCCTCGACCGAAGACTTCCTTGGCAATGTGGCGATCGAGGTGGATTACCAGGTGCGCCGGCTCTCTTCGCATCCTTCGATCGCGCTCTGGTGCGGCGATAACGAACTGGTGGGCGCGCTGACATGGTTCGAGGAATCGCGGAAGGACCGCGACCGCTACCTCGTCTCCTACGACCGCCTCAACCGGACGATCGAACAGGCGGTGAAGAAGGCGCTGCCGGGGGCGCTCTGGTGGCCGTCGAGCCCGGCATCAGGCTATCTCGATTTCGGCGATGCCTGGCATGCCGACGGCTCCGGCGACATGCATTACTGGTCGGTCTGGCACGAGAACAAATCGTTCGACAATTACCGTACGGTGCGGCCGCGCTTCTGCTCGGAATTCGGCTTCCAGTCCTATACCTCGCTGCCCGTCATCAGAACCTATGCCGAGGAGAAGGACATGAACGTCGCTTCCCCCGTCATGGAGCTGCACCAGAAGAATGCGGGCGGCAACGAGCGCATCGCCGGCACGATGTTCCGCTATTTCCGCTTCCCCAAGGATTTCCCGAACTTCGTCTATCTCAGCCAGATTCAACAGGGATTGGCGATCAAGACCGCGGTGGAATATTGGCGGTCGCTGAAGCCCCATTGCATGGGCACGATCTACTGGCAGCTTAACGATACCTGGCCTGTCGCCTCATGGTCGAGCCTCGACTATGGCGGGCGCTGGAAGGCGATGCATTACCTGGTGAAACGCTTCTTCCAGCCGGTGGCGGTCGCGGCCATTCCCGCCGACGACGGCAAGACGATCCGCTTCTCGCTGGTCAATGACACGCTCAACGATGTCAGCGTCGATCTTTCGATCTCGCTTCTGACGATGAAGGGCGAGCGGAAGCACCTGAAAGACGTGCAAGCCCTGTGTTCGCCGGACGCGGCGGTGACGGCTGCGACCATCGACGTGTCCGAGATTGCCGAGGGAACGCTGCTTGCCTGGCATTTCACCGCGTCGAACGGCATGGGCGGCGGGGGGCACCATGTCAACGGCACCTATAAGGCGCTGGAGCTGGAACCCTCGGGCCTGACCGTCACCCATGAATATGTCGAGGCGAGCGGCGTCGTCGACATCAGTGTCACCGCCAGGGGACTTGCGCTCTTCGTGATGATCGAAAGCGAGACGGACGGCAAATATTCCGACAACGCCTTCGACCTTGCAGCAGGCGAGAGCCGTCGTATCACCTTCACCCCGGCACATCAGCTCGAACGTGGCAAGCCGCCGGAATTCCGCTTCTACGACCTGCATTCCTGCCAATCGGCGGATTGATCCTTCCAAGAAATGGGCACGAGGCCCAAGGAGAATAAGATGACGAAACTCAGCTACCAGCTCTACAGTGCGCGCAACTTCCAGCCCTATTCTGTGATTTTCGAAAAGCTCGGCAAATCAGGCTATGCGGAGGTCGAGGGGTTCGGCGGCATCTATGCCGATCTCGACGATGCGGGACTGAAGAGCCTTCGCGCCGATCTCGACAAGAACGGCCTGGTGATGGCGAGCGGACACTTCAGTCCCGACTTTCTGGAGAAGGAAGTCCAGAAGTCGCTCAACATCGCTAGGATACTCGGCATGGATTCGATCTATGCCCCGCATCTGGCGGCCGACCAGCGCCCCTCGGACGGAGCCGGTTGGCTCGCCTTCGGCAAGCGTCTACAGGAAATGAGCAAGCCCTATAAGGATGCCGGCTACGAGTTCGGCTGGCACAATCATGATTTCGAATTCGTCAAGCTGGCTGACGGCTCGCTGCCGATCGAGCGCATCTTCGAAGGCGCGCCCGACATTTCCTGGGAAGCCGATATTGCCTGGGTTATCCGGGGCGGCGCCGATCCCTTTGCCTGGATCGACACGCTCGGCTCGCGCATTACCGCAGTCCACGTCAAGGACATCGCGCCGGCCGGTGAAGCGACGGATGAAGACGGCTGGGCCGATGTCGGCCACGGCAAGGTCGAATGGGCCAAGCTGATTGCCACACTGCGCGGCACCAAGGCGAAGCACTTCGTCGTCGAACATGACAATCCGAAAGACATCGACCGCAACATCAGCCGTTCGATTGCATCCTTCCAGACTTATTGAGGCAAATCATGACCAGGGAACTTGGCGTTGGCATCATCGGATGCGGCAACATCTCCACCACCTACTTCTCGCTGGCACCGCTCTTCAAGGGGCTGAAGGTGCTGGCCTGCGCCGATATCAACGTGCGGGCCGCCGAGGCCCGCGCCAAGGAATATGGCGTCAAGTCACAGACGATCGACGAGCTTCTCGCCAATGACGAGATCGACGTCGTCGTCAACTTGACGATCCCGGATGCGCATTTTCCGGTGTCGAAGGCGATCCTCGAAGCCGGCAAACACGTCTATTCGGAAAAGCCGCTGGTGCTTTCGCTGGAGCAGGGCGAAGAGCTTCGCCGCATCGCCAAGGCGAAGAACCTTGCCGTCGGCTGCGCGCCGGACACTTTCCTCGGCGGCGCCCATCAGCTCGCCCGCAAGTTCATCGACGATGGCGGCATCGGCCGGGTGACCTCGGGAGCCTGCTATGTCATGAGCCCCGGTATGGAGATGTGGCATCCGAACCCGGATTTCTTCTTCCTGCCGGGCGGCGGCCCGATCCTGGATCTCGGTCCTTATTACATCGCCAATCTGATCAACCTGATCGGCCCAGTGAAGCGCGTCGGCGCCATGACCTCGATGGCATCGGCGACCCGGACGATCACCAGCCAGCCGCGCCACGGCGAAATCATCCCGGTCAAAACGCCGACGACGATCCAGGCGCTGCTCGAATTCGTCAGCGGCGCCACGGTGACGCTGTCGGCAAGCTGGGATGTGTGGTCGCATCGCCATGCGAATATGGAACTCTACGGCACCGACGGCTCTCTCTACGTACCGGACCCGAACTTCTTCGGCGGCACCGTAGAGGCCAGCGGTCGCGACAAGGACATCAAGCCGCTCGAGCCCTGGGAGCACCCCTTCGGCAAGATCAACCAGGAAAGTCCGAGCGGCTCGCGGGCCAATTACCGCACGGCTGGCCTTGCCGATATGGCAATGTCGCTGATCGAAGGCCGCGACGCGCGCTGCTCGCTTGACCGCACTCTGCACGGCGTCGACGTCATGACCTCGATCCTGAAATCAGGCGAGGAGGATCGTTTTATCGAGCTGACGACGACTTGCACCCAGCCAGCGGCGCTTGGCATCGAAGAGGCGCAGGCGCTGTTGAGGTAGCGGAGAAAGCGCGCCTGCGCTTGCCGTATTGGCGCGCTTGCTCCATTTGTTTCATCATGTCGGCCTCACGATCCGGTTTTTGCCGATGGTTGCCCCTCACCCTAACCCTTTCCGCCTAAACGGGTGAGGGACGCGCCATGTGAGAGGTGGTGGGGAAGGACAGGCTGTGGCATTTCCCTTCTCTCCGCTCGCGGGGAGAAGGTGCCGGCAGGCAGACAGGGGGTAGGCGTCGGCGTTTTCGTGAGCCGAAGACGTTGCATGATGAGGACGCTGATATTCGATTAAGGAGACTTCCATGAGCTGGCAACCGGCAGCAGACCGTTATTCAAAAATGAAATATAACCGCACGGGCCGCTCCGGCCTGAAGCTTCCGGCCGTCTCCCTCGGCCTCTGGCACAATTTCGGCGGTGATACGCCGCATGACCGGAAGATCGACATGTGCCGCACGGCCTTCGACCTCGGCATCACCCATTTCGATCTCGCCAACAATTACGGCCCGCCTCCCGGCAGCGCAGAGGCTGCCTTCGGCGAGATCCTGCGCACCGAATTCTCCGGGCTTCGCGACGAGCTGATCATCTCCTCGAAGGCCGGCTACGATATGTGGCCTGGTCCCTATGGCGAATGGGGCAGCCGCAAGTACCTGGTCGCCTCCTGCGACCAGAGCTTGAAGCGCATGGGCCTCGACTATGTCGACATCTTCTATTCGCATCGCTTCGACCCGGAAACGCCGCTGGAAGAGACCTGCGGCGCGCTCGACCATATCGTCCGCTCCGGCCGGGCGCTCTATGTCGGGATCTCCTCCTATAATTCGCAGCGCACCCGCGAAGCAGCCGCCATCCTCAAGGACCTCGGCACGCCCTGCCTGATCCATCAGCCGAGTTATTCAATGCTCAACCGCTGGGTCGAGGATGATAGGCTGCTCGATACGCTCGATGACATCGGCATGGGTTCGATCGTGTTCTCGCCGCTCGCCCAGGGCATGCTGACGACGAAGTATCTCGGCGGTATTCCGGCCGACAGCCGGGCAGCTCAGAACCATTTCCTGAAGCGCGATTTCATCCGCCCCTCGATCATCGACAATATCAGCAGGCTCAACGAGATTGCCGAAAGGCGTGGCCAGACGCTGGCGCAGATGGCGATAGCCTGGGTGCTGCGCGGCGGACGCGTGACCTCGGCGCTGATCGGCGCCAGCCGCTCGTCGCAGATCGTCGATTGCGTCAAAGCGCTGGATAATATCGAGTTCTCGGCCGAGGATCTGAAGGAGATCGATGTCTATGCCAAGGAGGCCGATATCAACCTCTGGGCGAAGTCGGCGGAGCGGGAATGAAGGCAGGGAGCACATTTGTTGCTCCCTCATTCCTGTGCTCGTCACAGGAATCCAGACACCGCGCGTCTGCGCGGTGAGAAGGGTCTTTCCGGCCCAAGGACTTAGGCCGGCTGGATTTCTGTGACATCCCTTGGGCAAAGCCCTAAGGGCACAGAGATGAGGGTGGGGAGGCGAGCTGAACCGCACGTTCTGACGTACGTACCGCAATAATCTAGGAGGAGGCCGTCCATGATCCGTAATCCCATCCTGCCCGGGTTCAATCCCGATCCGTCGATCTGCCGCGTCGGCGACGATTATTACATCGCCACCTCCACCTTCGAATGGTATCCGGGTGTGCAGATCCATCATTCGCGGGACCTGGTGAACTGGACGCTGGTGCGCCGGCCGCTGGAGCGTGCCTCGCAGCTCGACATGCGCGGCAATCCCGATAGTTGCGGCATCTGGGCGCCGTGTCTTTCCTATGCCGACGGGCAGTTCTGGCTTGTTTATACTGACGTCAAGCGCTTCGACGGCAATTTCAAGGATGCACATAATTACATCGTGACGTCGTCTTCGATCGAGGGCGAATGGTCCGAGCCGGTCTATGTGAATTCCTCCGGCTTCGATCCCTCGCTTTTCCACGACGATGACGGCCGCAAATGGTTCGTCAACATGCAGTGGAACCACCGGACCCAGAGCTTCGGCGGCTCGCCGAAATCGCCGGCTTTCGACGGCATCCTGCTGCAGGAATGGGATCCGGCGACCAAGGCGCTGAAGGGGCCGATCAAAAACATCTTCGCCGGCAGCCCGCTCGGCCTCGTGGAAGGGCCGCATCTCTTCAAGAAGAACGGCTGGTATTATCTGACGACCGCCGAGGGCGGCACCGGCTATGACCACGCCGTCACCATGGCGCGTTCGCGCCGCATCGAGGGGCCCTATGAGATGCATCCGAACATGCATCTCATCACCTCGAAGGATCATCCGGGCGCGGTGCTGCAGCGGGCAGGGCACGGCCAATATGTCGAGACGCCAGACGGCGAAGCCTATCACACCCATCTCTGCGGCCGGCCGCTGCCGCCGAAACGGCGCTGCACGCTGGGGCGCGAAACGTCCCTGCAGAAATGCGTCTGGCGCGACGATGATTGGCTCTATCTGGAAAACGGCACCTACGTGCCCGATGTCGATGTGCAGGGTCTCTTCGGCGCAGTGCCGGTGGAGAAGCCGATACGCAGCGAGTACAGTTTCGATGGGGACAAGCTGCCGGCCGATTTCCAGTGGCTGCGCACGCCCGAACCCCAGCGCATCTTCAATCTGACGGACCGTCCCGGCCATCTCAGGCTGATCGGTCGCGAAAGCATAGGCTCCTGGTTCGAGCAGTCGCTGGTCGCGCGCCGGCAGGAACATCATAGTTTCCGCGCCGAGACCGTGATCGAATTTTCGCCCGACACCTATCAGCAGGTGGCGGGGCTGACGCATTACTACAATCGCCACAAGTTCCACGCGATTGCCGTGACGCTGCACGAAACGCTCGGCCGCTGCGTGACCATCCTCTCCTGCAACGGCGACTACCCGAACGGCCGCCTCAGCTTTCCCGCCGAAAGCGGAGTAACGATCCCGGCCGAGGGCCGTGTCCAGCTTGCGATGGAAATCCGCGAAAATGACCTGCAATTCTTCTGGCAGACGGAAGGCAAGGGCGCATGGCAACGGATCGGCCCTCTCCTGGACGCCGGCGTGATTTCCGACGAGGGCGGTCGCGGTGAGCACGGCTCCTTTACCGGTGCTTTTGCCGGCGTCTTCGCCTTCGATACGTCGGGGCGTGGGAAGACGGCGGATTTTGATTGGTTCAATTATGATGAGTTGTGAGGGGGAGCATCCACTGCTTCCCACCCGCCCTCGTCCTTAGAGGCCTCGGCCTTTGGCCGACGCACCTCACGATGAGGGCCGATCGTTGTGCCGTCTCGCTGCGGGCCCAGATCGGAATGCTCACTTGGGCCAATCCGTTTGCCCAGCGGCTTGACGAAAGTGACGGTGTTGGCGAGGCGTGAATGCAGTGTTCATGTTCCCGAAGGATGTCAAAGCGTCACAGAGGGACTATATAGCGGGCCGAAATACTTTCGAGCATCCGCAAGAGTCCTGCATGACCCCCATTATTTCCGTTCAGAACCTGACCAAGACTTATGCCAACGGGTTCGAGGCCCTGAAGGGCATCAACCTCGATGTCGAGAAGGGCGAGATCCTGGCTCTGCTCGGGCCGAACGGCGCCGGCAAGACGACCCTGATCTCAATCATCTGCGGCATCGCCAATCCGAGCGGCGGCCGCGTGCTGGTGGCCGGCCAGGACGTCGTAAAGGATTTCCGCGCGACCCGCTCGATGATCGGACTGGTGCCGCAGGAACTGACGACCGATCAGTTCGAGACAGTGTTCAACACAGTGAGCTTTTCTCGCGGGTTGCATGGCAAGAAGGCCAATCCAGCGCATATCGAGAAGGTGCTGCGGGCGCTTTCGCTTTGGGACAAGAAGGACAATATGCTGCGTCAGCTCTCCGGCGGCATGAAACGACGGGTGCTGATCGCCAAGGCGCTTTCGCATGAGCCGGATATTCTTTTCCTCGACGAGCCGACTGCCGGCGTCGACGTGACGCTGCGCAAGGACATGTGGCACGTCGTCGAAGAACTCCGGACTTCGGGCGTCACCATCATCCTGACGACCCATTATATCGAAGAGGCCGAGGAAATCGCCGACCGCGTCGGCGTCATCAACGGCGGCGAGCTGCTGCTCGTCGAGGAAAAGGCGGCGTTGATGGCCAAGCTCGGCCGCAAGCAGCTCATTCTCGATCTGGCGGAACCGCTGAGCCGGCTGCCAGACTGCTTTGCCGGCAATGGCCTCACTCTCGAAGCGGACGGAAGCCGCCTGACTTATGATTTCGACGCCGATAACGAGCAGGAAAGCATCGCGACGCTGCTGACCCGGCTCGGCGAGAACAATATCCATTTCAAGGATCTCTCGACGCGGCAGAGTTCGCTCGAAGATATCTTCGTGGCGCTGGTGGGAGCGAGCAAATGAACTTCGAAGCGGTCAAATCGATCTATTTCTTCGAGATGGCGCGCACGCGCCGCACGCTGCTGCAGAGCGTCATCTCGCCTGTCATCTCGACCTCGCTTTATTTCATCGTCTTCGGGGCGGCAGTCGGTTCGCGCATCCAGGAAGTGGAGGGCGTATCCTACGGTGCTTTCATCACGCCGGGCCTCATCATGCTGACGCTGCTCGGCCAGTGCATCAGCAACGGCTCCTTCGGCATCTACTTCCCGAAATTCACCGGCACGATCTATGAGGTGCTGTCGGCGCCCGTGGCGATGACGGAGATCCTGCTCGGTTATGTCGGGGCGGCGGCGACCAAGGGCGTCATCATCGGCGTCATCATTCTCTTGACCGCCAATCTCTTCGTCGACGTCAGGATCCAACATCCCTTCATGATGATCCTGTTCTTCCTGCTGACCGCGGTCACTTTCAGCCTGTTCGGCTTCATGATCGGCATCTGGGCCGGCAATTTCGAGCAGCTGAACCTCATTCCCATGCTCGTGGTGCCGCCGCTGACCTTCCTCGGCGGCAGCTTCTATTCCGTCAGCATGCTGCCGCCTTTCTGGCAGGCGGTCAGCCACTTCAACCCGGTGCTTTACCTCGTCAGCGGCTTCCGCTGGAGCTTTTACGGCATCGCTGATGTCAACCCGGCGATCAGCTTGGCGATGATCACCGTGTTCCTGGCTATCTGCCTGGCAACGCTCGGCTGGATCTTCAAGACCGGATACCGACTGCGCAACTGACCGCTTGAACGTCGATGATCGGAGAAGCCGATTGTGCTATCGGCTTCTTCCGTTTTTCTTTCGCGTCCGGCGAAGGCATCTGCTGTCTCATCCCAATGGAGAGGCGAGACAGCTGTTATGAACATCGAAGGTCAGAAGGTGATAATTGTCGGCGGCAGTTCCGGCATGGGGCTTGCGCTTGCCCGGCGTCTGCTCGATGAGGGGGCGTCGGTGACGATTGCCGGGCGCGGTCAGGAGAAGCTTGCGGCAGCTTGCCGTCATCTCGGCGACCACCCGAAACTCGGAACGCATATCGTCGACCTGGGCCAGGAGGAGGAGGTCGCGGCGCTGTTTCGGGAGAGTGGACCGGTCGATCATATCGTCAGCACGGCGGCGGAAATCGAAGGAGCCTATCAGCTGCTGTCGTCGCTCGAGCTGGCGGCCGCGCAAAAGGTGGTCCAGAGCAAGTTCTTCGGGCCGCTGCTGCTGGCGAAATATGGCGCCTCCCGACTCCCGTCCTCAGGTTCGATCACCTACACCTCAGGTATTGCCGCCTATCGGCCGCTCGCGCGCGGATCGGTGGTCGCGGCCGTCAACGCGGCACTCGAAGGCCTGGTCAGGGCGCTTGCCGTCGAACTGGCGCCGATCCGCGTCAATGCGGTCTCGCCCGGCTGGGTGGACACGCCGATCTGGAGCTTCGTTGCCGGTGACGCCAAGCAGGCGCGGCTGGATGCGATGGCGCAGCGCCTGCCGGCTGGGCGGGTTGGGCAGCCCGAGGATATCGCCGATGCGATCCGCTTCCTGATCGGCAATGGCTTCACCACGGGAACTACCCTGCATGTCGAAGGCGGGCATCGGCTGGTCTGATCGGCGAAAGATGTTCGCTGGCCGATTGCAGAAGGAAAGAGATCTGCGGCGGCTGGACGCGCCGGCGTCGCCACATCATCACCAGCGAGGCTGCCAGCGGTCGGCCGGGCCATGGCAGTTCGACGACATCGCCGCGCGCAATGGACGGCCCCACCGCAAGGCTCGGGACCAGGCCGTGGCCGGCGCCTGATGCCACGAGCCGGATGATCGTTGCGATGCTGTCGGCTTCTGCGACAATGGCCGGCGCACCTAAACCCGCTTCGGCAAAGGCGGTATCGAGCAGGTGGCGATAGATGCAGCCGGCCGCGGTTGCGATGAACGGGGCGCTGCGTAGGGCTGCGAGGTTTTCCGGCGGCGGGGTTTGCGATCTGCCGGCGGCAATCAGCACCAGCGGCTCGCTGGCGATGCGGCGTGTCACGAAGCGCTCGTCCTGCTGGCCGCGATCGAAGGTGAAGACGATATCAACTGAGCCATGCTGTAATTTCGCATGCAACTCGCCACTGCCGCCGACCTTGAGCTTGAGACCGAGATCGGGATTTTGCCGACGGAGGAGGGAGAGCCAGGGCGCCAGCCTTTCAGCGGCAATGGTTTCGAGCGTGCCCAGGGTGACAGAGGATTCGGAAATGTCGGCGGCAACGCGGACGGCGGTCTGCGCCTCGTCGTTCAGCGCCAGGATCTCTTCCGCATAGGCCTTCAGTGCCATGCCTGCCGGTGTGGGAGCGACGCCCTGCCGGGAGCGGAGGAAGAGTTCAACGCCCATCTCCTCTTCGAGCGCCTGGATCTGGTCACTG
This sequence comes from Rhizobium sp. NLR22b, assembly GCF_019685295.1. Classification (NCBI taxonomy): domain Bacteria; kingdom Pseudomonadati; phylum Pseudomonadota; class Alphaproteobacteria; order Hyphomicrobiales; family Rhizobiaceae; genus Rhizobium; species Rhizobium sp. NLR22b. The sequence goes on from NZ_JABDWM010000007.1 coordinate 281,661, forward strand.
AGGCTCGACTGAGCGAGATTGACCTCTGCGGCGGCGCGCGTGAGGTTTCCGTGCCGCATCACGGCAAGGAAAGTCTTCAGTTGTCGTGGGGTCATGTCGGGCTCCGGCATTTGCGCGAAGGCAGGATATCAATAAAGGCGATCCAGCCGCAATTGCTGTCAGACACTGCTGACGAGCAGGGCGCCCGACAGGATGAAAACGATGCCGGCTGCGAGCCGCGCCATGTTGAGCTCGGAGGCTTCGCCGAGAAAGACTGCGCCGATCGCCAGCGTCACCAGCACGTTGCAGCTCCAGATCGGGGCGAGTTTTGAGACTGGGACGCCATAAGCAAAGAGCGTGAAAAGCCGCATCGCGCCGGCGCGGGCTCTTCGGCTTGCATCTTCAACGAGCATTGAAACCGCACGTTGACGATGTTGAAATTTCTGTCTAGCAGTAACGGCCATGAAGATCGCGATGGTTCTTGCGGTGGTGATAGGGCGCATGGGCAGGATGGTGTAACCATCCGGCGATCAGCCCCATGCGCGGTAAATCAAGCTCCTGACGGGGCTTTTTTTGTGCCCTGAATTTGCGCTGCGCCTCGTCAGATTCCCACAATCTCCCTCACACCATGGACGAGACCATGTCACGCGACAATTCTGCGCAGACTTCCGGTAGCCGCCTCACCGAAGAAGCGGCTGCGATTTCGACCGCGACGCCCCGACGTGCGATCCTTCTCCTGCTGACGGCGCTCTCGGTATTGCCGATCAATATATGTCTGCCGGCGCTGCCAGATATCGCCGCCACGTTCCAGGCCGACTTCGCGCTCGTCAATCTTTCGGTCGCGGGCTATGCGATCATCAATGCCTTGACGGAAATTGTCGCCGGCACGATGTCCGATCGCTATGGGCGCCGGCCGGTCGCGCTGATCGCCGTTTCCATTTTCATCGTCGCGTCGATCGGCTGCGCGCTGGCGCCCGATATCGCCATCTTCCTGTTGTTTCGTGTGATGCAGGCGTCGATCGCCGCCTGCTTCTGCGTTGCTCTCGTCGCCATCAAGGAGACGGCTGGCGAGCGCGGGGCCGCCAACAGGATCGGCTACGCCGCCATGGGATGGGCTATTGCGCCGATGCTCGGCCCGAGTGTCGGCGGCATTCTGGACGAAGCGTTCGGATGGCGGGCGATCTTCGTCGCTCTTGCGCTGATAGGCGCAGCCGTCCTCGCCATATCCATGCGCGAACTGAAAGAAACAGCCGGGCTCGCGTCGAGACCGAAAGGCAATTACCTTGCGTCCTACCGGCAGCTTCTCGGTTCGGCGCGGTTTTGGGCCTATACGCTGTGCATGGCCTGCTCCACCGGCACTCTCTATATCTTTCTTGGAGGCGCATCCCTGGCCGTCAGTTCCTCGCTCGGCGGATCGAGCGCGAAACTGGGCTTCCTCATGGGAATGGTTCCGGCGGGATTCATTCTGGGCAGTTATCTCGCTGGCCGATTGACGAGGAAATCGCTCAGCACCACGCTCGTCATTGCGCGTTTATCGACGTGCATGGGGCTGCTGCTGGGGCTGGTCCTGTCGATCTCGGGCATCACGCATGTCCTGGGATTTTTCGGACCCTGTATGTTCATCGGCATCGGCAATGGCTTGACCTTTCCGGCCGCCAATCTTGGCGTGATGTCGGTTCGCGGCCATTTCGCCGGCACCGCTGCGGGCCTTGCCGCAGCCATGTCGATCGCCGGCGCCGCCCTGATCGCTTCGATCGCCGGGCTGTTTCTCCGGGAGGCAGGCGCAGTGTCGACACTGTTCGCGTTGTTGCTGACATCGGCGTCACTTGCCTTATCGGCAGCGTTTTTTACAGCTTTTGTCGACCGGCGACTTGCGGTCGGTATTCCCAATGGAGAGCCGGCCGAGAGCGGATCGGGGGCATGACTTGTTCTGCCGGATCAATCCCGCATGCGCAATTCGTCCGTCTGCATCTGCAAGGAGCCCAGCGTTTCCAGGAAGCTCATGCCGAGCAGGCTCTGGTCAAGCCGGCCGTCCTCGGCGACGCTGGCTGCGACATTGTTGCGGACGATCGGACCGATCGCCACTTGGTCGAGCGTGACGGGGGCGGCGCGGCTGCGACCGTTGGCGGTCATGACGGTCATGGAATAGGTGAGGCGGGAGAGGTCGATACCGATTCTTGCGGCATCTTCATGCGAGAGCGCCACCATGCTGGCGCCGGTATCGACGAGCATTTCGACGGTCTGGCCATTCACACCGACATCGGCTTCGAAATGGCCGTTCAGCAGCTTGTGCAGGATGACTTCCTGGCCGCCTTGGCTCGTCGTGACGACGACGGCACGGCCGGGAATGAGGCCGGCAAGCAGCCGGTTGCCGACGCCGAGCGCTTCCTGGCGATAGAGGTAGACGGTTGCGAGCGCCAGGATGATGACGAACCAGATCATCAACTGGCGCATGGTTTCACCGACATTTTGTCGGCTACCCCAAATGCCGGCCGACAGCATCAGCGCGATCGGCAGGAGATAGATGAAGCGGCCGAATTCATCGCTCTGCAGGCCGAGGATGCGGCCGCTGTCATTGTTGACGATCAGCACGGCGAGGCCAATGACGATGACGAGGAGCAAGAGGATGAAACGGATCATAAAGGCCGCTCCGGCCCGCCGGCGACGTTTGATCCCGCCCGGTTCAAAGCCGGGACGGTACCTGAAAGCCTTGCCACCAGCTGCGCCATGATCCCCCGTCGTTCGGCATCGGTATAGTTCATCCAGCCACCGATTTCCTGAAGAGTGCGGCCGCAGCCGGCGCAGAAACCGGTGGCTGAAACCATGGAGCAGACGTGAATGCAGGGTGTTTGCATGGCTGATATATCGGAGTTTCAAAGAGCTGCGGCAAGGGCGCAAAGGATGGCTATTTCGCAAATCTGCTGTGTCGCGCCCAGCGTATCGCCGGTGTGGCCGGCAAGCCTGCGGCGGATGATGGCGGTGAAGGCGAATCCTGCGAAACCGGTGGCGAGCAAGCTGGCGACGAGCGGTCGCAGGCCGAATGCCGGCCAGATCAGAAGTGCCGCAAGCAGACCGGCCGAGACGAGCGCAAAATGCATCGCCGCCTCATTCGGCTGGCCGGTCGAGGCGGCCACGCCATCGGCCTTTGCCGGCGGCAGCCGTTGCCAATGCCAGGCGATAGCGCCACGGCTGAGCGCTGCGACGGCGGCAACGGCAAGCGCTGCAGCGAGTGGCGAGGACTGGCGGACAACGGCGGCGAGTGCGGCCGCACGGAGCGCGAAGGAAAGAATCAGCGCTATCGCGCCATAGGTGCCGATCCGGCTGTCCTTCATGATGATGAGGCTCTGTTCGCGGCTCCTGCCGCCGCCGATACCGTCGGCCGTATCGGCCAAGCCGTCTTCGTGCAGCGCGCCGGTGGCAAGAGCCTGGACGGAAAGCGCGAGCAGCGCCGCCATCAGCGGGTCGGCGCGCGAGCCTGAAAGAAGCAAGAGGGCGAGCGCCGGGAAGAAGCCAATGATCAGGCCCGCGAGGGGAAAGGCGCGCACCAGGCGGCCGAGGCTGCCGTCATAGCCTTTGAACAGGGCTGGCGGCATCGGAAGGCGGCTCAGAAAGGCGACGGCGCGGGCGGTATCGACCGCATAATCCTTGATCTTCATTCTGTTTCGTTCTGCCGGAGGGGCTGCGGCGCTTTTGATGTTGTTCGCTTCGTCCGCCGGCTTTAAGAGAGAGCCACCGCAAAGAAGCTGATTTGCGTCAAAAAAACAAGAATAGCCGATTCATAGGAATACGCACCGATGAGCGTTTCAGGCCTGCCCTTCGACGATTTCCGTACCCTGCTCCGGGACCTGCCTGGGCCGGATGCCCGCGCACTGGTGACCGCACGCGAACGCGACGCGCAGCTGACCAAGCCGCCGGGCGCGCTCGGACGGCTCGAGGAGATTGCCTTCTGGCTTGCCGCCTGGACAGGTCGTCAACCTGCCGTCAACCGGCCGCTGGTGGCGATCTTCGCCGGCAATCACGGCGTCACCAGACAGGGCATCACACCCTTTCCGCCCGCGGTGACGCAGCAGATGGTCGAGAATTTTGCCGCAGGGGGAGCTGCGATCAACCAGATCTGCGTGGCCTATGATCTCGGGCTGAAAGTTTTCGATCTCGCGCTCGATTACCCCACGGGCGACATCACCGAGGAGGCGGCGCTTTCCGAGCGCGACTGCGCCGCGACCATGGCCTTCGGCATGGAGGCGATCGCCGGCGGCACCGACCTGCTCTGCATCGGCGAGATGGGAATCGGCAACACGACGATTGCGGCGGCGATCAACTATGCGCTCTACGGCGGGTCGGCGCGCGACTGGGTCGGACCCGGCACCGGTTCGGAAGGCGAGATGCTGGAGCGCAAGATCGCGGCGGTGGAAAAGGCGGTGGAACTGCATAGCGAACATCTCGACGATCCCCTGGAGATCATGCGCCGGCTTGGCGGCCGCGAGATCGCGGCGATGGCCGGTGCCATCCTTGCCGCCCGGATGGAGCGCATCCCGGTGCTGATCGACGGTTATGTCGCGACTGCCGCGGCGGCGATTCTGAGAGCCGCCAACCCCTCCGCGCTCGATCATTGCCTGATCGGCCATGTCTCCAGCGAGCCCGGCCACCTGCGCGCAATCGAGATGCTCGGCAAGACGCCGCTTCTGGCGCTCGGCATGCGGCTTGGCGAAGGCACTGGTGCGGCGCTTGCCGCCGGCATCGTCAAGGCCGCCGCTGCCTGCCATTCCGGCATGGCGACGTTTGCCCAGGCAGGCGTGAGCAACAAGCATTAAGCGCGTCGCGATCTTTCAGATTCGCTTGGCCCGCGCTTTAAATCCTTGTTTTACGCATCTCGTTATCGCAAAACCGCTGCACACTTCTGCGCGACATGCTCTGGGGGATCAATCTTGACAAAGCCCGCGGTGACGAAGCAGACCGGATTTCGACATTTCATCGCCGCGGCCAGCTATTCCTGGGCAGGTTTCCTGCGCGTGCTGAAAGAGGCGGCCTTCCGCCAGGAGCTCGGTTTCTTCCTCGTTTCGCTGGCGGCACTGGTGCTGGTGGGCGCCACTTTCGGTGAGATCGTCGTCGCGGTGCTGCTGTTCCTCGGGCTGTTTTCGATGGAGGCGATGAATACCGCCGTCGAAGAAGTGATCGACCGGATTTCACCGGAGATTTCGATCGTCGGCAAACATGCCAAGGATCTCGGTTCCTTTGCGGTGACCTGCATGATCGCCGCCTGCTGCCTCTATCTCGGATTCGTTCTCGGCAAGCACCTGTTTTTCAGTTGAACTAAAGCGCGTCGCGTGAAACTTGATTCATGCGACGCGCTTTAGCTCCTTGTTTTATGCATGTCGTTATCCCGGAACCGCCGAAAACTTCCGGACTACATGCATTAGGCAAAACTCTTGCGCTTGCGCGTGACAGCCTGAGCCTCTTCGACGGCCGGCAGGCTCTGGAGCACGCGCTTGGCGGGCAGGATGGCGATGACCTCGGTGCCTTCACGCAGCCTCGATTTCAGCAGGAACTGTCCGTCATGCTTGGCAAGGATCGCCTGAACGATCGGCAGGCCGAGGCCGGTGCCTTGTTCGGCGCTCTTGATGGCGATCGAGCCCTGGCCGAAGGCCGAGAGGACGACGGGAATCTCTTCTTCGGGAATGCCGGGGCCGTTGTCCTTGATCGAGATGTATTGTCCGCCGCCGGCCGTCCAGCCTACCTTGACGTGGATTTCGCCGCCCTGCGGCGTGAATTTGACGGCATTGGAGAGTAGGTTGAGCACCACCTGGCGCATCGACTTCTCGTCGGCCCAGATAGCCGGCAACTGCCGCTCGAATTGATCCGAAATGGCAATGTTCTTGGCGCGGGCGCGCAGCTGGACCATGCCGATGCAATCCTCGGTGATATCGAGCAACGAGATCGCTTCCTCGCTCAGTTCGTATTTGCCGGCCTCGATGCGCGACAGGTCGAGGATTTCGTTGATGAGATCGAGCAGATGCTGGCCAGAGCGATGGATATCACCGGCATATTCCTTGTAGGTCGGATTGGCGAGTGGTCCCATGACTTCGGCCGACATCACCTCGGAGAAGCCGAGGATGGCATTGAGCGGAGTCCTGAGCTCGTGCGACATGGAGGCAAGGAAGCGGGACTTGGCGAGGTTTGCCTCTTCGGCGCGGCGGCGCGCCTCATCTGACATTGATTTCGCCACTTCCAGTTCGGCGATCAGGTCGTCCTTCTCCGACTGGTAGGAGAGGATCCTAAGGTTCGATTTGAAGAGCCGGTCACTGATATAGTTGAAGAAGACGAGGGTGGTGGTGAAAAGCCCGGTCAGACTGATTTCGAGGAGGTCGCGCGACAGGCCGCTCTTGGCGCCAAGCGCCAGGACCGCTGGCGCGAAAGCGACCAGTACGGCCGGCGTCAGCATGAAGTTCGACATCGCCGTGACGGAAAGCGCAATCAGCAAAGTTGCGCCCTTATAGAGAATGAAGCTCGACGGCTCGCAGGCGTCGCAGCCCTGCAGCGCGAAGACGGCCCAGCAGCAGCCGACCAGGAATTGGCCGGCGAGCAGCAGGCGGCGCCATTTGCGGGCGCTCTCGGAGGTGATCTCCTGTCGGCGCGCGCGCCGGGCGAGCAGGATGTTGCCGGTGTGACAGCTGAGCGTCAGCAGCGCCCAGAAGAGCAATTGGGTATCTTCAGTGAAATAGACGCCAAGGGCGGTGATGATGACGACGAAGAGCGGCATGATCGTCGCGCCCTGCAGCATCGACGCTATATACATCTTGAGTACGTCACGGTCGAAGGCGGAATTGGACGCATGACCGGACTGCAGGCGTTCGCGCGTTTGCCGCACGGCCTTGGAAACGGCCTTGTTGCGGTGGCTGCGCGACCTGTCGACGATAATCTTGTCGGTCGATGTGCTTACGCCGGTACTCATGTGCACGTTGAAACTTCACCCCTGGGTGGATAAGAGCTTAACCGGCAATTCTTAAGAAGATGTTTGCCATCTTTGCCAAGGATTTGTTTTTTAAGGAGGCGAAAGCGTGACACGTGGCCTGCGCCTGATTCGTGACGGCGTGACCGCTTTTGCCTTGCTGGTGCTCCTGGCGCTGATTGCTGCCAAGATCAACGACAGAGCAACAATCAAGCGTGCAGGCGCCTTTCATGCTGCCGATGGCGACAGTCTGACATTGGGCGGAGAGCGCTTCCGCCTCGAAGGCATTGACGCGCCCGAGCTTAGCCAGAGCTGCGAACGGGCGGGAAAGGCCTGGGCTTGCGGGCGCGTGGCGCGGGACGCGCTGCAGGAGATGGTGCTGGCATCGGGAACGCTTTGCCAGGGCGACCGGCGCGACCGCTACGACAGGCTGCTTGTCGTCTGTCGGAATGCGACGGGCGGCGACATCAATGCCGGCATGGTGCGCCGAGGCATGGCTGTTTCCTATGGTGGTTACGGCAAGGAAGAGATCGAGGCGAAACGGGCGAAAGCGGGGCTGTGGGCCGGGACTTTCGAGCGGCCGCGCGATGTGCGTGATCGTGCCCGCCACGAATCCGGTTACGGCGACGCGCTGCGCTTCATCGGGCGGATCGTCGGATGGGAGTAAAGCGATGACCGACGAAGCCGAGCTGGAAACTCTGCGGCGGGAAATTGCGGCCTGTCGCATCTGTCGCGATACCCCGGCGAAAGGTCCTGAGCACCGGCTGCCGCACGAACCCAGACCGGTGGCGGTGATCTCTTCGAGCGCGCGCATCCTGATCGCCGGGCAGGCGCCCGGCCTTCGGGTGCATGAGAGCGGTCTGCCGTTCGACGATGCATCGGGCGACCGGTTGCGATCATGGCTCGGCGTTGACAGAGCAAGCTTTTACGACCGCGCCCGGTTCGCCATTGTGCCGATGGGCTTCTGCTTTCCCGGCTACGACGACAAAGGCGCGGACCTGCCTCCACGCCGTGAATGCGCTCCGGTCTGGCGGCAAAGGGCGATTGCGGCAATGCCGCAGATCGAGCTGGTGCTGGTCATCGGCCAGTATGCGCAGTCCTGGCATATGGCTGACGACAGGCGAGGCAATATGAGCGAGACGGTGCGAGCGTGGCGCGACAGTCTGCTGTCTGGCCGGTCACCGGCGGTGCTGCCGTTGCCGCATCCGAGCTGGCGCAACAGCGGCTGGCTGAAACGCAATTCCTGGTTCGAGCAAGAATTGCTTCCTGTCCTGCGGGAGCGAGTGAAAACGCTGCTTTCCTGAAAAAAAATTCTTTTCGTTGTGCGGAATCGGGTTATACAAAGAAAATAATTCGAAAGGACTGACGTGCGCATGGACCGCCTCGACCGAAAAATACTGCGTCTGCTGCAAGAAGATTCGACCCTTGCCGTTGCCGACCTCGCCAAGAAGGTGGGGCTTTCGACGACGCCATGCTGGCGGCGCATTCAGAAAATGGAGGAAGATGGTGTCATCAAGCGTCGGGTCGCCATTCTCGATCCGGAGAAGGTCAATACCAAGGTCACGGTTTTCGTATCGATTCGCACCGCCACCCATTCGATCGAGTGGCTGCGCCGCTTTTCCGAGGTGGTTGCCGAATTTCCCGAGGTGGTCGAATTCTACAGAATGAGCGGTGACGTCGACTATCTCCTGCGAGTCGTCGTGCCCGATATCGCCGCCTACGACGCCTTCTATAAGCGGATGATCGCCAAGATCGAGATTCGCGACGTCTCCTCTGCCTTTGCGATGGAGCAGATCAAGTATTCGACGCAGCTGCCGCTCGACTACATGATTCTTGAGAACGCCAAATCCAACGAGGATTGAAATCGCCGATAGGTTGCGACGAGCCGCTGGCCGGCAGTCGCATATGCCGTGTGGTACTCGCCCCGGATCCGGGTCTTTGACGCGATTCGCTCGCACACGGGAATGCGGCGCTCGGAAAGCGGCTTTCGGAAAAATGTGGCCCTCACTGCAAAAAAAAGCCGGAAAAACCGCGAAAAAACGCTCCAGTTTCACCAAAGTGGTGGAGAAACATATAGCCTGGTAACGATTGCAAGGCTATGATGTGTGGCATCAATAAGCGCCATGTCATCATTTTGACTCATTGGTATCGAAATCAGGACACCATGTTCTACACCGCTACCTTGTATAGGTTGAACAGTCGGCGGTAGAGTTTATGTGCTTCACCATTGTGTTCGGCGGGGGTCGAACGGTGGAGAATTTGACATTGGCGCATAGCGTTTGCGGCTTGCGAGGGAGGTTCCCTCGCGGGGCTGCTTTGTGCGTTTTTTTTCGCGTAATTTTTTGAAATTGTTGTATAAAAATCACGTCCGTAGCGAAAGTTGCTCTCGCCGACCCACCGCGCATGTATCTCGAATTGCTTGATTGAGGCTTCTATGTGATGACGGTTTGGCGGTTCGATCGATCCGCACGCCGAGATGGCTGTTCAAACTGGGCCGGCTTCGAATTGACTACCCGATGAGACGTCAGCCCCGATCGACAAAGGAATGGATTGGTAAATGAACATCAGAATGGTTTTGCTCGCATCAGCAGCAGCATTTGCTGCATCGACGCCGGTTCTTGCAGCTGACGCTATTGTTGCTGCTGAGCCGGAACCGGTTGAATATGTTCGCGTCTGCGACGCTTACGGCACCGGCTACTTCTACATCCCCGGCACCGAAACTTGCCTCAAGATCGAAGGCTACATCCGTTTCCAGGTCGACGTTGGTGATC